>CALKGG010000127.1 GCA_938084885.1 uncultured Acidimicrobiales bacterium
ACAGGCCGTCTCGGCCCGATGACACACTGTCTCGGCCCGGTGGCACTGCGTCGGAAGCGGAGCCATCGGACATCGGCGAAGGCTACAGAACGATCACATATGCAAACGAAACGCCGACGGAGACGGGTAACCTCGTCAGACCCAAGGGGCCTTAACTCAGTTGGTAGAGTGCCTGCTTTGCAAGCAGGATGTCGGGAGTTCGATTCTCCCAGGCTCCACAAAAGCGTGCACTGAACGTAAGGAACCCAGGCCCTTCGGTCTGGGTTCTTTGCTGTAAAGCGCTAGGTTCCAGTGATGCACCGTCCCGTCGCGCGCTCCACTGTTCGCACTAGCCCATTGTGTGTTCTCGTGCTGGCGCTTTCCCTGATCGCGACGGCTTGTGCGAGCGCAGCGGTGGTAGACGAGGCCACGCCAGCAACCGACACGTCGTCGACGACCCAGGTACTCCCCGAGACGACAACGAACGAGAGCGCTGCCGACGAGAGCGCTGCCGACGAAGACGACGCGCTCGAAGACGAGCTCCCCGGCGCATCTGAAGAGGAGAATTTCGAAGCGCTCATCGCCGAGATCGAAGCCGTCATGATCGACTGGCAAGAGCGCGGCGCCATGCCTGCGGTGTCGCTGTCTGTTCGCCTGCCCGGCCGAGATCCCATCAACCTCGCCAACGGCGTGGTCGATCTGACCACCGATACCCCGGTAGACGTCGACGACTATTTCCGGATTGGTTCGATTACCAAACCCATGACCGCAGCAATCGTGCTGCAACTTGTCGACGAAGGGCTGATCGAACTCGATGAGCCGGTACAGACCTATCTGCCCGGATGGCTCTCGGGGTTCGAGTACGAGAGCGAGATCACCATCCGCCAGCTCCTGAACCACACCAACGGTCTGGTCGAATATGCGCTTGCGCCGGGCTTCTATGTCGAGGCCGGTGCTCGACTCGACCAACCATTCGAGCCCGAAGAGATCACGGCGTGGCTCGCCAAACAAGATCCATTGTTCGCCCCCGGCGAGCAGTACAGCTACGAAACCGGCGGCTTCTTCTCGCTCGGCAGCGTCATCGAGACAGTTACCGGAAACAGTGCCGCAGCCGAAATGCGTGCACGTATTTTCGAACCCTCGCAGGCCGAGAACATCTACCTCACTCCCGAAGAGTTCCCTCCCGAAAACGTGGTCAACGGCTACGGCCGCGCCGAGCTGTACGTGGCTGGAACCGCACTGCTTGGCCGACCCGACGAGCTCGGGCTCACCATCAACGACGAACCCGTGGTCGACTTCCTCACCCTGCCCCAAGAAGCCACAGCGTCTGCTGGTTGGACCGGCGGCGGCAACGAAGCGCAGCTCGAATCGGTTAGCGCAATCATGAAGGCGCTCTTTGACGGAACCATCCTCACCAACGCCCAGATTGCCGAGATGACCGCACCGACCCTCGACGTCACCTACGGGCTCGGTATCGACGCACGCGATGTTGACGGCGTGCGGGTTATCTCTCACGGCGGCGGCGTGCCTGGGTTCCGAAGCTACGGCGCCTACCTGCCAGACCATGACGTGGCGTGGGCAATGTCGACAAACCTGATTCCACTCCCCGAAGGTGCAACCCTCGACGACCTCGTCGCCGAGATGACACCGCTGCTGGTCGCTGCGGCCGGCTAGCGGCACAGCGTCGATTCGAGACTCATGATTCCTAACCTGCCAGCTTTGCCGACCCGTCGACTCGCCGTGCGCGTCTCGCCCGATGCCCTCCGGCAGGTCCGGGGCGGCCACCCCTGGATCTACGACAAAGCCATCGTGTCCAACTCCAATGCTGCCGCTCCCGCAGGATCGCTGGCGGTCATCTTTGACTCCGACCGCAACTTCGCGGCGATTGGATTGTGGGATCCGCAGTCGCCCATCCGAATTCGGGTGCTTCACGTCGGCAAGCCAACGCAGATCGACGACGCGTTCTGGCTTGACGTGGTGCGCGTTGCGGTTGCGAAACGGGCCTCGCTTGCCGCTACGGGGACGACTGGTTGGCGGGTGTTGCACGGCGAGAACGACGGCATGTCCGGACTCATTGTCGACCGCTACGATTCGACACTGGTGTGTAAGGTCTATTCGGAGTGTTGGCTTCCGCACCTCAACCAGGTGCTGGCTGCACTGCGAGAGATCAACAAACCGTCGCGGGTCGTCCTTCGTCTCGGACGGCTAGCCGCAGCGTCCAGCGCCGTGCGCGATGCCCATCTGACCGACGGCGAAGTAGTCTTCGGCGAGCCGGTCGATCGTCCGGTGCCGTTTCTTGAGAACGGGCTTTCGTTCAACGCCGACGTGCTCCATGGACAAAAGACTGGCCACTTTCTCGACCAACGAGACAACCGCCAGCACATTCGCGAGCACATCGCTGCTCTCGCCAACCCCAACATCTCGGTGCTTGATGTGTTCTCGTGCACGGGTGGGTTCTCGGTGTACGCAGCAGCCGGGGGAGCGTCCCTTGTGCACTCGGTCGACATTGCTCGTCCCGCCATCGACACGGCCAAGGCCAACATGGCGCTCAACAAACGGGTCGTCTCGTCAACCACACATACGACGACCGTCGGCGATGCATTCGAAGTGATGGCCCAACTCGGTGCACAGGGGCAGACCTTCGACGTGGTCGTTGTCGACCCGCCATCATTTGCCTCGAACGCCAGCGAGCGCGACGGGGCAATGCGCGCCTACCGCAAGCTCGCCGACCTCGCGACCAGACTCGTTGCACCCGGCGGACATCTGCTGCAGGCGTCATGCTCGTCTCGCGTCACCGAGGACGACCTCGTGGCGACCGTGAAAGCCGCGGTCCGAACGCACGGCCGGACCGCCACTCGCGAGCAGGTCTTTGGTCATGGCATCGATCATCCGGTCGAGTTTGCCCAAGGGCGCTATCTCAAGGCCATCGCTCTCGATCTGTAACGACGCCTACGGGTTGACCCCGCCGTAGGCAATGCCAGCCAGATGCGACAGGTCACGGTCAAAGGTGGTGAGGTCGCGCAGTTCGAAAGCGTCGAGACTGCTGTGGCCGCATGCCCGAGCCAGAACCGTCATCAACTCGACCGACGCGTCGAACCACCGAGCCAGACGTTCTGCTGCGTCGTCGACGACGATCCTCGAGATCAGGTTTTCTTTCTGCGTGGCGATGCCGACCGGACAGTTGTCCGAGCTACACGCTCGCATGCCAATACACCCAATGGCTTGCATGGGTGCGTTCGACAACGCAATGGCATCGGCGCCGAGTGCGAGGGCCTTCACGAAGTCGGTGTGGGTGCGGAGTCCGCCTGTCGCGATGAGCGTCACGTTCGCGCCGACAGAGTCCAGGTGTCGCCGTGCCCGAGCAAGCGCCGGAATTGTTGGCACTGAAATGTGATCTCGGAAGACCGAGGGTGCGGCTCCGGTGCCGCCGCCCCGTCCATCGAGAATGACGTAGTCGACGCCGATCTCGATTGCGGCGTCGAGGTCGGCTTCGATGTGTTGGGCCGAAAGCTTGGCGCCGATCGGGATGCCTCCAGATACCTCGCGTACCTGCGCTGCTACCTCGCGATAGTCCTCAACGGTTACGAGGTCGGGGAACGTCGCCGGAGAAATGGCGTCCTGGCCCTCATCTAACTCGCGTACGACGGCGATCTTTCCCTTGACCTTTTTCCCTGGCAGGTGGCCGCCGGTCCCGGTCTTTGCGCCCTGGCCAAACTTGAAATGAAAGGCAGCTACATCGGCGACCTTGTCGAGACTCCAGCCGAAGCGGCCGCTTGCGAGCTCGTAGAAGTATCGGCTGTTCTCTGCCCGCTCTTCTGGCAACATGCCGCCCTCGCCCGAACAGATAGCGGTTCCGGCGAGTTCAGCGCCGCGAGCGAGCGATACCTTGGCGGGCTCGCTCAACGCCCCGAAGCTCATGTCGCTCACAAATAGCGGGATTGTTAACTCGACGGGCTTGGCCGCGTTCGGGCCGATGATCGTGCTCGTGGCCACGGGGGCCTCGTCGAGCAACGGACGACGAGCGAGTTGGGCGGTGACGATCTGTATGTCGTCCCACTTGGGAAGCAGCTCACGCGACACGCCCATCGACGTCACCGGGCCGTGATGGCCCATGGTAGAAAGGCCCTCGTTTGCGAGCTTGCCGATGAGTGCAACATGGGGCTCGTCGGGTGTTCCGTGGGAGTCCTGGTAGCGGCCTTGGTAGGCGGAGTAGTCATATGCGGCCTGGGGGTTCTCAACCTCCCATGCGGCGATTTCATCGGCATCGACGAAGAGCTGTCCGTCTTCGACCCACGAGCTGAACTTATGCAGTTTCTCTTCGTTGTTGTAACTGCTGATACCGGTCCGGAATCCGTAGTCCCAGCCATGAACCCCGCAAATGATGTCTTCACCAGAGATATGCCCATCGGCCATGAGCACGCCGCGGTGTTGGCAGCGGCCATACATCACCGAATGGTTGTCGTCGAAGCGCACAATGACCAGCTCGACGCCGGCCACGAAAGCTCCGACCGGATGACGGTCCGGTACAGCGGCCCACTCAGCAATACCCGTTGGTTGCATGTCACTTCTCCCTTATTGGATATGCCGTTCCTCGACAGTACGACAGCCCCAGACGTTCATACTGCCAGAACCTAGATGCGTGCTGTGGGTTGGCTTGGTTCTTGCATGCGAAGGTCGATAGGTTCATATGTGTTCGTCAACCGAGCAGGCGGAGACGTCGAGCAAGCGTGCAAACTTCATGAAGATCGCAGCAGTACCGGCAGTCTTGGCGATCACGATGGTCGTGGTGCTGATCACGTTCGTCGGCGGCGACAACGACGATGTCTCAACCGCCTCAGCAACGGCATCCTCGACAACGACTGCGCCTGCCATTGCGTTGGTGGACGAAGTCGAGAGCGACTCGACCAATGCCTTGCCAACGCCAGCAACAGGCGTCATCGCCGAAGTGGAGATCAGCGATTATCCGTTCGCAAACGGTCGCTTGATCACTCCCGAGCTCCAGGAGGAGGCCGCCATTGCCCGGGCGGAGGCTGTGGCGATACGAACCGATGCCGCCGACGCAGAGGCGGCCGCTCCAACTGTTCTGAACGCTCCGTCGCCGGCAGCGCAACCAATCACGATTTCCTCACCGCCGTGTGGATCGCTGAACGCCGCGACGAATCGAACAGCGCCATTCACTGGCGTGACCGCAGCAATTCCGTCGGGACTGCCCGCAGTTGTCGTGAAGGTCTCGAACAACAGCTCGGCAAGTCGTGCGGCCCTGATTGGGCTCGACCAGGCTGACATCGTTTTCGAAGAACGTATCGAAGCGTCGGCCACACGGTTCTTCTCGGTGTTTCACTCGTCGCTTCCGCCAAATGTTGGGCCAGTGCGTTCTGGGCGCACGACCGACATCCAACTCACCGAGAATCTCAACAACCCGATCTTTGGCTACTCGGGAAGCAACCAAGGCATTGCCCGCCAGATCAACTTTGCGGCGAGCAACGGTCTGCTCACGCCATTCCCCAACACCGATCGTTCGCCGTTCGTCCGAGATGGCCGCTTCCGAGCACCCGACAACCTTTTTGTGAGTCCTGCTGGCCTCGGGGCCTGCGGTGGCGGTAGCCCCACGGCGATCTTTCGGTACGGGCCGAACAACTCGACAACTGCGCGGTCGGCATCGACCGTATCGTTCAGCGCTCGCTCGTCATATCGCTTCGACTGGAACGGTTCGACCTGGACCCGTTCGCAGAGCGGCAGCCAACACGTCACACGCGACGGCGCAGCACTCGCGCCGGAGAACGTCGTCGTCCTCTTCGTTCCCTATACCCAAAGCCAAATCGACGCGAATTCCGTCGACGCAGTGACGGTTGGTTCGGGTGAGGCGTGGGTTTTGCGAGATGGAACGATTACCACCGGCGGGTATACGCGTGCTCGTGGGCACGATCCGTACACGCTCACCGATGGCAATGGTTCGTCGATCAATCTTGCACCAGGTCAAACCTGGGTTGTGCTCGCTCCGGCCGGGACGGCCAGCTTCGGCTGACCCAACCACAGTGCAGGGCTAGCTCGGACGGCCGTTGCCGCCTTGTGGCTTACCGAACATGTTCGAGTTCAGACGAGCTTCGCTGCAGATCTTGTTCATGACGTCGCCGAGCGCTCCGGGGTCATCGGTCTGAGATCCGTTGGGGCCAAGAACCCAACCCTCGGCCACGCCGACACGATCGCCCACAACATCAAAGACGCGTCCGGTGATGCCCGACGCCTCTGGCGATGCAAGCCACGTGGCCACGTTTGCGATCCAACGAGGGTCCATGGCGCCCTTCTGCTCGTCGGTGAAATCGGAGAAGCCGGGAAGGTTCTCGGTCATGCGGGTGAAGGCAGCCGGGGCAATGGCATTGACGGTCACGCCATAGTTGGCGAGTTCCATGGCGACGATTGTCGTGAAGGACGCAATGCCAGCCTTGGCTGCGCCATAGTTCGATTGGCCGACGTTTCCATAGATGCCCGACGGTGACGATGTGTTGATGATGCGGGCGTCTGGCTGGTTGCCAGCCTTGCTCTGTTCACGCCAGTACTTTGCTGCGTGGCTCGTTGGGTTGAAGGTGCCTTTCAGGTGCACTGCAATGACCGCGTCCCAGTCGGACTCTTCCATTTTGAAGATCATCCGATCGCGCAAGATTCCTGCGTTGTTGATGAGGATGTCGAGGCCGCCGAAGGTTTCGATCGCCTGGTCGATCATGGCCTTGGATTCGTCGTAGTTGGCCACGTTTGCGCCATTGACGACCGCTTCGCCGCCGAGGGCGATGATCTCGTCGACAACGGTTTGTGCGGGGGAGAGTTCTCCGCCCTCACCGCTGAGGTCGCCGCCGAGGTCGTTGACCACGATCTTTGCTCCGTGGCTTGCTAGCGACAGTGCATGTTCGCGGCCAATGCCTCGGCCAGCTCCGGTAATGACCGCGACGCGACCTTCAACAAGTTTGCTCATGGGTGGTTCTCCTCGGACTCAGATCTTCCTAGACCCTGTCATGTTACCGCCGGGTAGCGAAAGGCGAGATGGTTGCGTCGTCGCTACTGGTGGAGCACACCGGCGAGGTGGTCGAGGGATCGTCGGCAAGCATCGAGCGGTGGAAGCGGAGAATCTGTAGCCGACTTCTCGATGCTGTTGAGTAGCGGCCGAAGCACGCCGATGGTCGATTGTGCCATCGCCCGCAACCGTTGGGTGAGCGGTTTGCTCTCAAGGTCGGTGTGCACCTGTTTGAGGACCGCCAGTTGACTCTCGACGACGATGAGCACTCCGCGGCGCGGTACGACCCCAGATGCGCCGATTGCATCGAGGAGATCTTCGACCTCGAGAATGACTGAGCGTACAGACAACTGGAAACGCTCGGTCTCAGACACCTCGCACATCGATTGGCTCGATCTCTTGCTTACATTGCGCCGGCGACAAGCTTCTCGAGCATCAGCTCGGGCCGTTCGCCGACCAATCGGTCGAGCCAGTACGGACTTTCAAAGAGTGCGAGCAACGTGCCATCTGCACGGGCCAGAACGTCGACGCCCTGCATTGAGCGGAGCTCCACCATCGATTCTTCATTGGTGAGTCGTGCCACCGAGTAGTTCGTCATCGACAGTTCGACCGGTGCACCAAATTCGTTTTCAAGGCGGTGCGTCGCCACCTCGAACTGCATTGGTCCAACGGCTGCGAGCACCGGAGCCTGGTCGCCAATGTCGCGGTCGCGAAGGACCTGCACGACGCCTTCTTCATCCAGCTGGCTGACACCGTTGCGGAACTGTTTGAAACGGCTGGAGTCCTTGGTGCGGGCAATAGCGAAATGAATTGGCGCGAACGATGGGATTCGGTCGAACGCAACTGCTTGGTCTTGAAACAACGTGTCACCAATTCGCACATCGTTCGCATTGACGAGCCCAACAATGTCTCCCGGCCATGCTTCGTCCAACGTTTCGCGGTCGGTGCCGAACGCCGTGTGGGCGTATTTGGTAGCAAGAGGCTTGCCCGTGGTCTCGTGGGTGACGACCATGCCCCGCTCGAACTTGCCGCTGCACACACGGAAGAATGCCGTGCGGTCCCGATGGGCTTTATCCATGTTGGCCTGCACCTTGAAGACGAAGCCGCTGAAGGGAGCGTCGAGATCACGCGTCTGTTTCTCGGCGGTGTCGTCTTTGCTGGTGTCGTCTTTGCTGTTGTTGTCTTTGCTGTTGTTGTCTTTGCTGTTGTCGATGGTGAACGTCTTTGGTGTTGGCGACGGGGTGAGATCGACGACGGCATCGAGGAGCAGCCGGACGCCGAAGTTGGTCAGCGCAGATCCAAAGAACACCGGCGTCGTAATGCCTGCGAGAAAGGTGTCTTCGTCGTATTCAGCCCCGACTGCTTCGAGCAGGCCGAGCTCATCGACCGCGTCTTGGTATAGCTCGCCTTCTTCTTCGATGGCTCTTCCCGGTTCGACGATTTCCTCAGGGGCGATGGTTGCGCCGCGAGCGGTTCGGGTGAAGCGAACAAAATCGCCCGTTCGCTGGTCGAGAACACCGCGGAAACCTTCGGACGACCCAACTGGCCATGACAGTGGTGTTGGGGTGAGTGAGAGTTGCTTTTCGATGTCGTCGAGGATCTCGAGCGGCGACAGTGACGGGCGATCCCACTTGTTGATAAAGGTCAGGATGGGGATTTCGCGATCGCGACATACCTCGAAGAGTTTGAGCGTCTGCGGCTCGATGCCCTTGGCCCCGTCGAGAACCATGACTGCAGCGTCGGCGGCGGCAAGGACGCGATAGGTATCCTCGGAGAAGTCGCGGTGGCCTGGAGTGTCGAGCAGGTTGACGATGTGATCCCGATACGGAAACTGCAGCACGGTCGAGGTGATCGAGATGCCGCGCTGTTGTTCGAGTTCCATCCAATCCGAGGTCGCAGATCGGCCGCCCTTCTTGCCCTTGACCGACCCTGCCTCGGTGCCGAGTGCCCCGCCGTACAGCAGGAATTTCTCCGTGAGCGTCGTTTTGCCCGCGTCAGGATGCGAGATGATCGCAAAGGTACGACGCCGCTTCGCTTCGGACAGAATTTGCTCAGGTGTGGCCACCGAATCAGCCTACGCTCGCCAACGCCCGCCAATGCGGGTTCGTTAGCTGGTGCGAGATGCCAGAAACGTTGCGAGCTCGGTGAGGTGATGGGTGGCTTCGCCCGACATTGGCGTGCGGGCAATCGCGTCGAGCGCCTCTTCGGTGAGTTGATCGATCTGCTTCTCGATCGCTTCACGAGCCCCGGTGTCAATAAAGATGGTTTGCACTGCGGCGACCTGATCGCTCGTCAGGTTCGTGCCGACCAACCCGAGCAAATTGAGCTGCGACGTTGACGCTGCCTCACGCGCCCGGGCGAGAAGTGGTGTCGGCTTGCCCTCGCGAAGGTCGTCGCCGACTGGTTTGCCGGTGACGTCTGGGGATCCGAACGCGCCGAGGAGGTCGTCGCGCAGTTGGAACGCAACGCCGAGGGGAGTGCCGATCCGGCCGAGTGATTCTTCGAGATCGTTCCGACCTGCGAGCGCTGCGCCCATCTGAAGAGGTCGCACAATCGTGTAGCGAGCGGTCTTGTACTCGACGATTCGTTCGGCTGTCGCCAAGGGGACATCACCGCGTGCGGTACCAACCACGTCGAGGAACTGGCCGAGGTTCACTTCGATTCGAAGATCGTTCCAGAGGCGGCGCACGTCGGCGTTGACGTCGGCCAGCAGAACATCGGAGAGAACCAACGACACATCGCCAGCGAGAATCGCCACGGCTTCGCCGTAACGGCGGGCTTCGCCGCCCCAGTTGCCCTGTTCGTGGTTCGCAATGGCCTGCACGTGTGCAGTGGGCACGCCTCGGCGAGTAGGCGACCCATCCATGACGTCGTCGTGGAACAGGGCAAAGGCCTGGAGTAGTTCGAGGCCAGCGCCAAGGTTTGCGATCTCGGGACCTGACACGTCGCCGTTGCCGGCAACAAATCCCCAATACGCCATGGCAGGGCGGACGCGCTTGCCGCCAGCGAGAACGAGCGTACTGAGCAGTTCGATGGTCTCGTCGAACAACGGGTCGAGCTCGGCCCACTCTTTGCGGTAGCCCTCGAGCACCTCGCGGAGCCGGTCGTCGACTCGCCCTGCGGGGATCGTCAGCGCTTCAGGAACGCTCATTCGTCGTTGCCGAGCTGTTCGAGATCGGCAACGATCTGTTCGACCTGAGTCTGTGCTGAGGTGATCCGTTCACGACAAAAGGTGATGAGCTCGGACGCCCGTTTTACGCGGTCACCGAGGATATCGACGTCGAGTGAATCGTCTTCCAACTCGGCGAGGATCTCGTCGAGCTCGATCACCGCCGTTGCGTAGTTGAGCTCTTGTTCTTCAGTGGTGGTCACGAACTGGTGTCCTTTTCGGGATCAACTGGTGAGGATTCGACGAACGACGCGGTGCTGACGATGGTTCCATCAGCGACCTCGGTTACCAGTGTGTCGTCAGAACTGACATCACCCACGGTTCGAACGACATCTCCCTTCGAGGTGCGGGTAATCGACCAGCCCCTTTTGAGAAGTACCGCCGGGTCTGATGCGTGCAATCGTGCTTCGATATGACCGAGATCGGTCGTGGCGGATTTGATGATCCGCTGCGCGAGCTTCGGGAGCTCGGCGACTTGGCTTTCGAGCTGCTGCTCGGCGAGTGAAATGGTTCGTCGGCCCGCCTGGGTGGCGCGATCGGCTCGAGACGTGAGGCGTTGGTCGGCGAGGCTCAGGCCGTCGCGCCCGGCGCGTGCGCTGCGTTTGGCGAGATCCGAAAGCTGGCGTTGTGCCAGGGAGGTTTGCGCAGCCGCGACACCAGCAATGTTGTGCCACTGCGATTCGACATGTTCGACGTAGCCGCTCACGCAGTTGACGAGTGCGGCGGCGACGGCGGTCGGTGTCTTCAGCGCGGCGTAGGCAACTTCGTCGGCGACCGACGAGTCGATTTCGTGGCCAACGCCGGTGAAGACTGGAACCGGCGATGCTGCGATCGTCCGAGCGAGTGTTTCGTTGTCGAACACGGCGAGATCGCCACGAGCACCGCCGCCACGAATGACCGCAATGACGTCGAGATCGTCACGGGTATAGAGGGTTCGCAGGCCCGCAACGAGGCCTTGCGGTGCGAGGTCTCCCTGCACCCGGCTATCGCAGAGCACCACGCGGAAGCCGAAGCCGCACCCGCGTAGCTCGTCCATAAAGTCGGCTTCGGCGGCGCTGCCCTCGCTCGTTACAAGACCAATGCGCAATGGCACCGGTGGCATTGGGAGCGACTTGTTGACCTCGGTGATGCCCTCTTCTTTTAGGCGGCGAATGAGCTCGTCGCGCTCGGCGGCCATTGCGGCGAGGATGTAGCGCGGGTCGATGCCGGTCATTCGAAGCTGGAGGCGGCCTTGGGTTTCGTAGAAGTCGACCGCAGAGCGGATGCGGACCGCCATGCCGTCTTTGATCGCGCCCACGTTCTGACGCTTCAGCTGGTTGTTGACGATCTGTTTGGTCTGGCTGAACAGAACGACCGAGAGTTTCGCGGCCGACGCAACACCAGGCTGGGTCGGTTCGATCAGGTCGAAGTAGACGTGGCCAGCGCGAGACCGGTTGAGGTTGCTGATCTCGCCTTCGACCCACAGGTCGTCGGGAAAGATCTGCTTGAGTGCTCCGCCGATGAGCTGGTTGAGCTGCGCGACGGTGAAGCTCGGCGCATCCCGTGGTGCCGGCGGAGGCTCGGTTTCAAACAGCGGATTATCCACGACAGCGACGTTACCTCCGGCTGGTGACAGTCGAGCTTGTTCGCCGCGGCATTGATAGTCATGGCCTTGGGACTGAAGCTCGTGTGAGAAAATTCCGATACGCGACTAAACGTTTCAGATGGCCTCAGAACATAGGAGAGTATGACGAGCACGGTTACTGCCTTCGAGGATTGGTACTCCGACCAGCACAGTTCCGTGCTGGCCGCAGTAGCAATGTTCTGCGTTGGTGACCATGCGCGCGCGGAAGATGCTGCGAACGATGCGTTTGTCGAAGCCTACGAAAAGTGGGGTTCGGTATCGCAGATGGACTCTCCCACCGGGTGGGTCGTACGGGTTGGAATTAACCGTGCCAAACGGAGCCATCGCCGCCGCAAGCGACGAATCGAGCTGCTGAATACCCAGCGCCTCGAAGCATCGTCGGTCGACGAACAACGCGATCTCGACCTGTTGGCCGCCTTGGCCAAATTGCCGGACCGCCAACGCGCTGCGCTCGTTCTCCGTTATGTCGAAGACCTCTCCCAAGCCGATGTCGCCGAGCGAATGGACGTTGCCGTCGGCACCGCGAGCGCGACGCTCAACCAGGCGAGAGGAAAGCTTCGATCCACACTCTCCGAAGAGGAAACTGTGAGGAATAGCAATGGGAATTGATCCTGAACTGTCGGAAACGTTCGAGGCCTTAAAGGCCGATCTCGTTGCGCCTGAAGCATCGGCGATTGCGAGCGAAGCCGGAAGGCGCCAAGGCCAACGCCGCACGATGAAGCTGCTTGCGGGTGCGTTTACGCTGCTCGTCGGCGGGCTCGGAGTCATTGCCGGGACTGTGAATTTCAACAACGATGGTCCGGCAACGACATTGGAATTAACCAACGCTCCCACGGCGACGCAACCCGTTCTCCCACTCGAAGAGAATGATCAGCCAGCCGGTGATGATGACGAAGGCACCTCGACGACTACTGCGCCCACCCCAACCACCACGGCTGAGACCACCACGACGTCGACAACCAGCACGACGACCACGACGTCGACGACTGCTCTACCAACCACAACAGTCGCAGCGGGGCTGCCCGCTCATGCTCCGGTGGCGGGCGCAACGCTCAGCGGCGACTGGGTAGTTGTGGGGCTGCAACAAGACGGTGTCGACGTGCCATTCACCGCTGGCGACCTTCGTCTGATCATCGAGGGCAGATCCGTGTGGGGCTCCGATGGCTGCAACAGCTTTGGCGGGGCAGGAATCATCTGGGAAGACTCGGGCGCGTTGACAAGGACATCGGGCAATACGACATTGGTTGGGTGTAGCGGCGAGGTCGAGACTGCTTCGAGTGTGTTCTTCAGAGCTATTGGTACGGACAGCCGGTGGGGCTTCACTGCGAGCGGAAACCTTGTATTCGAAACCGATCAGGTGCGAATGGATCTCGAACAGCAGGGTTTGCCCCTACCTCTCGGTTCATTCGACGGAACCCATCAACTGACCCGGGAGGGTGAGAACTTTTCAGGTATTCCGAGCGACATCGAACTTCCACTCCTGACCATCGCCGGATCAAACGCAACTCTCACATCCATTGACTGTGAACTCGAATTCGTGTTCACGCCAGCAACAGCAAATGCCGAGACGGTTCTTGCCTTTACCGGTATCGACCTATCGATCTGTCCGGCAGGCAGTGTGAGCCAGCTGGCGGCTGAGACGCTGGACGCAGCTGACTATGGCCTAGCTCTCGCCTTCGAAGGAATCACCGGCTATCGGCTCTGGTCGGGAACAGAATTCGCAGCGATCTTTGTCACCCCGGGCTTCGACCCAGAAGCCCAGTAGCGAGATCCCTAGCAACTATCTCTCGATCCACTCGGTCGCGGCCGTAGCCAACGTGGCGATCAGGGCTTCGGTGTGGGGCGCACGTCCATCATCACCAAAGTCGGACCAGTGACGTCCTGCGGCGTGCCATCGGATTGCTGGGGGTAGCTCGATCTGGATGCCGTGATGCTTGGGCAAGTTCACCGGATTATCTGGATGCTGCCCACGAAGTTGTTTGGGGATCTCTTCGAGGTCATCGACCACTTCGTAGTCGTCGAGCTCCGCCCGCAGATGGGTGGCGACATGTTGCGCGAGGTCGCGGTTCTGGCCACCGAGAAGTAGCGCGGTGCCAACGGTCTTGAGGCCATAGCCGTGAATAGTGATGACAGCATCCACATGATCGAGAAACGTTCGTAAGCACTCCGAGTCGCCGGGGTCGACCCGAGCGGACGCGAGATGGCGAATGGGTTCGATCGTCTGAGTCACGCCGTAGTAGGAAGTTCTCGACCGGGCGGCCGCGTCGGCCGCGATGACGTCGGTGACCTTCTCGACTTCGCCGCCGTGGTAGGCCATGAATCCAAGCCGAGAAGATCGCAAGGTGCTCGTCTCCTCGACGCCGGGTGAAGCGAGCAACTCGGCGAAGGTGCCGGTCATCTTCTCCTTCGGGATGAACCGCGCCACGGGGTTAGAACCTTGCCATTGGGATCAAACCGTCGATCGTGCCAACGGGGTCAGACCTTCGACCGAAACGGGGCGAGATCGTGGGTGCTCGCACCCGTGGCGATCTGCTGCACGGCCGCTTCGCCCAAAGCGGTCGAGTGCTCAGGGGTCTGGTCGGTGAGCGGCGTTTCCACGAGACCGACCCTACCTCGCAGCAGTGTCACAGCTCCTCGGGATTTTGGTTTCCTATCGAAGGTTCGGTCCTTCCCATGATCTGACAAAAAGCAGCAGAACAACGGCCGCAACCAACGACGACCTCGAACGAGTGCGTAACCAACTTGAGGTGAAGATCACAGTGTTCGCGTTGCACACGTGCACCTCGTTCAAGCGATCGTCGATTCGGGAGCTGCTCGGTCTCTAACTACTCGAAACCTCTATGCGGTGACGTCGACGCGGAGCAGGTTCTCATAGAGCGAGTCGTAAAGGCCGCCGAGCTTACGAAGCTCTTCGTGTGTTCCGCGCTCGACCACGACGCCGTCGTCGACGACGATGATTTGATCGGCCGAGGTGATCGTCGACAGGCGGTGCGCAATGACGAGCGACGTGCGGCCCTTCAGTGCCTCTTCGAGGGCTTGTTGAATGAGATGCTCGTTCTCGGTATCGAGGTGGCTTGTCGCCTCATCGAGGATGACGATCGACGGGTCCTTCAACAGCATGCGGGCGATTGCGAGGCGCTGCTTCTCGCCACCGGAGAGCCGGTAGCCACGCTCGCCAACCACGGTGTCGAATCCTTCGGGGAGGGCGTCGATGACGTCGAAGATACGGGCGGCTTTCGCAGCGGCTATCAGTTGCTCGTCGGTGGCGTCGGGGTTGGCGTAGCGAAGGTTGGCGCCGACCGTGTCGTGGAACATGTGCGGATCCTGGTTCACGACGCCGATGGCCTGGCGCAAGCTTTCTTGGGTGACGGTTCGTATGTCGCGGCCGTCGATTTCGAGCGTGCCACCAGTGACGTCATAGAGGCGCGGGACGAGGTTGAGCAGCGTCGACTTGCCCGCACCCGACGGGCCGACGATCGCGACGAGTTGGCCTGCTTCGATGTCGAGGTCGATGCCCTTGAGCACTTCCCGTTCTTCGATGGGAGCGGCATTCGCCGTCTCGGTGACCGGGGTGATGCCGGCCGACATGTGCTTGCCCGGACCGCGGCTGGGCATCCGGCGACCAGAGCCTTCTTCGAGCGACGCGAGGGTCGATTCGTTCGCACCGGGATAGGTGAAGCGCACGCCGTCGAAGCGGATCCGACCCGACACGGCCGAGAAATCGGTGGCGTCCGGGGCGTCCTGGATCGGGTTCTCCATGTCGATAATCTCGAAGACTCGTTCGAAGCTGACGAGCGCACTGGTGACATCGACTCGAGCATTCGAGAGCGCAGTGAGTGGCAGGTAGACGCGCACGACGAGCAGGCTGAGCGCGGCGAGGTCGCCGACCGAAATGGTTCCGTTGATTGCCATGCGGCCGCCGATCCAGTAGATCGCTGCGGTGCCCAATGCTCCGACCAACGTCATTGCGGTCATAAAGACGCGGGCGAGCATCGCCGAACGGATGCCGATGTCGCGGACTCGTGCTGCCCGATCGCTGAATTCGTCGGCTTCGGACTGCGGGCGGCCGAAGAGTTTGACGAGCATGGCTCCGCTCACGTTGAAGCGTTCGGTCATCGTGGTGTTCATCGAGGCGTTGAGCGACATCGATTCTCGGGTGATGTCGGCCATCTGTGCGCCGACTCGACGCGACGGGATAAGGAAAAACGGCAAGATGATGAGGCTGAGCAGTGTCAATCGCCATTCGAGGGCAAACATCGCAACCAGGGTGATGCCGAGGTTGATGACGTTGCCAATGACGGTGGACAGGAACGTGGTAAATGCTCGTTGGGCGCCGATCACATCGTTGTTGAGGCGTGAGATTAGTGCGCCGGTTTGCGTTTGCGTGAAGAAGCCGAGCGGCATGCCTTGGACGTGGCGAAAGAGCTTGTCTCGAAGGTCGTAGATGATGCCTTCGCCGATGCGGCTCGAGAGCCACCGTTCGACCATAGATACTGCCGCTGCGCCGATTGCCGAGAGCACCACGGCGAGCCCGAGCCAATTGAGGCGACCGGTGTTGCCCTCGACGATAGCGACGTCGATGATGTCGCGGAACGCGAAGGTCGGGATGATTGCGATGATCGAGCCGACGATGATCAGAGCAATGAAGCCAATAACCATGGTCCGGTAGGGTTTCGAGAATCCCCAGACGCGTTTGACGGTGGTGCGGTCGATACCTTTCGGGGTGTCGCCGCCGCTGCTCATCGAGTGCAGTACCTGCATTGGGTGCATGAGCTGAGCGTATTGGTTCGAAAACGCGAACGGACGCTGGCCGTAGCCAGCGCCCGATTACTTCAGTTGTGAAACTGCAGTGAGTTCGTTGCGTTACTTTGCCTTGAGTGCATCGCGGATCTCGGCGAGGAGAACCTGATCTGGAGTCTCGGCAGGTGCGGTGTTGGCACCGGCCTTCGCGATTGCCTTGACGATCATGAACACAGCGAACGCAATGAAGATGAACGTGACCAAGGCAGTCACGAGTGCGCCCACAGGAATGTCTCCTGGGTTCCACTCGTCGAAGTTCACCTCGAGGCCGCCGGCTTTACCAATCAGCGAGAAGATGACGTTTACGACCGCATCCATAACTGGGACTACGGCCAACGCCAGCACGAGGCCGATGGCTGCAGGGATGACATTGAACTTTTCTAGAAACTCGCGAAATTCGGTAAGCATTGGTTTTTCTCCTAGTGGTGGTACCCGCTCTAGGAACGACAGTACTGACCGAAACGGTCTTTACCTTGTCTTTACGTCGTGTTCCTTTCGGAGCGCGCCGAATCACCCACGTGTCGCAACGGGAGCGCCGCCCGCGGATCTCCAACGACCCAGCCCGCCAAAGAGAAAAAATGCGCCCGCTTTCGGGAGTGACGGTCAGGCGACCTGCGGCACACGCAAGGAAACGCTGAGAGCTGCTGCCTTCCGGCCCTGACCCGGTTCACGAACTTACGTTGCACAGAACCCGACCGTCACACCCCAAAGCGGGCGCACGCTCAGGATAACAGTCACTTCGTTCCAAACGTCGCGACTCGCATGCCCATTACGCGCCGGTCGCATGTATCGTTGTCAACTGCTTCGAGTCGCCCGATCCGTCGGAACGCTCGTCTGCTGGAGGAGTGCGAGAGCGGCCGAATCGGCACGCTTGGAAAGCGTGTGACCTTCACGGGTCCGTGGGTTCGAATCCCACCTCCTCCGCTACACAGTTTCTCAACGTTTCTGGGAGTGTCTGGAAGTGTTGATAGATCAACCTCCAGAAGTCCCTCTGGGCCTGGAAGAGTCTGCTTGTTTCTGGGGTGTTGCTCCCCAGGTTGCTCCCCCGCCAAATTGCGGGGTATGCCGAGGGCACCGAGAGGGAAACGAACAAGCCACGCCGATGGCACTACGACTGTCTCCGGCAAGCGGGGAAATGGGCAAGGCTCAGTCTTTTTCGAGAAGAGTCGCAATCGGTGGGTTGGCTCCTGGGTCGATGGCGATGGCAAGCGGCGAAAGACGACCGGCAAGACTCGGGAGCAGGTCGAGGCGAAGCTCGCTGAGAAGGCCGCCGCACTCCCGGAAGGTCCCGAGCTTGCCGAAGCGATGGAGCGTTGGCTCGATCGACACGCTCGCACCGCTGGACTGCGACCCTCTTCGATCGGTGACTACCGGACACGCATCAAACGAGTGGCGGCCACGAAGCTAGGCAGCAAGAAGGTATCGGCGATTGAGCTGAAAGATCTCAAGGCTTGGCAAGCCGACTCTCTCGATCAGTACTCAGTGAAAACTGTGAGAGGTGACCTTTCCGTTATTAAGGGCGCTTTGTCATGGGCTATCGAGCACGGGCACCGGGAGCACAATCCAGCACGTGAGATCACGTTCCCACGACAACCGAAGAAGGACAAGCGAGCGCTCACGCCAGAAGAGACCCAAGCTCTTCTTGCCGAGTGTGCTGATCACCCTCTTGGGCCAGTTGTGTCCTTCCTCTTTCTAAACGGCCTTCGCATATCGGAGGTGCTTGGCTTGGCCTGGGAAGACATCGACCTAGATGGGCGGACGTTCACAGTTGCTCGGGCCTACGTCGGCGTGGCAGGAGAGAAGCCCCGCCTGGCTCAACCGAAGACGGATGGAGCGAAGGGAGTCCATCGGTTACCGGAGTTCACGGCAGTCCAGCTTCAGGGTCTTGACCGAGGGGACTGGTCTGCAATCGACTACGAGGGTGAGAGTCTTCATCCGCTCTTTCGGAACTCGGTCGGCGCAATCGTGAACCGGCAGCGAATTTCAAAACTGCTGAAGGCGTGGGCGAAGAGTGCCGGGATTCGAGATCCCGAAGAGGTGGCGACGCACACCGGACGCCGAACCTTTGTCACGGCACTCGATCGCTCGGGTGTAAGCGTTGCGACAATCGCAGACCAAGTTGGCCACTCCGATCGAGCTACTACAGAGGGTTACGTACACCGGCGAAAAGAACGTGACGACGAGATAGCTGATCTTGCCGCTCTCTTGCTTGCACCAGATGGATGACGCCGGAGCCGTCTTCGGACTTATTTCAGCTCCGCAGTTCGTAAGTGCAAGTTTGAGGTCGAGACACGCTTAGCTCCTTTGCGAAATCCTGAGACTCACTGTTCTGAAGGAATATGGTTAGGCCCGAGGCGGACGACTTGTGGAGATGGCGATAAAACGACGTGTGCGACTAGTGGCCTGCGCTGCGGCAATTTTGCTAACAGCGTGTAGCGGCGATCCGGCTGAACCAGAGGTGGTAGCGCAAGAAGCAGCGACAGAGTCCTCAGCAGATCCACTTGGTGATGTGGCACGATGCGAAGACGTACTTGCTGGGACTCCCGAGGACGGCGAGAACTGCCGCTTCGACTCCGATCCGACGGGCCTAAAGCTGTTCGGGATCACACCTTGCCCCGACAACGCTGACCGGAGCTATCACGTATTCGACCGGGAAAGCGGCTCTGGAACTTGGTTCGGCGTTACCGGTGGTGAGTGGGTCGAGCTTGAGCCTGAGGAATTTACGCAGGCGCTCATTGCTGAGGCGTGCACTACCTAGTTGTCGTCTGAACAGTTGTCTTACACAATGCGGCCTCTATTTGGACTACAGCCCGTTTCGTGCAAGCCAGTTTCGCTTGTCGTCTTCCACGGTTGGGCCATCATTTGAGACCAGTTCAACGACTGTTTCGGGAACTTGCCGGTACCGAACAAAGTCTGCAATCGAGCCAGAGAACTCCCACTGAGCGGCGAGGTCTTCAAGCTCGTTGCGCAGACCAAGGAGTGCGAAAACCGTATCGAGCTTTGCCTCCTGGCCGTCCAGTTTGTCGGCAAGATCATGCGACCACATCATGGCCCGCCCGACCTGGGCATCTTCATTCTGATTCCAATACGGGGTCAAACGGTTCAGGTGCTTCAGTTCGTCATGTATGAAGAATCGGTTCTTCTCGTGAGCCGCATCATTTCTTATCTTTCGGAGCGCAGTCAGCGCATCGTATTGATCTTTGTCGATGAGTTTCAGCGCAAAGCAAATGTCGATACGAGCGGAGAGATTTCCAAGCGGGCTTTGAAAGTCGAACATCTTGGTGTTGGTAAGGCCGATGGCCGACGTCAAGAGCGCTTCGAGTGAGTCTTCGATCGCAGCCGCACCAAGGATCACAAGTGACCTGTCGTCGGAGCTGAACAGTCTTAAAACCCAGTCCATCCGTTCATCTTTAAGCTCGGGTTCATCGCTTTGGTTCACGCCGAGAAGCTAACTCGCATCGGGCGCATTCTCGGCGATTCAGTTCCGTCTTGTCGGCGAAAGCCAGCACGGATTTGTGCTACCAAGAACTTGGTGGCCCGGTGCGAGACTCGAGAGGTGCGTACAAGGCGAGTTCATCACCGATGCTGTCCACATCTCCCTGCCCGCATGAGGCGAGCGCCTGAAGATACGTTGTCTCAGTTCCAACCAAATCGGCAGCGAGCAGGGTGTCTAGCTCTGCATCACGCCATCCACTAAACCCATCGTTTGCAATCCGCAGCGTGATCAGGTCGGTGCAGGTCGCAGCATCTTGGCTCCCGTTGAGAACTTCGAAAGCTGGATCAAACCACTCGACGAACACTCTGTTCAGCAGCTCGTCGGTCGATTCGTCTGGTGATTCTTCAGCGACTAGATCGAACGTCAACGTGCCATCGACGCCGGTCCCTTGACCGGCGAGTAGTTGTTCGTCGGCAATCGTGCCCGAGATCACGCTATTAGAAAAGGTGTACTCGACGCCTAGGTTTTCAAAGTTGCCGACCACTATCGCCCCCCGAGTAAGACAAAGGTCCCCTGCGACTTGCGATGGACCTCTGTCGAAGACAACCGTTCGGAGATCGATCTGCCCGTTCTCACTCGCAACTACAAAGTCATCTTCGTTGGTCAGGCGGCATTCAAAACCGTCTCCTGCCTCCCAAGACCCCGCTGGGAATTCGACTTCGAATGAGGTTTGCCAGAAGGGCTCGCCCTCGCCGTCACCTGCATCGAGAGGCAAGGCAAAGTCGGGTTGGGATGCGGCTTCCTCGGGAACCCCGTCCTCTACATCTTCTTCGTTGGGTTCGTCGACAACTTCTACTTCAGGTTCGTCAGCTGCGTTTTCAGTATCTGTTTCGCCGAACGCACTTTGCAGAGCTGAAGCAAGGACAACGAGTGCAATCGGAATCATGTAGCGCTTCTTCCTCCACCACTTTCGACCCTTTGATGATGACGAAGAAGGCACGCTCGAAACCTTAGAAGCAGCGACTGCGAACCTGCTCGGCGGAGGCTGCGGTGGAACAGAATCCTCGGGCGGGCGCTCTCCATAGAGCATTTCATATTCCTCTGGGGTCACGATCTCTCCGTCTGACTTGTCAAACAATTGGTAACCCGCCGGTGGGTGCGCTCTACGCACCAACAATGATGAGCCTAGTGCGCCTTCCGGGTTCCTAGAGACTGGATGGTTCTGGCGACAATTAGTGGACCGGATAGTCCCGGTTCGCAACGGCAAATTGGTGTCCATGCGGCGACCACAACGGAGAACCTCGAATGACTGATCTACCTGCCTATGGCGAGCTGATGCTCCCAGTCTTGCGAGCTGTGATTGAACTCGGTGGGTCGGGAGCGGCGAGGGAGATAAGTTCCGCTGTAGTCGAATCCGAAGACTTCTCCGACGACCAGTTGGCAGTGACCTACGACGGTCGAGAGAAGTCGATTCTCCTCGATCGACTGGACTGGGCACGGAGCTACTGCAAGCTGGGAGGCGTGCTCGAATCACCGAAGAGAAACCTCTTTCTAGTCACAGACCTTGGCCGAGAGATCGCATCGCTCCCGGACAACGAAGCGCACAAGCGGCTCCACGAGGTTGACCGGGAGGTGCGACGGAGAAGAACCCGAAAGCCTGCAGCAAGTACCGGAGCTGGCCAGGTCAATCAGATCGAAGAGGTCGAGCCGCCTGAAGAGAACGAGGAATGGCGAGAGGTGATCCTCAAGCGGTTGCACTCTCTGACGCCGGATGCGTTTGAACACTTCGTGATGTACCTCCTCCGCAAAATTATGCAATTCCAGATAGTCCGGATTCCCCGAATGCGATGGGTCCTCGGCCTCAGGAGCGAAAAGGCCCCTGAACGTACGCTAAATGTACGACCTGTTGTGACTGAATTTCCACGCCAATTGCGCACCTGCAGGCTGGTCGTCACAACGATCTGAAGGAAGATTCTCTGTGCCATACCTAGTCGACGTTGAGGCAACAATCGACGTACCCAACATGTACGAGGCTCCGAAGGTTCGCCTGTCGTACCCCGGTTCGGCAGAGCTTGGAATGTTGTGGTCGGATTTGGCGGCCATTGGCTGGATCATTCCCGAACAGCCACCGATTCCGTATCAGGCGTCGGCGTGGGTTGGAGATCGTGGCCGTACGACCGAACACGAGTACCGAGTTGAAGACTTCGAGATCATCAGCACCGACTGGCCCATTCACGAGGTCGTCGATCGCGGCATGGAGACGGTCAACCTGCTCCGCCGGCTGGGTGTGGACGTCCACATGCCGATCAGCTATCTCGACTTCCTACGCAAAACCCAGCTGCAACAGAAGGCCAGCAGAGAATCGTCGAAGACCGCAGCTGACGGCCCGGGCGCTGTGCCCGACCACCGCCTCCCAGAGAGTGCCATGCCGTTCCTTGTGCCTGGTGGAAACGTGGCCGAAGGACACATTGCTGGAGGCACAACCGAAACCCCGGTGATGGAGCGTCCTCAGCTCTCCGTTGTTCGAGATCACGTCGAAATCTCGGCCGTGCCGCAACCACCTGTCGCGCCGGTGCAAAGCGAACCGGTCGGACTTGTCGTCGTCGATATCCCCCAGATCGTGATGCTCAGCACAAAGGCGTGGTCGGTCTTGCAGACCGAACCTGGCCTCGAGGTGTATCAGTCGGTCGTCGTGCCCGGTCGAACCCGGTGGGTATGGTCCGAGACGCGGCACCACTTGGCAACCCTCGGTGCAACGCTCCCTGATCCTCGCATCCTTTTCGAAACGGTCGAGCTCGGGTGGCAACGCACTGCCGATGAAGTACCAGACCTCAAGATGAATCCTGAGACCGATCGGGTTCTCTGGTTCATCGTTCATCAGTTCCACGAAGCGACGACCCTCGTGTCCTTCCTTCACGAGCAGCGAGACACCTCGGCTCGAATCGTCCCGATGAGTCCGCTTCCGAACACCACTGCGTTCGACGACTGCTTCCTTGTCGGGGCCGCTGTGCCCGCGACCGACTTCGCAAAGGTCGGCTCGAAGGTCGTTGCCAACTACGGAGACGTTATTGCACGCGGCAAGCCTTCACCGCTCGCCGATACCGCCGTCACGTTCAGCCGATAGCACCGCACGAATTGGTGCTCGGCATCGGTTGTTAGTCGCGGTAGAAGTCGAATCCAGCCTGCTCGGATCGAAACAACGTCCCTCGTTCTTCGCGAGGAGGTGTAGCCCGTTCGGGTCGCTCGGGTTCTTTCCGAGGAGGTCGAGTTTCTCGGCGCTCGAGTTTCTCGAGGCGTTGTTCGAGTTCGACAATCTGGCTTTCGAGCAGCGTGATCCGAGCGTCCTTTGCCTCGATCCGTTCTTCGACCGTGAGCTCTTCGGAGAAGTAGCGATCTTTCAACGCGCGGACCTGCGCCAATCGCCGCTCAGTCGCGTTCTGGCGCTTGTTCTCCACGTCCCTCATTCTAGTTGTCGCCTGCCAAATCGTCAGATCGCGCTACGCCCGCTCAGACCCCGAGACCCGTCGACCATGGACGAACACGTCGCGAATGTCGCTCGGCGTGGCCAGGCGAACCACCTTCTCAAAGATGCGAGCGTCATCGTCGACATCGGCCCATACCTGCAGCGCCGAGTTGGTTCGGTTGGTGTCGACGACGAATGCGTCAAACGGCCGGCCGACCTCCATCAGTCCAACGTTGAGGTTGAGGAGGCCTGCGCCACCGACCGTTGCAAGATAGAACGCCTCGACGATCGACAACCGAGAGTCGGCAACGCCGCGTGTGTCCGCCGGCAGCGATGCATCGACCCCGTCCTCGAGCATTTGAGACACGGTTACGGCGTGGGCTGCTTGGCGAAGGAGTCCCGGCTCGGCACCGCCCGCAATGTCGGTTCCAAGCCCGACCTTCACCCCAGCATCGAGGGCTCGCCGGGCGGGGAAAACCGCATTGGCAAAATAGCTGTTCGACAATGGGCAGTGCGCAACTCCGGCGCCCCTCGCCGCAATCAACGAGAAATCGTCACCGTCGAGATGGTCGCCGTGTGCAAGGACCGTGCCCGCCTGTAATAACCCGAACCCATCGAGAGCCGACGTATCGGTCATCGAAAACCGGTCGATCACGTGGTGGTGTTCCCAGTCGCTCTCCGAACAATGCGTCTGCACGAGGACGCCGGTCTCTTGTGCGAGCTGGCCAAGTCCGGCGAGAGTCTCGTTCGTGCACGCCGGGATAAAGCGGGGCGTGACGATCGGGCGGACGAGTTCGGAGTCCAGCGACTGGATCTGGCGAATCGATTCGGCTGAGCGCGAGATCGCAACCGACGGGTCATCATCTCGATACCAAATGGGGGTGTGGATTGGGTGGTCCATTGCGACCCGACCCACAAAGCCCCGTTGCCCGAGCTCTGCGCAGGTGGCGGCGAGCATCGTTGTTGTCTCGACGTCGACCGTGGCGTAGTACACCGCCGTGGTGGTGCCATGGGCCAACAACGTCGACACCATTGACGGCCAGACCCGGGCCGCAACGAGTGGGTCGGTCAGCTGACTCTCGATCGGGAACGTATATTCGAACAGCCACGTTTCGAGTGGGAGGTCGAGACCGGTGCCGAGCTGGGGCCATTGCGGGGCGTGGATGTGCGTGTCGACGAGGCCGGGCAGGAGCACGGCATTGGAGTAGTCGTGATCGACGGGTCTGTGGTCATCGGTGCTGATCGCTGCGATCGTGCCCGACGCGTCGACCTCGATTACCGCGTTGGTACGCACCTCGAGCTTGTGGCGCGTTGGTGTCTGCATGATCGTCGCCCGATACCGGGTGACGGCAGGCATTGCTTCGTCGGGAGCAATCGCTGCGTCGGGAGTCATAGCGGCGACGCCATGTCGAATAGCTCGCCGAGGGTGGCGTTCCACTCATCGGCGGAAATCGGGGTGTTGGTTTCGGTGGTTGCCGTGGTGGTCGTCGTGCGGTCGCGTTTGAGGGTGATGCGGTCAGCCGAACCGTCCACCGCTGCATCGAGTAGTCGAGTGGCAAAAGGTTTCTTCGACCAGTCGAGCTCGGGATCGGTGCGTAGGCGTTCGGACGCCGCGTCGAATTCGGCGAGTTCGTGATGGATGCGTCGAAAGCGATACTGCGGCACGGGGATCCCTTGCGTATCGTGCTTGGTGAGGGTCGTGCCCTGGGAGCTGTCGATGAATTCGAACGTGCCGGCAGGGTCGAGTTGTGGGCCTCGAACGTTGAGATCGAGCGGGCTGATAAAGCTGTCGCCAAACCCGACATCGACAAGGTAGGCCCGGTCGAGGCTCACTTCGAGGGTGAGATGGTCGACGATCTTGTTCGGGCCGTCGAAGAGCACTGCCGCGCCGAGTTGCAGCACGGTGAACCCGAGTGCCGAAAGCAACGCTGAGAACGCGCCGTTCAGCTCGAAGCACCAACCGCCTCGACCGCCGTTGACGATCTTATCGATCGACCATTCGGTGTCGGTGCGAACCTCGATGCCGGCGACCACGTCGAGGTTCTCGAATGGCACCGTGGCCAGATGCGCTCGCTGCAACTTGGTCAGGCCAACGAGGTCGACGCTTGGCCGTGCGACGAGGCCGATGCGGGTGAGGTAACGGTCGACAAGATCATCATCCATATCGTGTGCTCCTTGGGTCGCCCATGCCTGGAGCGTATAACGCAGGGCGGTCGGCGATGCCGTGCTCATCGCCCGATTGTGTCGGAGGCCCAAGGTCGTAGGATGAGCAGTGTGTCTGGTCCACTGCAACTCGAATTCGTCATGTCTGGCGCAAAGCACACGCAGCTTCCAGACTCGCTCGTAGAGATTGCGGTCGCTGGCCGTTCGAACGTTGGCAAGAGCAGCCTCATGAACGCGCTCGCCAACCGAAAGTCCTTGGCCAAGACATCCAAGACACCCGGGGCGACGCGGCTTCTCAACGTCTATGAACTCCAGCCGGAGGGTTCGGGCAAGTGGGTCGTCGATCTTCCGGGATACGGATACGCAAAGGCTCCAAAACATGAGCAGGAGCGGTGGGCTCGAATGATCGAGAACTACCTCGTCGAGCGCGACACCCTCGAGGCTGTGCTCTTGCTCATCGACGGTGAAGTCGGCCCGACCGCGCTCGACATGCAGTCGCTCGAATGGTTTCGCCACATTGGCCTACCGATCAAGATCATCGCCACCAAGCAAGACAAGGTGAAGCCGTCCAAGCTTGGCGCTCGCAAACAAGAGGTCGCAAAGAAGTGCGGCGTTGACAAGTCCGACATTCGGTGGGTCAGCGCGGCCAAGGGCAACGGCATCCCCGAGCTCCGCAACGAGATCCACACGATGCTCAACTTTGAACCGGAATACGACGAGGACTCCGACGACGGCGGTCAAGAAGGCGGCGAACAATGATCATCGAAACCCAAGCCCCATGCGACGTCTGTGGGTTTCACACGAGCCAGTACTCGCTCGAATCGGACATTACGTCTACAGCGGCCCTTGGAGCAAACATTGCTCACGATGCAGCCGACGGCCTTACCAATGACGAGCGCACGGTTAGCCCCGCTGACGGTGGGGACTCGATCGCCGAGCTGCTCGCCGCCGTCGAGCAGTTCGACGGCACCCCACTCGAAACCGCACACCACGGCTTGCACACCATGGCCCAAATCGGCCGCCAGCGCGCCGCACTCGGACGCGGCCCCACCCCGGGCACCGGCACGGTCACTGGACTCCACTGTTCGGGCGGAGGCGTGCCCAAGAGCGCGATCGACACCGCAGAGATTCGTCGCAGCGGAGTTGTGGGCGACGAACAACACAATCGCATCCACCATGGCCGCCCGCTCCAAGCGCTTTGCGTGTGGAGTAGCGATGTGATCGAGGCGCTCCAAGTGGAAGGCCACCCAATCATGGCTGGGGTCGCCGGCGAGAACATCACCCTCGACGGGATCGACTGGGCAACGCTGCGACCTGGATCACAAATCACCGTGGCCGCCATCCCCATACTGCTCTCGGCCTATGCGGTGCCCTGCTCGAAGGTGGGCCCCGGGTTTCTGGATGGAAATTTCCGGCGCATTCTCCACTCACAACACGATGGGTGGAGTCGCCTCTATGGCATTCCGCTCGGCGAAGGCACGATCAGCGTTGGTGACCCAGTGCGTGTCGAATAGCGTCGGCAGCTCCGATCGTTAGGTCCACCAGAACCACCGGTTGGTTCGTAGGCTAGAGATGTGAAAAAACTCTGGCAATGGTTGGCTCTCGTTGGCCTCATCGGAGGCGGCGCAGCGTTCTGGCGTGATCAACAAAAACAGGACGACATCGTTGGATCGATGGGCAGCGCTGGCCGAAACGTGGCGGTGGCGAAGGTCGGTGCCAGGACCAGCGGACGTTGGGCCGTGACCAAAGCCAAAAAGACGTTCGCCTCCGCTGAGCGCAGGGACGAACTCGACGCCGCCTTCGAGCTAAAGACAACCGAAGAGGTCGTCGCGTCGCTCGGCAACCTCAAGGGCGCAATGATGAAGGTGGGCCAGATGGCGAGCTACCTCGACCTCGGCCTTCCGGAGAGCACCCGACAAACACTCGCCCAGCTCCAGACAGACGCACCGCCAATGTCGGGCGAGCTCGCCGCCTCGGTGATCGTCGATGAGCTCGGCAATCACCCGAGCGAGATCTTCGCTGAATGGGATCCAGTGCCGATCGCATCCGCCTCGATTGGTCAGGTCCATCGTGCGCTTACTCACGAGGGCGCTGCGGTTGCGGTCAAAGTGCAGTATCCGGGCGTTGCCGAAGCGATCGAATCCGATCTCCGCACCAACGATGCGCTGTTCGGTGCGCTCCGAATGATGTTCCCCGGCATCGACACGACCACGATCACCGCCGAGCTTCGCGACCGTCTAAGCGAGGAGCTCGATTACACGCTCGAGGCAAAGAACCAGCGCTACTTCGCGTCGTACTTCGACGGACATCCCTACATTCATGTCCCAAAGGTCTTCGACGAGTACTCGAGCCGCTTGGTGATGACGTCCGAGTTGGTCGTGGGCTCGACATTCAGCGAGGTCCTGACATGGAGCCAAGTTGAAAAGAACCTCGCAGCAGAAACGCTGTTCCGTTTCACGTTCGGTTCGATTTACCGGCTCGCCGCGTTCAACGGCGACCCGCATCCGGGCAACTACATCTTTCATGGCGGCGGCCGGATCACCTTTCTCGACTTTGGTCTCGTGAAGCACTTCACGCCCGAGGACACCGCGCTGTTCGAATCGTTGATCACGAACATGGTGATCGACAGCGACTTCTCCACCTTCCGCAAGACAATCGAAGACGCCGGACTGCTGCATCCGGGTCAGCCCTTTAGCGACGAACAGATCGGGAGCTACTTTTCGTACTTCTATGACTTTGTCCTCGAAGACACCGAGTTCACTTTCGACGAGGAGTACTCGGCAGCTGGAGTGCGGGCAATCTTCGATACGAGCGGCGATGAAGGCGAGCTGAAGAAGGTGCTCAACGTGCCTCCATCGTTTGTGGTGTTGCAACGCATCAACCTCGGAGCAATTGCGCTCTTCGGACAGCTCAATGCCGAAGCGAATTGGCGACGCATTGGTGAAGAGGTGTGGCCGTTCGTTGAGGCGGAACCGTCGACCGATATCGGACGGACTATCGACCGGTGGGGGCGGGCAAGCGGGATGCGCGACGGGTACGAAGGCATCTGACCACCGAATTCCGCGGCGTTCGCCGAAAGCGCTCGTTTGAGCTGAAATGCAACGAGTGAATCGGGTACATTCAGCAGATGGCGCAGCATCGCAACGACAGTCCGCGGGTCGCACCCAGTCGTCCGAAAGGGAGCGGTAGACGAGCTCCTCGAATCGTCTTCGCGCTGATCCTGGCTGGCCTGGTTGCCATTGTTGTCAGCGTTGCGATCGTCGTCGTTATCCTCCGGAGCTGAACTTCGCGAGATCTTCGGATAAAACGGGGGGGTGCTGATCGTTGTTTCACCTGCCAAATCTCTCGACTACGAGTCGCCGCTTGCGACGAAGAAGTTCTCCGAGCCCGAGATGCTCGACCGAAGCGAAGAGCTGGTCTCGATCATGGCAACGAAGTCGCCCGACGAGATCTCTTCGTTGATGAGCGTGTCGCCGGCCCTGGGCGAACTGAACTTCACCCGGTTCCAGGACTGGGAGCGGCCGTTCACCACCGAGAACGCCCGGCCGGCGCTCCTCGCGTTTAACGGCGACGTCTACACGGGGATGGATGCTGCGAACTCGTTCTCCGAACGTGACTTTACCCATGCGCAGAAGACACTTCGGATCTTGTCGGGCCTCTACGGCGTGCTCCGTCCGCTCGACCTAATGCAGCCCTACCGATTGGAGATGGGCACGGGGTTGAAGAACCCGCATGGGCGGAACTTGTACGACTTTTGGGGTACTCGGATTGCCGAGAAGCTCAACGCCGACATTGCAGCAAGCCCCGGAGCAAAGGTGCTCGTCAACCTCGCCTCGAACGAATACTTTGGTGCCGTCGACACCGGTCACCTCGACGCCCCAACTGTTGCGCCCGTGTTCCTCGATGCCAAGGGTGATGGCGACTACAAGATCGTGAGTTTCTTCGCGAAGAAGGCCCGCGGCGTAATGAGCGCATGGATCATCCAGAACCGGATCTCGGCTCGCAAAGCGCTCGTCGAGTTCGATGGCATGGGATACTCCTATGACGCTGATCGATCGACGGCGGACAAGCCGGTCTTTATTCGGCGGACAGACAGCTAGGACAACGGGGGCAAAATGTCGAACTCAGCAACGCCAGGTTGGTATCACGCGCAAGGCGACCCCGCCGGAACCGAACGGTATTGGGACGGCACGGCATGGACCGAAGGCCCCCGCCCCGTGGGAGGCGCTCCCGACCAATCGGGCATTGAAAGCCCGAGCGGTTTCAGCACCGAAACACCTGGCGGTTTCTCGACCGAGACCCCAGGTGCGGCCGCTGGCGGATTCGGAGGACCGGTTCCCGGCGTGCCTCAGGATGATTTCACCACCCCGCCGGTTGGGTCGATGCCGCCGGCCGGTGCGCCCCAAGGCGGTTTTCCTGCCGCTCCAACCGCCATGGCCGCGGGCGCGGGGTTTTTCCCCGAGGAGAGCAAGGCAACCACGGCGCTGGTGCTTTCGATCGTTGGCATCTTGCTCTGCGGACCGCTTGCATTCGTCGGCGCCTTCATGGGCAACAAGGAGCGGAAGGCGATCGCCGAAGGTCGTCGGGATCCAGCTGGTCAGGGCAAGGCCACAGCTGCGTTGGTGATCGGCGGCATCGCAATTGCGATCACGATCATCTTGTTGCTCGCCGTCATCGTCATTGCTGTTCTGAACTAGTGGCCTGACGTAGCCGTCGGCTGCGTTAGCGGTTCGGAGTCCACCGGAAGGTCTTTAAGGTCACCGCGGCTCCAACCACGCCCCAGGCGAGGATGACGAGCCAGTGATTCCACGGCCACGCGGGTCCGTCGGCGAAGGGGTTGAAGCTTTCCTGCAATGCCTGATTCAGGTGGCTCACGGGAAAGAAGTTTCCAACAGTCCCGACCCAGTCAGGGACCTGCTCGTTGGGAACGAACACGCCGCTGATGAAATAGAGCGGCAAGAAGATGGCGTTCGTCACCGCAGGCGCAGCGTCTTCAGACGAGATGATCGTCGTCATTGCAAGCCCGATAGCGGCGAACGACATCGCGCCGACGACGAGCGAAATGACCAAACTCGGGAAGGTCTCGAACTGAAGAGATACCCCGTAGAGCACGCGGCCAATGACCGCAATGATCAAGGTCATGATGAACGCGATCACGGTGCCGGCCAGCGACTGCGACAAGATAAAGACCGACGGCGGAATGGGCGTGCCGCGAACACGCTTGAGCACTCCGCGTTCTCGGCGAGTGGTCATGGTGATTGCCACGTTGACTGCGGTGGCTGAGACGATGGCGAGGGTGAGAATACCTGGGACGTACACGGTCGAGACTTGCGCGCCGTTGTCGAGCGTGCCGTTGCCGAAGATCGAGGTGAATAGCACCAAGAAGATCAACGGCAAGATGACGGTGAAGAACGTCGCTGCGGGGTTTCGTCGGAAGATGAGCAGATCGAAGTTGAGCTGTCGGCCAATCGCTGCCAAGTTCATCGACTGACATCCTTTGTGAGTTCGAGGTACACGTCCTCAAGCGTCGGGCGAGCAACATTTAGTTGGTGAAGGTCGACGCCTGCGCCAAGAGCCCAGGTGGTGAGTTCGTGCATGCTCGCCAACGTGTTTTCCGTGTTGACCTGGAGGTTGCCGAAGTCGTTGGTTATGGCGGCGAAGTGGTCGGGTGGGGCCGCGTCTCCAGGTGATGGTTTCCACGTAATTCTCGTACGGGCATCGATCTGGTCGGCGAGTTCTTTGGCGGTACCGCGGGCGACGATTCGTCCAGCACCAATGACCACGATGCGGTCGGCGAGGTGTTCGGCTTCATCCATGTAGTGGGTGGTTAACAGCACGGTCTTGCCAATGTCGCGGAGCGCTTCGATCATGCCCCACGATTCTCGGCGGGCGGAAGGATCGAAACCGGTCGTTGGTTCATCGAGGAACACGAGGTCAGGATCGCCGACCAATGCGAGCGCAAGATCGAGGCGACGCTTTTGACCTCCCGAGAGCTTTCGGGTTCGCTGGTCGGCGCTATCGGTGAGCCCAACGACCTCGAGCGTCTCCTCGGCGTTGCGAGGGTTGGAGTAATAGGCGGCCTGCATACGGACTGCTTCGCCGGCGGTGAGTTCTGGAACTGGCTCTGACTCTTGCAGCACGATGCCGATGCGTTCGCGCCATGACAGCGGCGCGTCTTGGGGGTCGTGACCAAGGACGTTGACCGAGCCCGATGTTCGTGAGCGAAAGCCCTCGAGGATCTCGATCGTGGTTGTTTTGCCGGCGCCGTTCTGTCCGAGAAATGCAAGGATCTCGCCTTCGTTCACCTGGAGATCGATATTGTCGACCGCGACGAAATCGCCGTAGTGCATCGACAGTCCCTGCACGTCGATTGCGCTCTCCACGCCAATCCTCCCACCAGCCATCAACTGGGTTGTTGAGCAATGCGGGAAGCCTACACGCCGAAGATCAGGTGAAAACCAGTCAGAGCGGGTGATCGTCGTTTCCGACGGTCACCCGCTCTGAAAGAAGTCTCCGAGTCCCGCCAGAGACTCCAGCCTAGGTTCCCGCCATGGGCTGTAGTGCAAAGCACTTGTCCATATAGTACACACAAGTGGACTCTAGATACAATATCTAAAGTCCGAAAATTTCGGAACTGCCTTCAACTGGCGGACACACCTCGATTCGGACGAAACCGCACCTAACCTCGTGGGGGATAGGTTCTTAGGTCGCAATGACGGAGTGCGAGGAAGGACAACTTCTGTATGGCTACACGGAAACCTCGACTCTCTTCTGAACAAACACGGGAACGGCTCATCGACGCAGGGATTGCCGCTCTCAATGCATCGGGTATGTCGATCGGTCTCGATTCGGTGAACCTCGAGCAAGCAGTGCGAGACGCCGAGGTGTCTCGTTCCTCGGCATATGCGGTCTGGTCAAACGAGGGGGTTTCCCCGCAAGAAGACTTCCAGAAGGCGGTATTGCTTCGTGCCATTGACGACCGTCGGTTCACCCTCGAAGCGCTGACCCAGCAGGTCGTCGAGCTGTACGGAGAGCTAGCAGCGACCATGACGCCACGTCAGGTGTTTCGTGAAGTCGTTCGCCAAACAGCTACCCGCAACGTGCACGCGACCGCTGAATCGGCGGCGTGGAAACTCGTCATTGCTCTTCGGGCGATCCTCCACAGCACTCGAGAAGAAGACCGTGACCGTGAGCTCGTCGAATGGATGGCCGAGTCGCAACGAAACCTTCGGGACTACACGATCGAGTCCGTGTATAAGCCAATGGCGTTTGCACTCGGTATCAAACCGCGCCCACAGTACGGCGAGCGTGCTTATGAGTTGGGTGAGCTCTGCGCGTCGGCGGTGAGCGAAGGCTTCTCGATGCGGTATTGGCTCGATACTCCCGCCGACCTCGACAACCTCCAACATCACGCCGTCGAGGGCGGCGAGGCCAACTGGAGTATGTACGCCCTGATCTTCGAGCAGATCGTCGAAATGTTCTTCATTCCCAACTCGGGGAGCTGGGACGAGCTGGTCTAGCGCGGCGTAAATCTTGCGGGCAGGTGCTTGATCCCGTGAATGAAACTTGACTCGAGCAGGTCGGGTGGCCCCACTGCTTCGATGTCGGGCAAGCGCTCGAATAACTCGCTGAACATCACCCCGATCTCTCGCCGTGCGAGGTGGGCCCCGAGACAGAAGTGCGGCCCCGGCCCGCCGTAACCCAAGTGCTTATTGGGGTCTCGCAGGACATCGAACCGCAACGGATCGGCAAAGTGTGCCTCGTCCCGGTTCGCCGCAACATAGAACATGGCAAGTTTGTCGCCCTCGCGAATTTGTACCCCGCCGAGCGTCGTATCGATTGTTGCTGTTCGTCGCATGTAGGACACGGGGCTGGCCATGCGCACGAGCTCTTCTACCGCCGTGTGTGTGACCCCCTCGATATCGCGTTGCCAGATCTCACGCTGGTCCGGGTTACGGGTCAGATAGTGCAATCCCCACGACATGGCATTGCGAGTTGTTTCGTTGCCTGCAACCACCAAGAGAATGAAAAACGACGCGATGTCGCTTGGGCTTAGGCGCTCGCCGTCGACCTCACTATTGACCAGAATCGAGGTGAGATCGGTGCCGTCGTCGCCTTTCTTCGACTCGGCCACGTTCGTCATGAGCTCGGCGAGCGCGCCACCGGCGCCGAGTAGCGCGGTTACGACATCGGTGCCGTCGGGCCGATACTCGGGGTCGGATGCGCCGAGGACGATATTGGTTTGATCAAAAACGAAGTCCAACTCGCTGCGGGGGACACCCATGAGATCGCACACGATCGCGAGCGGTAGGCGTGCTGCGATATCGACGACAAAATCGCACTCGCCCCGTTCGCGAACGTCGTCGACGATCAGCGCTGCTTGTTCGCGCACGCTGCTGTCGAGCTTCGCGAGCATGCGAGGGTTGAACCCGAGCGACACCAGGCGGCGGAGGCGTCCATGGCGTGGATCGTCCATGGCGATCATCGAGCTGTAGAACTCGAGAAATTCTTGGGGAAGGTCGGTGATAGTGATGCCAGCTGCCGACGAGTACACGTCGGGTGTGCGCGACATTTCGACGATGTGGTCATAGCTCGTAATCGCCCACACCCCGGGTCCGTTGGGAATGCCGATGCTTTCGGTCTCGGGTTCGGAGAAGAAGGTCGGTCCACCCGCTCGAATCTCGGCGAGTTGTTGGTCGACGATCTCGGGATCTTGGAGCCAGAACGAGCCATAGAACGGGTTGGCGTCGTAGTGTTTCTCGGTCACGTGGGGCATCTTTGCACACCGCCCAGATTACGAGGGCACGGTGGTCGTCTCCGGATCTCAAGCCCGCAGGAGTACGGGCCTCGATATTCGTTGACCTCGTCAATCGACGAGCTAGCCCGAAGCGAGCCGTACCCAGTCTGATGGAGCGCATTGTCCGCGGGCATGATTGCGCTCCAGAAGTTGGTGTCCGGTCACGTAACGCAGCTTTTTTGCCACACAAGTTGTCGCTAAGCCGTTCTATTCGCAAGTATTCGCACATACTTGACTCAAGAGCGGAGAATTTGAATGGAACTTGCTACTCGTCGTGGTTTCGCCGTTGCGGTGCTTGCTGCTGCGCTGTTGGCTGCTTCAATGGCGGTTACGCCGTTTGTTGGTGGTGCGACTGATCTTGCTGAGCCCCAGGTCTTTGCTGTGGGACGAAATCTTTGCGTGTCGACCACGCCGACGATTCGTGGAACGAACGCGTCCGAGACGATTGTGGGTACGTCTGGTGATGACGTGATCTATGGCTACGGCGGTGATGACCGTATCGAGGGTCGCGGGGGCAATGACATCATCGTTGGTGGTAGTGGAGTTGATGTGCTGATTGGTGGCAAAGGCGATGACATTATCTGCGGCGGCAACGGGGATGACCGGTTGTTCGGCAACGACGGAAACGACTATTTGCGGGGCCGAACCGGTGACGATTTCCTTCGCGGCGGTGACGGCAACGACAGAATCTTTGGCGAGGAGGGCAGCGACGACATCAACGGTGAGGACGGAGCAGACACGATCAGCGGCGGAGATAACGCCGACAACATCTTCGGGGGTTCCGGAGACGATCTGATTCGTGGCGACAGCGGTAACGACGAAATGAACGGGAGCTCGGGCGATGACCTGTTGTTCGGTGGTGCCGGAGAGGACACAATCTCGGGCGGAAGCGCCCGCGATGTTCTGATTGGAAACAATGGGAACGACACGATCAGAGGCAACAAGGGGGATGACACACTCTTCGGCTCAGCTGGCGATGATTTACTGTCGGGCGGTCCTGATCGTGACGTATTGATAGGTGGGGCACAAGCGGGGGATCGAGCAGTAGATAGTGACGAGACTCTGTCTGACGTGCCGCCAACAACTACATCTACGACGACGGCCCCGACCACTACGACTACGACAGTGCCTCCGAACCTCGACCTTGCTGTTCCGGAAATCTATGTCACTTCCGATGGGGGCAATGGAGTCGAGATTGGTTGGCCGACAGTATTTGGCGACGATGTGTCAGCGGTCGAGGTCTTTCGCGATGGCATATCTATCGGATCGAGCAGCATAAGTCCGATAGTTTCGACAAATCCGGTTGATTCAACTGTTACGTATTGGGCCGAGGCGGTTGGTGAAGACGGAACACGTTCGGCTCGCTCGGAATCCGTCGTGTTCGTTCCCGGAACTACCGGTAAATGTGACGCAGTTACCCTTAGCGATGGAAGGACCGTGGTCACCTGGGTTGATGCGCCAGATGGGCCGGTAACTCTCTTTGATCAGACGGAAACCGGATACATCCCGTTGGAATGGTTGCCTCGCAACGATGATGGAGTTGCATACTATGTAGACGATCCAACGATCCATTCCGGGGCATCAAACCTCGATTATCGAGTAACTGTAGCGAACTCGGATGGTTCGTTCTCTTCCCAGGTGTGTGTCGGAGCCGGTTTCAACAACGAGCAGTTTGACCGTCTCGAAGCGATTGACTTTCCTGTGACCAATGACGGGTTCATCGGGGGATCATCGAGCCAGGAACAGCCAGTCAGAGTCATGTACCCGGATCCGCCTGATGAACTCCGTGGAGGTTCAACAGCGGCAGAAGCGCAGCCAGCTTGTAGTGCTGGCGGAATTTTCCTCGATCCGACTATACCTGATGAACAACGATGGATATCGCTCACTGTGCCCGCTGGAGTGACCGTCAGCTTCGATGCCATGAGCCGCCGCTTTACCAATCGGGCTGGACCGTCAGATTGGAACCCGACCCTGACGGTATATCGCCAATTCGACGATGGAACGACCGGTCCGGCAATAGCAACCCAATCGAGCAGTACCCCAAACTACTGGGGCGAAGACTTTCGAGCTGCGGGACATCGGAGCGCTCCGCTATCGGGTGAGGATGTAATTCACTTTCAAGACCGGGCGCTTTTCAGCGCGGCCGAGACAGGTACTTACCTCCTTCGGGCTTATCTCACTCACGACGACATACACGAAAACGACCCGACGAGGCCATCGACACGGTTCGAAGACTTCAAGTTTTGGAGAGACGGTCAGCTCATTGGCGAGCCCTGTGCACTCACAGAATTGTTCAGGTGTCAAGTAAGCGGTGGCAACTACTTCAACAACACCGGCCAAGACGTCACAACAGCAAACGGGTTGGTGCTCGAAAAGGACGGCTGTTACTCATCTGAAACATGCGCTGGTGATTCATCTTGGGGTGCCATTTTCGACGACCTTGCCCAATGGGCTTGTAGAAACGACCCGTTCTTGGACGTCGCTCAGGATGCAGCGATCGCGGCTTCGGTCGTGCTGGGGATGATAGTGTTCACTCCTGTGACTGCTGGAGTCGTTGCGACGGGTACGGGTTTTGGTCTCGCCCTGTCACCTTGGACATGCGACCAAAGCAACAACGGCTGGTATCGGCCTGCAACATCATTCGACAATCTTGACGCCACCTGTGTTGCTACCGAAGCGGCGATCGGCGCAGTCTTTTCTCCGCTTGTTGGATCTGGAACGCTAGGAAAGGCCGTTGCTGTCGGCTGCGCTGAGGGGCTGGGGTCGACGTTGATATACGGATACGTGCACTCGGAGGTCGAACTCGACCTCCAAAACGTAGCCGTCGGTACAGCGCTTGGCTGTACCGCCGGGGGCACTGTGAATATCACCACCAGCACTTTCAAGTCGACCAGACCTAAACTCCCTGTCCCAAGACTGGGAGGCTTGGATGACTTGGCGCAACGTCGCGATGCGTTAGGCGCCGCTCCGGCTGGCCCCGGCTCGCCTCCGACGCTGTCTCGTCTGGATGTCGATGGGTTGGGGCCATTCTATGAAACAAGCGGTCATGGGCGGGACGTGACGCTGACGGTCAACCCGATTTCAAGAACGCACGCGGAGACCGACGTCCTGCAACAGCTTGCGACATCCGGTGGGGCAAATGGCGGCCGGGCAACTCTGTACATTGACCACCCGGG
>CALKGG010000128.1 GCA_938084885.1 uncultured Acidimicrobiales bacterium
GCCTCGATCAGCTCGGGCATCAGATAGTCGAATGCGAGAAGCAACAACGCGCTTGCGTGGATGCCGTCGGCGTCGCCGTCGGTCAAGAGCAACACTCGGTCGTATCTGACCGAGTCGAGGTCGAACGCATCGCCGCACCATGCACCGACGGCTCGCACGATGCTGCGTAGCTTGTCGTTCGCGAGAATCTCGCGCTCAGACGCCCGCTCGACGTTCATTGGTTTGCCTTGCACGGCAAGGATCGCCTGCGAGCGCGGGTCTCGGGCGACCGTGGCAGCGTTCGCGGCAGAAATGCCCTCGACGATGAACAGCTCGCGTGGCCCCTCGCCGACCTCGTTCGTGCACGGTGTGAAGATCTCTGATGCCATTGCGGTGTCTGGTGTGTTGCTAGGCGAGGTTGTCGGCGAACTTCTCTAGCTGGCGAAGGTTGCGGACTTCAAAGATGCCGTCGCAGTAGGAGCTGTATTCGCCAATGATCGAATCTCCCGTGTCCCAGTAGCTCTTTGGCTCCGGGTTCAGCCAGAAGACGTTGCGTGCCCGTTCGGCAATGTCCTTGATGATCCAGCTGTTCGGGGCGTGATAGTTGTTTCGGGCATCGCCGAGGATCAGTACCGAGGTCTTCGGGCCGACATCTTTTCCGTAGTTGTTCCAGAACACTTCGAGCGCATGGCCATAGTCGCTGTGGCCGTCGACCCACACGACGTCGGCTTCGCTGTTGACCCGATGGATTGCCTCGGTAATGTCGTCGGTTTGTTCGAAATATTCGGTGACTTCGTCGAGGCCATCGATAAAGACAAACGAACGCACTTGGGTGAATTGGCTCGACAGCGCATACACCAAGTGCAGTGTGAACCGCGCAAATGCGGCCACCGAACCGGAGATGTCGGCAATGACCATAATCTCGGGCTTCTTGGGCCGAGGGTTGCGGAACTTGGGCTCGGCGGGAACGCCGCCGTAGGACAGCGATGTCCGAATCGTGTGGCGGAAGTCGAGCGGACCCTTGCGGCCGCGGCGGCGTTTGCGAGCGAGCCGGACAGCGAGTTTCCGAGTGAGCGGGTAGATGGCCTTGCGCAGGTTCGCCATCTCTTCCCTGCTGGCGTGCATGAAATCGACATCTTCAGGAAGCGGTTTGCGCAACGTCTTCGCCATTGCTTCGACGCCACGGTCGGCAACGAGCCGGCGACGGATCTCGTTCTCGATCTCCTTCTTCAGCGCCTCGATACGGTCCTTAAACTCGTCTCGTTGCAGGCGCTGTTCGAATTGGCTGGTATCTCCGGATTCGTCCTGCTGTTGTTCCATCAGCTTCTCGAGGACACCATCGAGGTCGAGGTTCCGCAGCGTGCGGTACAGGTAGTACGTGCCACCGACCGGTCGGCCCGGTTCCATCCCGGCATACCGGCGAACGGATTCTCGGGCCATTGACCGCATGAGTGCCTGATCACCGTTCGCCAACGCGTTGTACAGCATCTCGGCGAGCTCCTCGGGCGTCATTCCCGAGTTGCCGCCCTGGCCTTTACCTTCTCCCTGACCGGGAGCGTCGGGGTTGGCGTCGTCCTCATCGTCTTCGGGAAGCTCGTCGACGAGTTCGGCGTCGAGCGCATATTCTTCGCCTCGCAGCGAGAAGTAGACGTCGAAGACAATCTCGAATGCTTTCCAATGCGAGTTGTTCTTCACGAGCGTCGCCGCCAGCGCATATTTGAGCGCAGTGCGATCTTCGAGCGGAACGTGGCGGATTGCCTCCATGGCGTCGAGGTTCTCGGTCAGGCTGACGGGCAGCCCGGCGTTGCGAAGCTCGACGATAAAACCCGACAAGAGGTCGAGCAGCGGCGACGTGACGGCTTCGTTAGCCGTTGTCTCGACAGGAGGCGTTGCGGTCATGCTCCGCCGCTGTAGCTGTCGGAGTTGGTGTTCATATCTTTGACCGCCTTGTCGATGTCGGTGCGGTACTTCAACAAGATGTTCACCGTCTCGGTCGCTGTTTCGGCGTCGATCTGGTCGATGCCGAGCAGCACGAGGGTGCGGGCCCAGTCGATCGTCTCGCTAACCGACGGGTGCTTCTTCAGTTCGAGCTGACGGATCGAACGAACCACCCGTGCCACCTGGTTCGCCAAGTGCTCGGTGATGTCGGGCACGCGGGTCATGACGATCTGCTTCTCGCGGTCCATCTCTGGGTAGTCGAGGTGCAGGTACAGGCAGCGACGCTTGAGTGCTTCGGAGAGCTCACGGGTGTTGTTCGACGTGAGAAACACGAGCGGGATCTGTTTGGCGACGACGGTGCCGAGCTCGGGGATCGATACTTGATACTCCGACAAGATCTCTAACAACAGCGCTTCGGTCTCGATCTCGACGCGGTCCACCTCGTCGATGAGCAAGACGACCGGCTCCTCGGAGCGAATGGCCTCGAGAAGCGGGCGGGTTAGGAGGAACTCTTCGGAGAAGATGTCATCTTCGAGCTCGCTCCAATCGCTGTCACCGCTGCGATCGGCCTGGATGCGGAGCAACTGCTTCTTGTAGTTCCATTCGTACAGTGCCTTGGCTTCATCGAGCCCCTCGTAGCACTGGAGACGGATCAGCTTTGCGCCCGTCATCTCCGCGACAGACTTCGCCAGCTGGGTCTTGCCCGTGCCCGCCGGGCCTTCGATCAGGATCGGCTTTTCGAGCCGATCGGAGAGATGGACGATGCCGGCAATGGCATCGTCGGCGAGGTAGTCGACGGAAGTGAGCTTGTCGCGAACTTCGGCGACGTCTGCAAAGCGATGGTCCATCCGGCGATCCTACCGGGCGGTAGCTCCGGTGAATGGATCCACCCGAAACGAAGAGATTTGTGAAGGATTTTGAACCGTATGGGTTCAAAATCCTTCACAAATCTCTGGTGGGAGGTTGGGGTGCGCGGTGATGGCGGCGGGACACCGCAGAGCAGCCGAAGCGAAGCGACGCGGCGATGGCGGCGGGACGCGGTCAAGGGGCGAGTGGTATGCACCGATAGGAGGGCATGCAGGAACATGTCCTCGTCGTGGAAGACGCACCGGAGTTTCAACACCTCCATCGCGAATCTCTTTCCAAGGCCGGGTACCGAGTGTCGGTCGCAGGCACCGGTGAACGTGCCCTCGAAATTGCTCGTTCTGTTGACCCGGCGGTGATCATCCTCGACGTGGTTCTACCCGACGCCGACGGCATGGACTTGTGCGCAGAGTTTCGCCGGTTTACCAATGCGTACATCATCATGGTCACCAGCCGAACAGATGAGGTCGACAAGCTCGTCGGGCTCGCCGCAGGCGCCGACGACTATGTGACGAAGCCGTTCAGCAACCGCGAGCTCGTCGCCCGAGTCGGCGTGTTGCTCCGTCGCCCCCGCGAACTGCAGGGCAGCGAATCGACGATCCGCGAGCTCGGAGACCTTACCGTCGATAGCGCAGCTCGCGAAGTGACCGTCGATGGAGAGGTGTGCGCGCTCACCAAGATCGAGTTCGACATTTTGGACGCCCTCACCATCGACACGAACGCCGTGCGTTCACGTCAATCCCTGCTCGAACACGTATGGGGGCCGAACTGGGTTGGTGACACCCATGTGATCGACGTGCACCTTGCGAACTTGCGCAAGAAGATCGATGCCAACGGGAGCAAGCACATCAAGACCGTGCGCGGCGTCGGCTACCGCTTTACCCCGCAGAGTCCTCGGGTAGAAGCGCCGAACGACCAGACACTGAACGACCAGACACAGAGCGACCGGGCAGCGTAAAGCTCACCGTCGTTGATGACCCGGCAGCCGACGTCACGCTGATGCTGGCACCGGTGCGTTCGGCGAGGCGCTTGATCAACGAGTAGCCCATCCCTCTCGCTCCGGTGTTTTGCCAATCGAGAAAGCTCCCATCGAGCAGGGGTTCGGTGTTCGCCATTCCCGGACCGGAGTCCGCAATGGAGAACACGACGGTTTCGATCTCGTCGCCCACCCCGACGCCGACGTCGGCGGCGACACGGAGGAGCCCGGGGTCGCCGTGCTTGATAGCGTTCGAAACGAGTTCGTCGGCAATGAGGCCAATGTCGCCGAGATGGCCGCGGACGGCAACGTTGCTCGGGCAGTTGTTTTCTGTCGACAGCAACAGGCCAGCCCGCAGAGCATCGTGTTTCCAACGAGCCGAGACTGCAGAAATGACCTCGGCGGGGTCGACGTCGACCATCTCGCCCACGCGGTCACCGTCAAGTTCGAGGAACAGCAAGAGCCGTGTCATGATCGCGTCGAGCGCCCTCGCCGACTGCAACCCATCGGCGAGCCACGCCCGAGCCTGTTCTGACTCGGCGTTCTCATCGAGAACTTCCATGACCCCAATCACGCCGTTGAGCGGCGAACGTGTCTCGCGGGAGAGCAGGCGGAGAAACTCGGCGCGTTCACCCGCTGACCGGGCCGCGGCCTCACGTTCGGCCTCGAGCTCTTCGGTCCGCTGAGCAACGCGTTCGTCGAGCTCTTGGTTTGCGAGGAAGAGCCGACGCATGCCGTCTTCGGCGATCTTCTCCGCCTGTTCACGGGCCGAGCGTTCGCGCTCCGCTCGGCGTTCGAGCCGGCGAAGACGCTTCTCGTCATCGAGGGGTTCGCGAGACATCACACGAGCCGCACCGACAGCACGGTTTCGGGAGGTGTTGCTCGATGGCTGAGTACCTCGACAGAAAGCGGGGTCTCAAACAGGTCTCCCGCTCCAAGGATCAGCCCTTCGGCCAACGGCGAAAGCCCACGTTCGGAGCGGTACGCCAAATGCAGCTCGTCGGTGCTGACTCGGGTTGGTTCGATATCTGGTGGCTTCGACGCGGGGTCAAGCTTTTTGACCTCGACGTGAATGATCGAATGAATCGACGACAAGAAATCAAAGACATGGCCGTCGAGATCGACGAACTCTTCGACCGACACCACGAGGTGTTTGAGCGCGTGACGGCCGATCAGCCGTTGGACGTCGCCCGCGTCGTGACCGGTCTTTTCTGCGGCGGCAACGACGAGGGAGATCAGTTCGTCATCGTCGTAGGTCCCAAGCGCGGTGTAGTCGCCGACGACGCCGGCCTCATCGAGGAGGTCTTCCCACGCGTCAGCTCCGAGTAGTTCGACAACGGCCTTCTCAGCAACGTTGAAGATGATCCCTTTCATGCGGCAACTCCCAGTTCGATAATGTCGGTGAACAGCGCGGTCACCGCGTTGATCTCATCGGCAATCCGGCCGCGTAGTTTCGCGTCCGGGTTGTCCGATTTCTCGAATTCGAGGCAGAGGCCGGCCAAGGTGTCCGCCCCGAGAAGTGCACTTGTCGAGCGCAAAGTGTGTGCGGCCCGGCGAGCGTCTTCGGCCATATTCGGGTCCGGGTTCAACAACGCGGTGGTCCGTGACGAGAGTTCGGCCAAATAGGTTTCGACCACGATCCGAACCGTGTCGATGTCGCCCAGGTCTTCGATGAGTTGGCCAATGGCGCTCTGGACAGAAGCGGTCGTTGTCTCGGAGGTATCGGCCCCGATAGCGGCAGGGCCAAGACCGCTAGTTGTGTCACCGGCATCGGTGTTGACAAGCCAGATGTCCATCATTCGGCGCATGTCCGCAAGCGACACTGGTTTGCCGAGGTGATCGTTCATGCCTGCAGCGAGGCATGCGTCTCGGTCACCTGCGAGAACGTTCGCCGTCATTGCAATGATCGGAACCGAAGGCGCCACCAACTCGCGCGCTCGAATTGCGGTTGCGGTTTCGAGGCCGCTGATGCCGGGCAGGTTCCAATCCATCAGGACGAGGTCGACGTGGTGGGACTCGAAGAAGTCGAGCGCTGCTTCACCGCTCTCGACAGCGATTGCCGAGAGGCCGAGCATTTCGAGTTGTTTCGTCGCGAGTGTTCGGTTGATCTCGCTGTCTTCGACGACGAGCACCGTGCCGTGCGACGCGGAATCTTGGTCGGTGTCATCGGCAACTTCATCGGCAACTGGTTGGCACGGAAACGAGAAGTGAAACGTTGTGCCGACGCCGACGGTGCTATCGACCGAGAGCGTCCCTTCCATGACTTCGCTGATGCGACGTACGACGGCCAGTCCAAGGCCTGTTCCACGAACGCTGGTGTCCCCAACACGCACGAACGGTTCGAAGATCCGCTCGACGTCGGTTGACGAGATCCCGTGGCCGGTGTCTCGAACCTTCAGTAACAGGGTGTCGCCATGCGCGGTGAGGCTGACGTGCACCGAGCCTTCGGTGGTATATCGGAGCGCATTGGAGACGAGGTTGTGCACGACCTGGCCGAATCGAACGGCGTCGCCGAGGATTCGTAGCGGCACGGCCGAGTCGAATTCGACGAGCAACCGCAGCCCGGCATCGTCGGCTGTGGAGCGGAGCCGGTCGACCACCGAGGTCACGAGACTCCGTGGGGAGAGGGGGGCTTGGGTCAGTGACGGCGCCATGGTGTTGAACTGGCCGTACGCCACGACGTCGTCGACGAGGACCCGCATGGCGCTGGCCTCGCGGTGCAGCGACTCGGCGAGGCGGAGGTCGCCTGCGGTGAGGTCGCCTTCCATCAGGAGTTCGGAGAGGCCGAGAATTGCGTGAAGTGGCCCTCGGAGTTCGTGGCTGACCGTGGCCATGAACTGTTCGTCTGCAGCTGAGATCTCGCTCATGACATCGCTCCTTCTCGTACCGATCGGCACGGGTCCGTCGGGCGTTGAGAGAATCGCCCAGAAAGATCGGCCGAGAAGGCAACGGCAACCGTCATGGCGACGAGTGCGCCCAGACGCAGATCGACGAAACTGTCGAGTGTGTCTCCAATCGTTAGGAGAACAGCCACCATGGCAACCGCACCGGTCAACAAGAGCATGCCGGGTCGATCATTTCCGCGAGTTGATGCAATGACGGCAACCGATGCTGCCACGGCGATCAGCCCAGTTCCGAAGGCATAGGGCCCGAAGTAGCTGGCGACACCCACGTAGGAATCGGCGAATGCGAGATCGATCCACAGATCAGACCAGATCCAGGCAACGGCGACGAGCGCTCCGCACAGCGCGGCGTTACCTGCGAGAAACGCTCGCCTCCGCACGCTCGCGGAGATGGGTGAGCGTTCCGCGACGACCAAGGGAAGGAGCGCTTGTTGCAGGGTCCAGGAGGCAAAGAAGACGATTCGTCCACCGAGGCAGAGCACCGCGAACTCGCCGGCCACTGCTGGTTCGAACACGGCCTTGGCTGCCACGATGTCGATGTTCGTGATGAGTGTGACAGCAACGACCGACACTCCCACAGCACCGATTGGTGGATGCCCGTTCGGAGGTGACACATCGAGCCACGAGAGCGCACCGGTGTGCGGACGGCAGACGAGGTAGCCACCGATGAACGCGAGGTTCAGCGCAATCGCGAGCGCAACGATGCCCGGCGCCACAGCAACGATGGCGAGGGTCGCAGCGGTTCGGACGATCCCCTCGACGAGGAAGGTCGCGGCGAGCCGGCCGAGCCGTAGGTCTCCTTGGAGCCGCCCTCGTTCGACCGCCAACTGCAGGTGGAGGGGGAAGCCGGCTGCCATCACGACGAGAGCCCACGGGCTTTGCACCTGTAACGCGTCGGCTGCGAACGGAGAGGCAACTGCGAGGACGAGGCCTCCCGCCCATCCGAGTCGGTTGGTGAGCAGCCGCATCGAACGGAGATGGCCGTCTCGCTCGTCGGGAGTTTTGAGCAGGGCAACCGATGTCGACAGTTGGATGGTCGCTGCCAAGACACCGGTGATCAACAAGATCGTGACGAGTAGCGATGCGTCTCCGAATTGCGATGGTTCGAGCGTGTTGGCGAGCAGGATGTTGAGGCCGTAGTTCGCGGCGTTGACCGCCATGATCGACATGACGAGGACGGCGCTTTGGAGTGCGAGGTTCTTCATGGCCGCACCGTCGCAACGATGCCGACTCGGGAGAGCGTGTGGCGGGCTTCGGTGTCGGGTGCAACAACGACGTAGACGCTCCCGAGGCGGGCCTCGGCTTCACGGGTGGCGGTGACGATCACGTTGACGATGCCGAGGTGAAGCGCGGTGACTTCGCTGAGGTCGATCTCGAGTCGAGGTCGTGGCAGGCTGAGCGCGTGGGCGAGTTTCTCGCGAATCGAAACGGCCTGATCAGGCCCGAGTTCGCCGGTGAAGGAAAGCGCGTTCATGCTGCACCGCCCGAGATCACGGTGAGCAGCAGGTCGAACCCGGTGAGCTCGAGGGTGACTCGAAGTTCGATGCTGGGCGCACCCACGATGAGGTCGCTGCCTGCATCGAGGAGAGCGAGCCGGGCGTCGACCAGTGACTGGAGTCCGTGCCGGTCTGCAAACTTCACCGCTCGCCCGTCGACGACGACAGGCCGATCGGTGGCGTGTCCTCCCGCGTCCAATTCGGGAAGAAGTTGAACGTTGGCGAAGGCGTCGAATCGCTCTGGGAGCGCCACAACATGTGTGGAAGTGTTGCCCGCGTGAAGTGCGAGTGGTGAACGTGCTTCTGGTGGAAGGGGCGGCGGTGTCTGCATGTCGTGTTGGCTCCGTGTTCGAGGGCGGCTTCGAGTGGTTGTTATTGGTGAAGTGGTTGAGGTGGAAGGCTGACTTGACGGTTGCGAGTTGGCGATCATTGCGAGGCCGCCGCGACGAGGTGATGCTGATGCCAGGTGGCAATGTCGGCGAGCGGCAGGCTGTTCGCTGCGGCATGGTTGATCACGCCGTGTTCGGCTCGCAGTTGTGGGTTCGCCATGACCTCGGAGAGGGCGGCGCACAGGGAGTCAGGTGATGCCGGATCGAAGGGCACTCCCGCAAATCCCTCCTCCGCGACGAGCCCAATGAAGTCTCCGACCTCGGGGATGACCACCGGGCGTCCAAAGGCTCCGGCTTGATGGAGTGGGCCGGAGCTTCCCGTCGTCGAGGTGTACGGGAAGACAACAACGGTTGCAGATTCGAACAGCGCTTCGACGTCCTCTTCCTCGACGTACCCAGTGAACGAGACGCCGGGCAGGTCGGTTGTGGTTGCCTCGATCTCGGCTAGGTAGCCGACGGCGTTTGGGCTGTCGGTTCCGGCGATCACCAACTCGACGTTTTCGAAGGCCGGGTTAGTCACGAGCGAGCGATAGGCCTCCAGCAGCCCTTCGAGTCGTTTATACGTCCCGAACTTCCCGAACGCGAGAATCCGGCGGCCGCCATCGGCAGGTTCGCTTCCTCGCCAGGGCGTTTCCTCGAAGCTGCCATGCGGCGTGAGATACACATTGTCGGCGCCGTACCCCTCCCGGAGGATGTCGACATAGTTCGGCATCGTGGTGACGACTCGGTCAGCTCGCAACAGCACCTTTGTCAGGGCGAAACCAATGGAGCGAAGTGCCCGCTCGACCATCGAGTGGGATCCAAAGCCCGCAGCCTGGAGGTCGACGGTGTCGACGAGGTTGTGCAACAGGACAACGGTCGGAACCCCCGACAACCTGACGAGTGCTGGGCTGAGCAGCCCCATGCCCGCTGCGATCTTGTCGTTGCCAAAGGCGGTGAAGTGAATGTTGAAGAGCACAGCGTCGGGACGTTCACGGCGGATCGCCGCCAGCAGGCGAAACGGGGTCAGGATCGAATTGAACGTCCAACAACCAACACCACGCACGCCGCTCGGAAGTGTCGCGTGGCCTGTTTCGTGGAACGCAATGACATCGTCGAC
>CALKGG010000129.1 GCA_938084885.1 uncultured Acidimicrobiales bacterium
CAGCGTGTGAGCGGCGCTGAGCGGGAAGCCAGCGTGAGCGGCGCTGAGCGGGGTGTCAGGGCAAGGCGATAGTGTTTCGTCCATCGACATCAGCCCGCACGACCCAACGCGCATTTACGCGCTGGACATAGAAACCGATACTGCACGCGGCGGCCTTGATCCGCGAACTGCGCCGATCGTCGCCGTGGCGTTGTCGGGGAATGGTTGGGCCAGGGTTTTCGATGGGCCCGAGGCCGACGTGTTGTCACGCCTCGACGCGGCAATCACCAATCTCGACGCAGGCGTGATCACGACGTGGAACGGTGCACGTTTTGATCTGCCGTTTCTTTCGGACCGAGCCAAGATGGCTGGCATCACCCTTGGTTTACGGCTTGCACCCGATCGACATTCACGTTCGAAGCATGCACCGCTTCCCGGCCATGACGGCGGCTATATCGCGGAGTGGTATCAGCATCGCCATCTCGACGCCTATCGTGTGTACCGAGCAGATGTCGGCGCCATGATGCACCTGCCGTGCGGGCTCAAGGATCTGTCGCGCTTTGTGGGATTGTCTCCCGTTGAGGTCGATCGCGAACGCATCCACGAGCTCAGCCGTGACGAGCTCCACGACTACGTGGCGAGCGACGCAGTGATGACGCGAGAACTCACGTTACGTCGATGGGCGACCGCCGCTGCGTGCATTGACTCGCTGCCGCCTCGATGATGGTTCAGCGGATCTCGTAGTAGTTGGCCACATCGTGGTGGGCGGTGTCGAGATGCACTTTGGCTTCTGGCACTCCCCCGAATCGACCTCTGCTCCATCGCACTTCGATATGGCCTTCGATTGGCCGTCGAGCCCCCTTAAGCTCGGCGCGCCACCTGACCATTGGTTGGCCCATCGCGTCAGCCCACACGTCGAATGATCGAATGGAGAACTGCCGACGAAAGTCGCTGGGCGTACCCACCCGGAAGCGCAATGGTGTGCCGTCTTGGGATGCTCCCAACACGAAGTAGGGAGCAGGTTGAAACCGCAGCAGCCGCCACAACATGAGTTCTTGGTCGGCCTTGTCGGCGAGATTGTCTTTCCACCGGTGGGCAGTGGCGACCGAGACGGCGTTGACGAAGTCTCTGTATGGACTGGTGAGTTCGTCGGGCCACGCGCCGCGTGTTGGCAAGTGGTCTTTCAGTAGTTGACGCGATTCACCGTCGAGTTGGCTCACACATTCGGGCATGGTGTCGAGGCCGGTGCTTGCCACGCTGCGTTGGTAGAGCTCTTGATATGCCTCGGGTGCAATTTCGAGGAACCAGTCGGTGCGGTCACCGCGGCGTTCGGCAAGTAGTCGGTCAAACACATGCGCGGGCGACACGTTGAACAAGATGTCCGAACCGTATTTGCAGCTGATGAGATACACGTGATCGACGCGCAGATCGGCGGGAATTTGGTCGTAGCCGGGTGGACGGCCTGGGCCTTGCCATTCGACTCGATCGGGTACCCGTCCCCGCAATCCATCCGGCGACTCAAGGAAGCGCTGGCCGTGTTCCCATGCCTGAGCAAACTCGGCGTTCGAGTGGCCTGCCATGCGTTCGTCGTGGAGCAGGTCGTACTCGTCGTTGCTGACGTTGTGAAACCAGTCGGGTCGGACAGCGAGCGCTCGATCGATGTTTGGGAATCCCAACATGGCGAGGCCAGTGACAATCTCGGTGATTTTGGTTCGCGACGATGCCACGTTTACTTCCTCATTGCCATGTCAGATTCTCGCTGCTGGGAACGGTCCTTGCCGCCGCATCCGCGAATTCCTAGTCCCGAAAGAGCGGGGCGAACTGTAATTGCGCCCCGATCAGGTCGCTTGGAAGGTCATCTTCGGAATACACGTGCAACTGGGTATAGACATCGATTGCGGTTCCGGTGGTGTCGATCCATTCGACAACCGCGTCGGCCCACCGTTCGTCGAGAAGGGCTTTGCCCATGCGGGCCCGCGCCTTTTCTTCGAGGTCGGTTGGCACCGATCTCGCAACAACTTCGAGTGCGAGAAGCCGTTGGAGAACGTCGATCGTGTCAGCTGCATACACCGTTGGTGGTTCGTCACGAACCACGGCGTAGGCAATACCGCTCATGCGCCTCGTTGGTGGAAGCGTGACGCAATGTCAGCTTCGGTCCAATATCCCGGAAGCGGCTCGGCTGCACCGTGTTGTGCATAGCTGCGAAGTCGTGCAACACCGGCGGCGTTGGTATCGCCGAGGTCGAGCCCGTCGCCGGGGTCGTCGAAAATCTCGATGGCGTCGAACAACGCCCATGGTCCAACGGCGCGCATTGCTCGATCGCCTTCGGAGTTTTTGCGTGGCAAGTGCGAGGTCAAGACGAGGAGCCGGGTGTCGGGATGCGTGGTTTTGAGCACGTTGGCCCGCCCGAGCATCTTCCACAGGGTGTCGGTGCGCATGAGGCCGGGCCGGCTGCTCGTGAACGCTCCGGACATGTCGACGTAGTAGCGGTAGTCGCCCGCTTGGTCGGTGATCTCAAAGTTGAGCTGCAGACCGGTGCCTTTGACCTTGACTTTCTCATCAATAATCTCGAACCCCGCCTCCTCGAGCACCTCTTTGGCGAGGTCCTGGGCTTTCTTGCCCTCCTTGGTGGCGCGAGCTTGGAAGTGTTCGACGCGCTCGTCGATATTTTCTGGTACCTGAAGTGTTGGCAATGGTTCATCTCCTGCTGATACGACAGGCCGGTGTCGTCTCCGTGCCTGCTCTGCTGCGACCCGTTCCCGGGCCAAATTGACGTAGTCGGGATCGAGGTCGAAACCAACGCCGATCCGCTGTGTGCGCTCGGCGGCGACGACGGTCGATCCTGAGCCGAGGAATGGGTCGAGGACGACGTCGCCCTCGAAGGTGTAGAGGTCGATAAGACGGCGTGGCAGCTCGACGGGGAATGGCGCTGGGTGGCCAACACGTCGTGCGGACTCGGGGTCGATGCGCCACACGTCGAGGGTGGCTTCCATGAACTCATCGGCGCTAACGCTGCTGCGGTAGGGCATGCCGGCAGTTTCTCGTTTGGCGGGCTTTTGGGCCCGGTCGAAGCGGCCCTTGCTCGCAATGATTACGCGTTCGGTGATGTCGCGAAGCACCGGGTTTGTCGCCGAACGGTAGGAGCCCCATGCGAGCGAGCCGGACGCACCTTCGGCCTTGTGCCAGATGATCTCGCCGCGAAGCAACATGCCGAGGTCGTCTTGAAGGATGTTTATGACGTCAGCGGAAAGGCTGCGGTACGGCTTGCGCCCGAGGTTTGCGACGTTGACGGCGATGCGACCACCGGGTTCGAGCACGCGAAGGCACTCGCTGAACACGTCGCGCAACATCTGGAGGTAATCGAGGTAGGTGCGTGGAATCTCAGGACCGCGATCGCGGTCGCCCGCGACGGCTTGTTCGTATTCTTTGCCGACGAAATACGGCGGTGAGGTCACGACGAGGGCCACCGAGTTGTCGGGGATGACCGTCATGTTGCGGGCGTCGCCATTGACGCACCAATCGTCGAGATTGAGCGTTGCGAGGTCGGGCAATGGGTTGACCGTGTCATCGTCGGAGACGATCGGTGGGGTAAAGCGAGCGTAGAACTCGCTTGCATCGTGGCTCTCACGGCGACCAGCACCAAAGGCCTGGGTCGAGGTTGCACCACGCCGGAGCGGGTTGGCCGCTCCTGTTTCAGGAGCGGTCGGAGCGTCGGTTGTTGTAGCGATGGGTTCCACGGATGGAGCCTTTCGGAGGTAGGAACGTAATTTTTGATGGTCCTCTGGCGTCATAGCCAGTCTCCGACCGCTCGGGGACATGCTACGAACTTGTGAGCCACAACTTAGGGATGGGGTGTGACAACCCTTTTTGCGCACGCCTTTTCAACGCAAAACCGGTACCAAACCGGAAATCTGTGGAGCCTCAGCAGGACCCTTCCCGCCCACGGTCCGCAGATTTTCGATCGGTGGCGTGTCATAGGTCGGCGGCAGTATGGGGGTCTCTTGCAACGGGACTGACCGTCGCCTCAATCTGCGCCCCAGACCGTGAGCCCAGACCACCACATGTCCAACTCGTCATTTCCCTGTCCACTTTCGACCAATCACGCCCTGCTTCGCCCAATCGCTATCTGGACGCTCGATACCTACGGCGATGACCCTCCGATGCTCGTCGGCGTCGAGCTCGGTAGCCCGACCGTCTCCTTTCACCCGATCTACCTCGACGACGAGGACCCACTCGTCACCATCGACAGCATCGTGGCCCCGCCGTCATGGGACCTCGTCGTTGCCGTCGTCGAGGCATATGACGCGTTCGACCGGGTGCACAGTGGACAAGTCGTCCACTGTGTCGACAACGAAGGCCGCTCCGCCACTGTGATGGACGACCGGTGTGGACGGCGCCGAACACTACAGGCCTTTACTGGTCGACTCCACCACGCGTGCGTTGCCGTGCTCGATCGGAAATGACCAACCTGGCGCCCGAACGGACCCAACCCGTCCGCGTACGGTTTCGAGACGGCAGGGCGTTGCTCGTGCCAGGCCCTCCTCGAATGCCGTCGTCGAATGCCGTCCTCCCAATTTTGGGTTTTGCGATGTATTCTTTGGGTGCTGTGTCAGACCCCCAAGATCGCCCGAAACCCGGGCCGCGTCCCCGCACGACGAATCCGTCGGAAGAGGAGTTGAGCGATCAACAGATCGATCGTCGCAAACTGCTCTTTGGTTTGACCTTTGGCGCGGCCGCAGCTGGCGGGATCAGCATCCTCGATTCCGGCGGTGGGGGCCTCCTCGACAGCCTCCAGCGAATTTCTGACGTTGCAGGCGTCGACGTTGCAGGAGCCTCTGCGGTTGGCAGCGACGAGTCATCGCCGGCGACAACCAATCCTGTGACCGGCCCGTTCGACCCACCGGTGCTCGACGAATCGTTCATACTTCAACCCGGCCAACGCGCTGCGGTAGCGCTCACCGGCGGCCGGATCATCGATCCTGCGACCGGTTTTGACCGTGTTGGCAACATCGGCCTCGCAGGTGGTCGCATCGTTGCCATCAGTGACGAGCCCATCGCCGCGGATGAAACCATCGACGTCACGGGCCATGTCGTCTCGCCCGGTTTCATCGACATTCTCAGCTATCAGCCCAACGGCTACGGCGAATGGTTCAAGATCGCCGACGGCGTCACCTCGAACATTGGCATGCACGGACTCCAATTCGAACCAATCTCGTTCTACGACGAGTGGACCGCGCAAGGCGTACCCATCAACTTCGGTGGCGCGGCGCACAACACGTTCGTGCGGACCCGCCTCGAGGTCAACCCATTCGACACCGCCGAAGACGGACAAGTGCTCGACATCGTCGGCGAGATCGAAAAACAAATTCGCAACGGCTACCTCGGCGTCAGCGTGCATCCCGAGTATGCGCCCGGCGTCAGCCAACTCGAGCTGCTCGAGCTCGGACGCACAGTTGAACGGCTCCAAGTCCCGATGTGTGTGCATGCACGTTTCAGCGACAACATCGCCCCGGGCCTGCAGGCCGAAGCGACCGGAGAGCTCGTACAAGTCGCCCGAGAAACCGGCGCCCACGTCCACATCGAACACATCAACTCGACCGGCGGAACCGGCCGAATGCAAGAAGCGCTCGGCGAGATTGAAGAGGCCATTTCCGAGGGCCTCAGCATGTCGGCCTGCATGTACCCATATGAGTTCTGGGCAACGACGCTAAAGTCCAACCGTTTCCAAGACTGGCAGGAGAAGTTCGGGCTCGACTACGACCAGCTGCAGGTCGCTGGCCAGCCCGAGCGACTGACCGCCGAAACGTTCGCCCAGGCCTACGACGAGAACCTTCTGACCGCAGCGTTCGCCATACCACCGGGCGATATCGATCTCGGGCTCCAGGCCTCGTTCATGATCATTGGCTCCGATGCGATCCTCGAACGGCCGCACAACAATCATCCCCGTTCTACGGGTTGTTTTGCTCGCACGCTTGGGGTGTACAGCCGGGACCGCGGCATTGTCGACCTGCCGACCGCACTCGAAATGATGACGATCCGTCCCGCTCGCCTCCTCGAGCGTTCCGCCCCGGCGTTGCGACGCAAGGGACGCATGCAGATCGGCGCCGACGCCGATGTCACCGTGTTCAACCCAAACACGATCATCGACCGATCGACGATCGAAAACCCTGCGCAAGAATCGTTCGGTGTGCAGTACGTATTCGTCGATGGAGTCGCCATCCGCCGTGGCGGACGTAACCAACTCGACATTGCGCGACCCGGAAAAGCGCTCCGGTCCGAGATCATCTAAATCCGGCATCGTCAAGGGACTTGGGTCCCCTTTCGCGCAATTTTTTGCCGTTTTGACGCAAAACTGCAAAGAAACAGGCCCCCTGCATTGGCATTTCAAGGGGCAGCTGGCATCCTTGGCAGTTGTCCGCCACGGGTTACAGAGGGTCTCATTTATGTTTGATGTCGGTGATCGCGTCGTCTATCCACACCATGGTGCAGCCATAGTGAAGAAGAAAGAGATGCGCACGGCTTTTGGCGAGAAGTCCGAGTATTTGGTGCTCGAAATGGCACACGGAGAGATGACGCTCTCGGTTCCAGTCGACAAGGTCGAAGAGGTCGGCATGCGCTGGCCCATCTCGACCGAAGACGTCGAAGATCTCTTCGAGGTGCTCGAAAAGCGCGGCATTCGTGAACCACCGAACTGGAGCCGCCGCTTCAAGAACCATCAAGAAAAGCTCAAGTCTGGCGACGTCTACCAGGTTGCCGAGGTTGTTCGAAACCTTGCGCTTCGTGAGGCCGATAAGGGCCTTTCGGCTGGCGAGAAGACGCTCTACACCAAGGCGCGAAACGTCCTGGTAAGCGAGCTCAGCTTTGCTCTGGAGATTCCTGAAGAAGAGGCCACCGAGCGAGTCGAAGGCGCCCTCCAGTAGTCCTGTAAACGAGCAGTTCCGCTTATCCAGTTGCGCTCTCGCGGTACTGACCGCGCTTGTTCATCCACGCCACGACCGCCGCGGCAAACCACATCGATCCAAAGACCAGGACCGGTCCCCAAAACGTGGTGCTGCCGCGCATGAGCAGCTCGGCGTAGAAGCCACGCCCGACAGCGAGACCGAGCAGCGAGCTGACGATCACCTGGCGTCGAGCGTCGTATTTGAGGCTTCCCAGTTCGCCGACGACAAAGTCGATGGTTGCCGGGATCGACAGAATCCACACGAACATTGGGTCCCATGCCGTTGGCCACGGCGAGATCCCCAACGGGGCTGCGGCCAGGGTCGCGAAGGCCACGATGTAGAACCACAGGCATCGCCGGCACACGTGGCGGCCGCGAATCGTCGTGCAGCGGTCGTACCGGTGGGGCCAATGATGGCTGAGCCAAAGGTTGCGGTAGGCAACGCGATGGGCATCTTCGGCAGCTTTTTCGGCCTGACGACGCTCTGCTACTTCGGCGAACTTTGCGTCGACCGCAGCCAATGAGGCGTCGTCAGGTGTCGTTGGGAGACCCATATTTCTTTGATCGGTCGATAGATATCGAAATATGAGTGTCCAACGCCCTCAACCCCGGTAGCATCTTCTCTCGCCGGGAAGTGGCCTAGTTTGGCTAAGGCGCCTGCTTTGGGAGCAGGAGATCGAGAGTTCGAATCTCTCCTTCCCGACTCAGTGCCGCTCGAGTTCTGGACCGCGAGGTTCAGGGCCGGGCGGCTTCTGCGTTCACGGGAACGGTTTGTGGCCTATCGCTTGACGACAGAAATGCAGTCGGCGACCGGCTCCGGGGCGGGGTCGTTGGTACCCCAGAACAGCTGCGCAACCCACAACGCCCCGTGTGAGTCGACGTACGCACCGACACCGACCTCATTCGCGCCCGTCTCCAAAATGTTGCACTGATGTCCTGGACTGGTCGTAAACCCCGAACCGTTCGGACTGTAGAAGAGCCGGCTCATGACCGACCGGACCGAATCGCCGGAAGCGATTTGCGAGTAGCCAACGTTTTCGAACGCGTGGGTCCAGTTCGTTGTGTCGGGAATATCGCGGAAGTCAATATTGGCTCCGGTGAACGCAGGTGAGTGATGGCGCAACCGGGTGAGCGGCAACGGCTGCTGACTCATCGTGACCGACCATGCCTGGGCGTACTGATCGAGGTCTCGATCGCGGGTCAGTGGGGCAAGGCCGCCAGCCTTTGCCCGCTCGACGTTGATGAGGCGGAACATTTCGTTGGCGAACTGGTCTGAAAGCGACGCTGTAGAGAACGCTCCCGAACGAACACCGCCGCCACTTTCGCATTCGGACAAGATGTCGCCGGGCGACTCACATGCGTCGTGTTCGGTTCCGCCATAGAGCACATCGAGGCTGATCCCGCCGCGAAGTGTGTCGCGATGTCGACCGCCACGAAGCTCGTCGACGCCAGGCCCGCCTCGCAACGTGTCGCGACCGCGGTTGCCGTGAATCTCATCGGCCCCCTTGCCACCAAATGCGTGATCGTGACCTCGACCGCCAAGGATGAGGTCGGCCCCCTTGAATCCAACCAAGACGTCGGCGCCGTCGCCGCCGTAAAGCTTGTCGTCGCCGCGGCCACCACAGATCACGTCGTTGCCGCCGAGCCCGTACACGACGTCGTTGCCGCCCATTGCGACAATGACGTCACGGCCGGGAGTACCGCGCAGCACATCGGCGCCCGGGGTCCCAACAATCGTTGCGACGTGCCCGCGACACGTCGGGGTTTGGCTCTGGGCGCCGGCGGGGAGGGCGCTGGCGAGAAGTCCGCCCGACGTGAGCAGGGCCGCCAAAACCATGGAGAAGAAGAGGATCGATATCGACGACGGGTTCGACCCATCGAGACGTTCAGCATTCGCATTCACAAGGACAAAATCGGCAGAACAGGTCGAACGGTCCATGGGAAAAGCGACTCACTCCCATAAAAATGAGACCTGCGTCACCAAATGTGTCGCAACACCTCAACCCCGACGTCCCACTGCCGACCAAGGCCAAGTGATGCATAGCTCTACAACCGAACTCCACATCGACCTTCAAGATCGAACCGCTACTCTCGTCGAAGAGATCAACGGTCCAGCGATCGCCAAGGGCGCCGTGATCGACCGTCTACTCGACCTCCGCAACATTGGGAAGGGGCGTGATCTTGGCCTCGAATTGTCGATCGACGAGATGTTAGAGACGCTCCCGGCCGGGATGATGATCAGTTCGGAGTGGTGGATGACGTGTCTTTGCCAGATCGCTGATCATGCAGCGTTTCTCGCCGCCGGGTATCCCGCGGTACTTCCGGAATTGGCCACTGCGTAACCGCACCTCGTAGGTTCCTCTGTAGACGAGGGGGCCAGTGATGGACAAGGAACGGGCGAAAGCGTTTATGTCGACGATGGTCGACACATTGAACTCGGGTTCGCTTGCGCTCATGATGAGCATTGGGCATCGCACCGGGTTGTTCGACCAGATGGCCGGCATGGGTGAGGTGACGAGTAGCGAGCTCGCCCACGCTGCGCAACTCGACGAACGGTACGTACGCGAATGGTTGGCGGCAATGACCTCTGGAGGCGTTGTCGACTACGACGCGACCAGCGAACGATTCGAGCTTCCTGTCGAGCACGAACGCCTCGTCACTCGAGCCGGCGGTCCGCTTAACCTTGCGTCGACAATGCAGACGATTGCACTACTCGCGTCGGTTGAAGATGACGTGGTCGACGCGTTTCGGACGGGCGCAGGGGTGCCCTATGACCGCTACCGCGGATTTCAGTCGTGGATGGCCGAGGAAAGCGCCGCGCGTTTTGATTCTGCGCTTCTCGACGTCATTATCCCCGCAATCCCGGGAGCGACAGAGGCGCTGACCAACGGTGCAACGCTCGCCGACCTTGGCTGCGGAAGCGGTCATGCAATCGCGCTCTTGGCCCGAGCATTCCCAAAGAGCACCTTTGTCGGCATCGACTTTTCCACCGAGGGGTTAGCAACGGCCCAGCAGCACGCCGACGAGGCATGCCTGACGAACGTGACCTTTCTCAACGTCGATGCTGCTGCCCTCGACCTCGTCGAGACCTTTGACTACGTCACCTCGTTCGACGCGATTCACGACCAGGCTCAGCCCCATACTGTGCTCGAGAACATTCACCGTTCGCTCGTCGACGACGGGACCTACCTGTGCGTCGAACCCAAAGCCCACTCGGCGCTTATCGACAACATGGAGGAGCCAGCCGCGGCCTACCAATACACGATCTCAACCATGCACTGCATGAGCGTCTCGATTGCTGGCGGCGGTGAGGGCTTGGGAACCGCGTGGGGAAGCAACCGCATCGCAGAGGCGCTCGAGACGGCAGGTTTCGTCGATCTTGCGCCCGTCGAGGTCAGGCCGGACCGGGCAAATTCGTACGTCCTCTGCAAGAAACGCTGACCGGAGATAAGAAACCCGCCGGTGCCAGGTGGGAACATCGGGCCGTTTTCGCTACGCTCTTGGAGTCCTTCGGGGATGGTGTAATTGGTAACACAGCTGTTTCTGGTACAGCCATTGGGGGTTCAAGTCCTCCTCCCCGAACTACCCGGAAACCATTTCCGGACACATAATCAGCGAGAAATCTTCGTTGATGCATCCTGCCCCGTTCGTCTAGCGGCCTAGGACGCCTGCCTCTCACGCAGGTAACACGGGTTCAAATCCCGTACGGGGTGCAAATGCGAGATCCGGCCATCGGGGCCGGATCTCTGCGTTTTGGACTCGTGACGGCACTAAAGAAAGGCGCTGATCCGGCGGTAGCTAATGATGCGCCCAAGACTCACCGCGACCGTCTCTCGGGCGAGGCGCCGAAAGCTCGTGTCGTCACCCGCAGCGACCACCGTTGCTGAAAGGCCAACCTCTTCGGCAATTTCTTTGCTACGAAGCGCATGATACGCATCGGTGACAAGAACAACCGAGCGCTCATTCACAGCGAGTTGGTTGGTGGTCGCCAGAAGCGACTCGTAGGTATCTCCCCCGTCGACGACGACAACAATCTCGTCTTCGGAAATCCCGGCATTGCGCAGATATTGAAAGGCGGCGAATCCCTCGGTGAACGTGTCTCCCGGCTGGCTTGCACCGGTGGTCACGACTTGGCTCGCGGCCTCGATCTCCCATAACTCGAGGGCGGTAATGAGGCGTCGCTCTAAGACCGGCGACGGCTCGCCGTTGTACTGCGCTGCCCCCAACACCACGATGGCATCGCCGCTCGCGACGGAGCGTTGGGCTTGTTCAGCCGCGGAGCGGACGCTGAGGAACGTCAGAGCTACCCAACCCACCGCCAGCACGGCGATGAGGGCAAGAATCTGTACTGTGCGGCGTCCCACGCCACCTCCGCTCATGCACAGAGTCTTGCCGAATTCGTGTCGTTTGAACAGGACAGCGCCAGACTCATCTCATGGAACAGGTAGCCAAACGTCAATACGTCGTCGATGAGATGGAGCAGGGTCAGGCCTACAAGCTCGGGACGGGACTCACCGTGCCGCGTCCAATTGGTTGGATCGGCACCGTCGATGTTGATGGCAATCGAAACCTTGCGCCGTACTCGTTCTTCAACATGGTGGCGGTGTATCCGCCGACATTCGTCGTCGCCCCGGTGCTCGGCGCTCGCAAGGACACGCTCACAAACCTCGAGGCAACGGGAGAATTCACCGTCAACATCGTCACCGAAGAGACCGTCGAGCAAATGAATGCAACGGCGGCCACGTTCGACGCTGACGTCGACGAGTTCGAAGCCACCGGCCTTACCCCGGTTCCCTCTGAGACCATTGGCGCGCCGATGGTCGCTGAAGCGACGGCGAACTTCGAGTGCGTCGTGACCCAGTTGGTCCCGGTCGGGAAAGCCTCGAAGGACCTTCCCGGAACCGGCATGCTCGTGATTGGCGAAGCAACGAGAATTCACGTCGCCGAACGTGTCGTCGACGATAACTTCAACGTCGATCAGGTTGGTCTCAAAGCAGTTGGCCGCCACGTTGGTGGCATGTATTCGAGAACGGCCGAGTCGCTGTTCACGATCGACAGGCCGTCGTAGGCACGCTGTTCTCCCGAGGCGAGTGTTTAGACGAGCGACCGAAGCGCCGCGATGCGGTCGAGCACAATCTGTCGATCGATCGTCGCCGCGGCGTCCCACAGCGGAATGCCTGCGTTGGTTCCGGTAATCGCGACCCTCGCAGGAACCTGAGAGCGGGCGCCGAGCTCATCGCCGATCGCGGAAACCGCCGCGTTCATTGCCTCCGCGTTCCACTCGACTGTGGCGAAACGCTCCGCCATGGCGTCGAGAATCTCCGGAACCATCTTTCCCTTAATGATCGCCTTCTTGAAGCCCTTGCTCTCCACGTCGAACTCGACATCCTTTGTGAAGATCCACCCAATGAACCGTGGGATTTCGGCGAGGGTATCGACACGCTGCTGCACATCAGCGGCCACCATGGCGAACACGGCCGCGTCGTAGTTGTCCTTGTCCCAGCTGATCTCGGTGTCGATCCCGTAGACGAACGGTTCAGCCATGTCGATGAAGTCCTCGACCGGCAGCGCTCGAATGTATTCACCGTTGATGTGGTTGAGCTTCGTCACGTCAAAGAACGCCGAACCCTTGTTGACATTCTCGAGCTTGAACAGCTCGATGATTTCGGCGATCGGCCGGATCTCGACATCGTCGGGCGGGCCCCATCCAAGCAGAGCGAGGTGATTGATCATGGCTTCGGGAAGATATCCCTGCGCAAGAAAGTCCATCAACGACACGTCGTCGCGTCGTTTCGAGAGCTTCTTTCGCTTCTCGTTGACCAACAGCGGCAAATGGGCATAGGTGGGCGGCTCACCAAAGTCGAGCGCATCCCACAGCAGCATCACCTTGGGGGTGGTGTTCAACAGGTCTTCACCGCGGATCACGTGGGTGATGTTCATGTCGGCGTCATCGACGGCGTTCGCCACGAGAAATGTCGGAGAACCGTCGCTGCGGCGGATGACGAAGTCTTCAAGGTCGGCGCACGAGAACGTGACGTCACCGCGGATGACATCGTGAATAACGATCTCACCCTCGTCGGGAGTTTTGAACCGGACGACGCACTCGGCGCTATCGGCAAGCCCTTTGTCACGCGACCATCCGTGATACCCGGCGGGCAATCCGGCCTCGGCGGCGAGTTCGTCGGCTTGCTCGCGAGTCAGATTGCAGAAATAGGCGTGGCCAGATTCCACCAACTGCTCGACGGCCTCGACATGAAACTGCTGGCGCTGCGACTGATAGTACGGCCCCTCGTCCCAGGTAATCCCGAGCGTTTGCAGCGGTTTGACGATCGCATCGATGAACTCGGGTTTACGCAAGGCCGCATCAGTATCCTCGATGCGCAAGATCATCTCGCCATTGGTCGACTGGGCGTATAGCCAGTTGAACAAGGCCGAACGGGCAGATCCAACGTGCAGAAATCCGGTTGGGGCGGGAGCGAAACGAACTCGTGTAGTCACCGCTGGAATGCTATCGGGCCGAGGGTTCGCCCGCTGCGGGCATTCAGATGTCGAGCTGAGATCGCCAGTCGCTTCGATAGCGCATTGCCACCTGGTCTGGGGTTTGAGACAAGACCTCTTCGCTCACCATGTCGGCAATGGCACGGACCTTGAAGTAGTGAAACGAATAGTGAATCTCCGCGAACGCCGCTTTACGGAACTCGATGAGATTTGCCGGCGCGTCGTCGTCGAGGTAGCCGAACAGCGTGTAGGCAATACGAAGGTCGTGCACCACCGGAGCGCGATGGAAGATCGATGCTCGCTTCGTGGCGACGCCGACGCAACCAGCGTGAACATCACCGACGTATTCGCCTTCGGTCAGCACGAGATCGTCGGTAAACACGCTCGTCAGCGTCAACGCAAACCCTTGGTCGGGACCTTGGGCCCCGAGGCGAGATCCACTTCCCGGCGTCTGGCCAAAGGTCTCTCCGGGACGATCCGCGGACCACGCACCTTCACGCTGCGGTGGGGAAACATAGTGCTTCTCGGTCGTTGGTGCAGAGGGAACAAATTCTGGTGCTGCCATAGACGCAAGCCTACTCGGCTCACGAAAACCAACACCGGCCTGGCAGTGTTCGCCCCAACAGCGACGAACCGCACGACACGAACGCGTGCTGCAAAGGAAAGTCGGCTTATCTATCCAGCGTCGAGGCCGATACGGGGTGCATGAGTCGGGAATCCGCCCACGACGACTTCGATCGTCGCAAGCTGCTGGTCGGGGCATCGCTGTCCACACTTGTGTGGGCAACCCCAACCGTCTCGGTCATGGCGCAGGTTCCGGCATGCGTTGGTAGCGCCACTTCCCAGGCAATCACGGTTTCCGGTGTCTCGACTTCTCTCGACAGCTGGCGCTCAAACCTCGTTGTTGACGAAGTTGAACGATACGTCAATACCTCAGGCAGAACCGAGACGATTCTCCCAACGACCGTCGTCTATGAGTCTGGTCGAGCTGGGGTTCTCATGACGCCGTTTTTCGTCCGTATCCTCGGCAATGACTCGTTCGTTGTGTTAGCGATTGGCGATGCGATTGCATCGTCGGCCGTCGGTATCGTGTCCCGACCGTTCTCGGTGTCCCCGCAGTGTTTCGAGTTCGAGCCAGGGTGGGTTCTCGGCATCGGCTTTATCGATGCGAATGCCGATGGCTCATCGAGCACAGCATCGGTGGTTCGCTTTGAGAACGGCGGAAACGAGATTTGGTACAGCGGTGGTTTCCGAAGGACTCAAGCTGGCAGCGTGGTGGTTGGTTTGCCGCCCATCCCCGGAAACTCAACGTTGACGAATCTGAGGCGCAACTACATCCTTGACTATCAGTTCGAGGTCAACAGCTAGAACGCCAGTCGGCGTGGTGTGCAACGCCCGAGTTCTATGACCGCTGGTGCAAGAGCCCGTAGGTAATGGAATCGGCGAGCGCCTGCCACGACGCTTCGATGATGTTCTCCGACACACCCATGGTCGACCAGGTTTCCTGGCCGTTCGTCGACTCCAACAACACGCGAGTAACCGCTCCGGTACCTCGGCCCGTATCGAGAACGCGCACCTTGTAGTCGGTGAGCGAGATGGCGGCGAGCTCGTTCGCGTAGTGACGCCGCAAGGCAAACCGCACAGCCGCATCGAGCGCATTGACTGGCCCGTTGCCTTCACCTGTGGCGACGATCCGTTCATCTCCTACCCACAGCTTGACCGTTGCTTCGGTCTCGACCTCGACCTGCTTTTCAGTCCACGCACGCACGCCCGACCCGGATCGATGATCGAGGTTGACTCGGAACGACTCGAGACGGAACCATTGCTGCTCCCAACCTGTGGCGTTGCGCATGAGCAGTTCGAGCGATGCGTCGGCCGCTTCGAAGTGGTAGCCGTCGTACTCGAGCTTTTTGAGGGTCTCGGTGATGTCGCCGAGCACCTTGCCATCGACATCGATCCCGAGCGCCTCGGCTTTGAGCGCGAGTGTCGATCGACCAGCCATATCCGAAACCAAGAACCGCGTCCCGTTGCCGACAGATGCTGGATCGACATGCTCGTAGGCATCGGGGCGTCGAGCAATCGCTGACGTGTGGAGCCCCGCTTTGTGGGCAAACGCCGTCGCCCCCACGTAGGGCTGTTGGGGGTCGGCTGCGAAATTCACCAGATCGGCAATACGATGCGCAACGTTTGTGAGGTTCTTTAGGTTGTCGTCGCCAATCGTCTCGACCCCCATCTTGAGGCTGAGGTTCGCAATGACGGGAACGAGGTCGCAGTTGCCGACCCGCTCGCCATACCCATTGATTGTTCCCTGCACATGCGACGCTCCGCCTCGAACTCCGGCGAGCGCGTTCGCAACACCACAGCCGGTGTCGTTGTGCAAGTGCACACCAATCGCCGACGTGCCATCGGGACCACCGAGGTGGTCATAAACCTCCGAGACCATGCGCTCGACATCGGTGGGAAGTGAACCCCCATTGGTGTCGCAAAGGACAAGGCAATCAGCTCCGGCGACCGCGGCAGCTTCGAGCACGGCCAAGCTGAACTCGGGGTTTCGGCGATAGCCGTCGAAGAAGTGCTCGGCATCGAAGAACACTTCGCGACCCTCACCTTTCAAGAAGGCGATCGAGTCGGCGACCATGGCAATGCCCTCATCGAGGGTGGTCTGGAGCGCGCCCTCGACGTGGTAGTCCCACGTCTTGCCAACAATGCACACAGTGCTGGTGCCAGCACGCAAGAGATTTGCGAGCGTCGGGTCGGTATCGGTCTTGCCTTTTGCTCGACGAGTTGACCCAAAGGCCACCATCGTGGACTTCTCGAGGTCGAGTTCGCTACGGGCGCGAGCGAAGAACTCTTCGTCCTTTGGGTTCGCCCCCGGCCACCCTCCTTCGATGTATGCAACGCCGAGGAGATCGAGCTGGCGGGCAATCTTGAGTTTGTCCTCGACCGTCAACGAAATGCCTTCGAGTTGACTACCGTCACGCAATGTCGTGTCGTAGATATCGACTCGCGCAGGTTGACGCTCGGTACGTTCGATTCCGGTCAGGTCAGACTGGACGCTGCCTGTCATAGCGCTGCGATTACCTTGTTTGCCAACTCGACGGTCGTGCCCGACCCGCCAGCAACGCTCTCGACCGCCGCCGACACTCTCGCTGCAAGGTCTGCTTCGCCGAGGTGTTCGAGCATCATTGCGCCGGACAGAATTGCCGCAAGCGGATTCGCGATTCCTTGCCCGGCAATGTCAGGCGCCGAGCCGTGGACGGGTTCGAACATCGAAACTCCGTCGGGGTTGAGGTTGGCAGACGACGCCAACCCAACGCCGCCAGAAACGGCACCGCCGAGATCGGTCAGAATGTCGCCGAAGAGATTGTCGGTCACGATGACGTCGTAGCGTTGGGCATCTTCGACGAAATAGATGCAGGCGGCATCGACATGGTTGTAAGCGGTCTCGACCTCGGGATACTCCGTTGCAACCTCTTCGAATGTCCGGTTCCACAGATCGCCTGAAAAGGTGAGCACGTTCGTCTTGTGTACCAGCGTGAGGTGTTTGCGTCGTTTCATGGCGAGTTCGAACGCATAGCGGATTGCTCGTTCACAGCCCATCCGGGTGTTGACCGAGCCTTGTGTCGCGATTTCATGTGGGGTGCCTGCACGCAGCAGACCTCCCTCGCCGGCGTAGGTTCCCTCGGTGTTCTCACGAACAACAATGAATTCGTGTGATCCGTCGGGGGCGGTGAAGGGCCGGTGGTTGACATAAAGATCGAGCGCGAACCGCATCTTGAGCAACAACCCACGCTCAATCACTCCTGGCGGAACATCGGGCGAGCCGACCGCGCCGAGGTACAGCGCGTCCAGGTTGCGCCACTCTTCGATGGTTTCGTCGTCGAGGATGACACCGTCTCTCACGTACCGTTGACCGCCGAGGTCATAGTCGACCGTTTCGAACTCGGCGCCTGCAGCTCGCAGTACTCGAAGTCCTTCGGTTATGACCTCAGGGCCAATGCCGTCGCCTCCGATTACGCCAATCTTGTGTGCCATCTCTTCGGTCCCTCTCGTCTTTGGGTCAGACCGATCGATTCTATGAGCAGTGCGACCGTTGCTGCCCACTCGCTTCGTTGGATTCATGCATTGCGCGTTCGCTCATTTCGCGAGCCGGAATGCCGATTAGGCCAAGGCGGGAAGATCTAGCAGAGCGATGGCCACGGAGCTGGAGAGTCCATGAAAACTCGAATCACCGAATTCGTTGTGCGAGCAGTCGCGATTGCACTGGTCGCAAGCGCCCTTGCATTCGTCCCGTTCGCCACCCCCGCAGAAGCTCAGGACAACCCTGTATGGGCATGCGATGGCACTCCGATTCTCATGCGAGGCGGCCGCTTCAACGTCATCCTGCCCGATCCAAACAACCCGGGTGAGCTCACCATTGAGGAAGTCCCCGGGACATCGGGGATTTGGAACTCGACGGCGCACGACCCAACAACAGGCTGGGTGTATGGCGTCGGCAGCATCGCCGGCGAACGGACTGTTCGGGCCTATGACGCGAACGGCGATGTGGTCTTCAACACCCAGATCCAAGATCCGTACCCGGACAATTCGAGCGCCTTTGCTGGCACCGTGTTGGGCGACGGGCGTTACATCATCCACTCCGTCGGCTCTGGCAACGGCAACGGTTGGGTGAACGGAAACCGCTTCAACCTGTGGTCGATCGATCCGCTGTCGGGCGCGGCCACGCTGATTGGCCCTACGCCGGTCAACTTTGCAGACTTTTCCTACAACCCGCTCGACGGCTTTCTGTATCAGGCCGTGAACCGAAGGCTCTACAAGGTCGACCCCAACACGGGAGCAACCACCTCGGTCGCAACATCATCGGCACTACCCAACGGTGGCTTTGGTGCCTCATGGTTTGACTCTGCTGGCAACATCTATCTGTTCCGCAACAATCCAGGCGACATCTGGCGTATCAACCCCAACACACCCCAAATTGTGACCGAGGTCGGGGAGGTCGGTGCCAACGGCGGCACCGATGGCACGAGCTGCATCAGCTCGATCGACATCAAGAAAGACGTCGTGGATGCAGCAGGGAACCCAATCCCCCCAGATGAGCGCGTGTTCTCACCGGGCGACACGGTCACCTACAAATTCACGCTGGTTAACAACGGGCTTCCGACACAGAACCGAACCGTCGATTTGTGCGATGTCCTTCCCGGCGATGGTCGCGTCTACACCGGTGATTGGACGTCGACAGATCCGGCCGCGGCGGTCACGAGCGGCGGAGCTGCAGGCGACACGAACATCTGCCTTGAAGTCGACATGCCGTCGAGTTTGTGGACCGATCCAGCGAACCCCGGCGCCGATCCAACCACCGTGACCATCGATGTCGAGTTGGGCAGCAACACCGTCCCTGGTGTGCTGGAGAACCAGGCAACGCTCGACTTCGACCAGGACGGCAACGTCGACGTCGTCTCCGATGACCCTGGCGATGGAAGCGAACCGCGAGACCCGACAACAATCATTGTCGAAGGTGGCTTCGTCGTCGACAAGACCGTGGCCGGGCACCCGGTCGACAACGATGCCGATACCTTTCCCATGTCGGTCAGTTGCACGACTGCAGATGGTTCGGCGCATGCGGTCAACGCGTCCGATATTACCAATGACGCGACCGGTGCTGCGTGGCCGGGAGCGACCGCGAACAACTTCGCTATCTCAAACAACGATGCGGTGCGCATTAGCGGCGTTCCAGCTGGAGCAACCTGTGTCACGACCGAGGCGTCATCGACTGCCTACGCAACCACCGTCATCAGCGCAGACGGAGCGAACGGATCGAGCGGCACAGTCCTGATCGATCAAGCCATTCCAAATGAGCGCGTCAGCTTCACGAACGAGACCGGCACGTTCAACCTCCGAAAGCAAAGTTCAACCGCAGGGGCACTGCCCGTCGACGGCGACGGAACATTCACCTTCGATATCTCCTGCTCGAACGGTTTCACCGACACGATGACGCTGTCGACCTCGTCGGGGAGCGCAACGCTTGGCTATCCCGACACTCCGCTCATCGCGAATGGGGCGGAGTGCACGATCTCGGAGAACGTTCCCGATGGATGGGAGCTTGTCTCGGCCAACGACGTCGAGATTACGATTGCGAGCGGGACCATTCCCGGAGCGTCCTTCGAGAACGAACGCCTGCTCGCCGACCTCACCATCTTCAAAGAGATCATCGGGCTTCCCGAAGGATCCAACCCCGCTTCGCTGAGCTTCGAGGTTGCCGTCGAATGCACCGGAGGCTTCGACCCCGATCCGTACTCGACCACCGGCAGCTTCGGACTCGGCTCACCGCTCGTCATTGAAGACGTACCAGTTGGAGCATCGTGCACTGTCACCGAAACCCCAGCTGAAGGATTCAACACCCGGTACGAACCAGGTCAGACCGTCGAGATTACCGAGGGTGGCACCACCCAACAGGTCACGAACAGCACAGGAACCCTCAGCATCGAAAAGACCACGCAGGCACCGACCACCCATCCGGTCGACCCAACTGGATCGTTCGACTTCACTCTGGAGTGCACTGGGCCTGACGGCACCTTCACCGAGACCTTTACCGTCGACGCGATCACGTTGGTCGCCGGTGGCGCTACGGGCGGAATCAGCCATACCGAGATCGGCGTGCTCGCCACTGGCACCACCTGCACAATCACCGAAAACGCGGCCGGAGCAGGCGGACCAACCACTGGAACGGGTGCGACGTCAACGGGCACTCCTGCAGGCACCACTCTCGTTTCGGACAATTGTCAAGATGGCAGCGGAAACGCCCCGTTCAACCTCCAAATTCGCAACACCCAAAACAGCGAGGTCAATTGGGAGATGATTTGGCGGAATCGGCCCTATGACACGATCCCCGGTTTGAACCCGGGCGCCTATGTTCATGCCGTTGTCCCAACCGCTGGCGGCCTCTTCGATCATGTCTTCACCGGCACATCACCGCTCAACCCATTCTCGAACCTGACCATTACCGGAGGGCTCCCCGACCCGGCCGGAGACAGCTCGTGCGCGCAAGTCGAGCACTACATCGACGGCACCGGTGTTCCAACAGGCGGTCCAGCTGCCGACGATGAATGGACCAACGCTGGCGCCAACAGCGTCACGGTCGAGATCACCGAAGACAACCCCGAACCAACTGCATCCTTTCTCAATATTCGCAACACCGGTTCGCTCACGGTCACCAAGACCATCGAGGGTCTTCCCGCCGGAGTTGACCTCGACAATGAAACGTTTACGGTCGACATCAGCTGCTCTGGCGGCTTCACCGTCGATCCCTATCTCTTGTCGGGCCAGACCGTTTCGGTCAGCACGCCGCTCGTCATCGATGACCTGCCGACGGGTGCCGAGTGTACCGTGACCGAAGAGGCTGACTCCCGTTTCGTGACGACTGGTTCGCCAGAAACGGTCACGATCGATAGCGACGGCGAGACCGTTCCGCTCACGAACACGACGTCGTTTTTCGAGTTCGAGAAGCGCACGACGTCAAGTTCCCTCGTCGATGAGGTTGACGGCACCTTCGACTTTGCGATCACCTGCACATTTGGCGGCGAGGAAGTTGCGGACACGACGACGTCCATCACGACAACGGGCAATCGCGGTGTCGCTGAAGCATCGACCCTTCCACTGGTACCGCCGGGCTCAACATGTGTGGTCACCGAGGCAATTCCGGCCGGGTGGACAATTAGCGACCGGGTCGGCCCAACCTTGGTCGGTGCTGCTGGGGTCGAGTTCACGACCCCGCTCACCGAAACGATCAGTTTCGAAAACACACTCGACACCGAAACACTGACCATTCTCAAAGACGTGACCGGCATAGCGGCAACCCCAGCACTTGAGGGTGAGACCTTCACCGTGTCGGTGGAGTGCACGGGCAACTTCGTCGGAGGCAGCTTTTCCTCGGGCCCACTGGCGATCGTCGAGGGCGCACCGATCGACATCGACGGTCTCCCCGTCGGCTCGGAGTGCGAGATACGCGAGGACATCGATGGACGGTTCTCGACGAGCTACCTGCCGAGCGAGACCATCACCATCGCAAACGGGGCCAACGAGGTACGAATCGAAAACGAGACCAGCACGTTCACGATCTCGAAGGAAACCGTCGTTCCGGCAGGGGTCGAACCAGACGCGACGTTCGAGTTCTCAATCGAGTGCGTTGTTGACGGTGCCACAGTCTTTCGCAACACCGTCACAATAACGACCTCGGGGGGTGTTGGTTCGTGGGACGCAGCGCCGTTCCTCGCACCGGGTACGGCGTGTTCGATCACCGAAACTGCCCCGACAGGTTGGACAGCTGTTGGACCAGCGACGGTCGAGATAACGACCGAGGGTTCTTCTACCATTGATGCTGCCTTTACCAACGCCCGGGACATTGCCGACCTGACGATCACAAAGACGATTCTCGGAGACCTGACGGCAGCTGAACTCGACGATCTCGGAGATGAACCATTCACCGCTGAGGTTACGTGCCTTGGCGACTTTGCTACCAGTCCGTTCACCACATCTGCGATCGTCACAATCAACACTCCTGCGGTCATTGCCGACCTACCCGTCGGCGCGAACTGCGTTGTTTCAGAAGTCTTCGACAGCCGTTTCCAGACCTTCTACGCACCGGAAAACGCGGCCCAAGACGCCGCCGAGGTGACGATTGGCGACGGTGGCAGCGACGCGGGATTCATCAACGTCGTTGGCCGACTGGCAATCCGCAAGGACACGATTGGACCAGCGGACCACCCACTCGGCCTGCTGGGAGATTTCACCTATGACATTTCGTGCAACGACGGCACTGCGCTCACCGCTACAGCCACTGTCGATCAGTTGACAGGAGGCCAAGGCTTCGGCGGCGTTGGCTACTTCGACCTTCCGCCCTTTGCTCCCGGCACCGAGTGCACCATCACCGAGATCGTCCCGCCGGGTTGGACCGTCACCTCACCGAACCCACAGACGGTCACGATCGATACCGATCTCGTCACGACGAACTTCTCGAACGAACGAGATGCTGGGGCCCTCACCATTACGAAGGCCCTCGCTGGTGTCCCGGCCGGCACGGACCTTCGTGACGAGCCCTTCACCCTCACGGTGACCTGCACCGGCGGTGGCCTCACCGTCGATCCCTATGTGCTCGCCGACCAAGTCGTCACGGCGAATACGCCGCTGGTTGTCGACAACCTTCCAACCGGCGCCGAGTGTTCAGTCGCCGAAGACCCCGACCCACGTTTTTTGAGCACGGTGTCCGCGCCGGTAACGATCGATGACGATGGCGAGGTCATCGAGATCACGAATACGACGTCGACGCTGTCGATTTCTAAGGCCACTACCGGTGCATTGGTGCATCCACTCGACCTCGACGCCACCTTCACCTTCGACACCGAATGCACCAACCCGACTGGCGACGTGCTGTTCTCAGGAACACAAACCATCACCACCAGCTCCCAAACCGGCACCTGGGCAACACCGGACACACCCCTGCTCCCACCAAACACCGAATGCACCGTCACCGAACAACCACCACCCACCGGCTGGACCAACACCAGCGGCCTCACGACAACCATCACCACAAACTCAGCAACAATCGCCGACGCGTCCTTCACCAACGAACGCGACGTGAGCGATTTGACCATCACCAAGACGGTGCTCGGTGCGCCCGATGGTCTCGATGTTTCGTCGCTGACATTCACCGTCGATATTTCATGCACCGGCGACTTCACCAGCTCACCACTGGTGTTTGCCGACCAGCCAATCATGCACGGTGAGACCATCACCATCGAAGACCTCCCGACCGGCGCAGTGTGTACCGTCGACGAAGACCCCGATCCGCGTTTCCAGACCACGGTCACGCCTGCCGATGCTCCGTCCGCAGGAGTTACCCTTGATACCGACGGTGAAGCTGTTGCCTTGGTGAATGCGACCGGCGAGATCATGATCGTCAAGAACACCCAAGTCACCTCCGGACTGCCCGTCGACATCACCGAGTCGTTTGACTTCGTCGTCGACTGCGGCGCTGCCTACTCGGGCACCCACACCGTGGTGGCA
>CALKGG010000130.1 GCA_938084885.1 uncultured Acidimicrobiales bacterium
GTGGGCCGTACAGGACTTGAACCTGTGACTTCCACCATGTCGAGGTGGCACTCTAGCCAACTGAGTTAACGGCCCGAAGAGCGATCAGGTTAGCACCGGAGAATCCGGAACTGACAACTCTCAGCGCGAAGACATATTCGCCAATAGAGTCGGTGCATGCCGACTGTCCTTTCTGCCGAGTATCCGCTTCATGTAGAGACCACTGGTGACGATCGGCGGCCGTGCCTGCTGCTGTTGAACCCGCTGGGTACGACGCTTGAGTTTTGGGATCCAATGATCGATGCGTTGTCGTCGCGAAACTGGGTTGTTCGTTTCGATATGCGTGGCCACGGGCGTTCTACTGTCGATGTGGGCTCGTTCGATCTATCGATGTTGGCCAGCGACGCCGTGGCGGTGCTTGATGCTCTTGATGTTCCGCGCGCTCACGTGTTGGGCGCGTCGATGGGGGCAATGGTCGGTGCAACGATGGCCGCCGAGTTCGCTGATCGCGTGGATCGGTTGGTGCTTGCGTCGTGTGGTGTGCATTTGGGAGATCACGTCTGGTGGGAGGGCATCATTGCCGGTATCGAAGATGGCGGTATGCACGCGGTCATTGATCATCTCGAGGACATCTTCTTTTCTGTCGAGTGGCGAGAGGCTGTCCCTGACCGTTTGGCTGCTGCTCGCGAGATGTTGTTAGGCGTGAACCCGCCGACATACCTCGCTGGTGCGCACATGTTGCGCGAGGCGTCACTCGAGAATATCGATGACACGATTCGTGCGAGCACGTTGCTCATCGGTGGCGAAGAGGATCCGGTGTTTGCACACTTTCCGATCACCGATCTTCTTGCGCGTATTGCCGATGCTGAGGCAGTGAAGGTCGGCGGTGCGCGTCATCGGGTCTTGCTCGAACAGCCCGATGTTCTCGCTCCGCTCATCAACGAGTTTCTGGTCGATCCGGACGCTCACTGATCAACGGTGCCCACTGATCAACGGTGCCCACTGATTATCGGTCAGGTCGCTGCCGTTCAGATGCCGGCCTAGAAGTACCAGGGGTGCGCTGACCAGTCGGGTTTGCGCTTCTCGAGGAACGCGTCTCGGCCTTCGACTGCTTCATTGGTCATATACGCGAGACGGGTTGCTTCGCCGGCGAAGACTTGTTGTCCAACGAGGCCGTCGTCGACGAGGTTCATAGCAAACTTTGCCATCCGTTGACCGGTGGGCGACTTTTCGTTGATAATTCGCCCCCAATCGAGCGCAGCGTCCTCAAGTTCGCCGTGTTCGACGACGAGGTTGACCATTCCCATGGCGTGGGCTTCGTCGGCGGAGTGGTCGGCGCCGAGAAAGAAGATCTCGCGGGCCCTTTTCTGGCCGATCATCTGGGCGAGGTAGGCGGACCCGTATCCGCCATCGAAGCTCGCGACGTCGGTGTCGGTTTGTTTGAAGATCGCGTGTTCTCGGCTGGCAATGGTGAGGTCGCAGACAACGTGGAGGCTGTGTCCGCCGCCGACGGCCCACCCAGGTACGACCGCTATGACGATCTTGGGCATGAAGCGAATGAGTCGTTGCACTTCGAGAATGTGGAGTCGTGCTGCTCGTGCAGGATCGACGGTGTCGGCTGTTTCTCCGTCGGCATATTGGTAGCCGGCGCGTCCACGAATGCGTTGATCACCGCCCGAACAAAAGGCCCAGCCCCCATCTTTGGGGGAGGGGCCATTTCCGGTGATCAATACGCAGCCGACGTCACTGCTCATCCGTGCGTGATCGAGGCAGCGGTACAGCTCGTCGACGGTGCCGGGTCGAAACGCGTTCCGGACCTCGGGACGGTTGAAGGCCACACGGACGGTGCCGTGCTCGCGTGCCCGGTGGTACGTGATGTCCTCCATGTTCTCGTAGCCCTGGATCGTGTCCCATTTCGACTCATCAAAGATCTCTGAAACCATCCCCGGACAGTAGTACCTCGCGCGCTTTGATTGTTGCCTCTGAAAGTGACAGTGTGTACCCGTGCCTAGTCTCCTGAGCAGTTCGCGCGCGTTCGCGCTGGCACTCGTTGCTCTCGTCTTTGTGCTCACGGGCTCGGCGACGGCTCAGGAGGACGTCGAGCGGCTCGAGGAGCTCGAGGCCGAGCGTGAGCAGGTACTGGTCGATCTCGCCGCAGCTGCGTCCCTCGTTGATGCGAGTGAAGCGTCCTTCGACGAAGTAGCAGGAGCGCTCGACGATCTCAACGCGCTCGTCGACCTTCAGGAGGCTCGTCTCGCCGACGCAGCCCAAGGTGTTCGTTCGGCGGAGCTTCTCGTGATGCAGGCAGAGGCCCGGCGTGAGGTGATCGAGGGTGAAGCAGCAGATCTGCGTACGCTCGTCAGCGAATTGGCGGTTGAGTCGTTCACCGGCGAAAACGGCGAGAACGGCGAAGATCTGACAGCGTTTCTTCTCAACGATGATCCAACCGAGGCCGTACGGCGACGCAGCCTCGTCGAGTTCCAAACCGGCAACCTCGGCGACGCACTCGACCGATTGCGAGTACTCGAGGTCGAGGCCGAACAGGTCGAGGCCGACCGTCTCCGGGCTGTCGAGGCAGCAGAAGCAAACCGTCTGGAACAGGTCGAACGCCAACGAGAACTGCAAGCTGCGCAAGATCAGCAGGTGCAGCTCGTTGTCGATGTTGAAGCCCGCCTCGAAGCTCGCCTCGCCGAGGCGCAAGCTGTTCGTGCCTTCGATGAAGAACTCGCAGCTGAGATCCAGCAACAAGAAGAGGCCATTGCTGCACGTATTCGGGCTGAGGCGGCCGCGAAGGCCGCTGCAGAGGCTGCTGCGAGAGCTGCGGCTGCTGCGACGAGCCAGCCTCCGCTTACTCCAAGCGGGGAGATCGTGAACGCCGCCGGGTTCCAGGTGCACCAGTCGGTTGCCACCAACGTGACCAACATGATCAACGCTGCTGCAGCCGACGGTGTCACGCTCACCGGTTCTGGCTGGAGGTCACCGGAACGCACTGCTGAGCTCCGTGTCATCAATGGTTGCCCCGACGTGTACACGGCGTCTCCGAGTAGCTGTCGGATTCCGACGGCTCGCCCGGGCCAGTCACAGCACGAGCGAGGGCTCGCGATCGACTTCCGGAGTTGCTGGCGGGGTTCAGACTGTTTTGTGTGGTTGTCGAACAATGCAGCGACCTACGACTTTATCAACCTTCCGAGCGAATCCTGGCACTGGAGCACGACCGGCCGATAGTTGCCAGTAGGCGTGCGAGTAGAGGTTGCGAGTAGAGGTTGCGCGTAGGGATCGCTGCTCGGAATATCTCTCAACGTGGCCGGCATCGCACAATCACCGTGCGCGGTCAACTAGTTTTTCTTGGGTGATTGGACGGGTATCGACACTGTTGCGAGTGCTGGCGTTGCCAGCGCTGTACGTCGCGTTGGTGTTCGTTGTTGGCGTGTCGGCGGGGGCACAATCGGCACAAGACGTTCTCGACGAACTCCGTCAAGAACGCGAGAAGATTCAGCAGGAGGCCGCTGATCAGGCGCTCCAGGTCGATGCTGCAACGGCGGACTTCGAGGTGTTGGCTGGGGCCCTCGACGATCTCAATGCACTGGTCGACCTCCAAGAGGCCCGGCTGGCCGATGCCGAACAGGCCGTGCGGTCTGCCGAGGCCCAGGTCGCGCGGGCAGTAGTGCGCGAAGACGAGATCGCTGTCGAGGTCGCCGCGCTCGAGAGCGATGTACGGGATTTGGCGCTGTCGTCGTTCACGGGCGAGGGCGGCCTCAACGGGCAAGATTTCACGGCGTTGCTCGTGTCTGATGATCCCACCGAGGCCATGCGTCGACGGAGTCTTGTGCAATTTCAAACGGGGTCGCTGGGCGACGGGATCGACCGGCTGCGAGCCCTCACCGTCGAGGCCGAACAGGTGTCGGCGCAACGTCGTGAAGCAGTGCAGCTGGCTGAAGCCGGCCGTATCGAAGCGATCGATCGCCAAGGCCAACTCACACAAGCACAGGCGGCCCAAACCGCGCTAGTCCAAGCAACCGAGAATCGTCTCGAGGCTCGCTTGGCTGAAGCTGCAGTGTTGGCCAGTCGAGATGCCGAGGCCGCCGCCCGCATCAGCCAGCAAGAAGAGGTGATCGCGGCCCAGATCCGAGCCGAAGCCGCCCGTCGGGCAGCTGCAGCGGCCGCAGCAGCGGCGGCAGCGAACCCACAGAACCGGCCGGTGACGGTGACTCCCGACGAGATCACGACGGTTCGAGGAATCGAGGTGCACCGCAATATTGCAGGCAAGGTCGAAGAGCTGATGGCGGCGGCGCTCGCCGACGGTGTGACGCTCGGTGGCTGGGGCTACCGGGACAATCTCGAACAAATTCGATTGCGACAGCAAAACTGTGGGACGACCGAGTTTGATATTTGGGAACGCAGCGCCTCGTCGTGTAGCCCACCGACGGCCCGTCCAGGTCGGTCGAATCATGAGCGCGGCCTAGCAATAGATTTCACGTACAACGGTGGTTCGATTACCACACATTCGAATCCGGGCTTTGTGTGGCTGGCACAGAATGCGTCACGTTGGGGCTTTGTCAACCTTGCGTCAGAGCCGTGGCATTGGTCTGTTAGCGGGGGATAGGTCAAAAGACCTAATATCGCTCCTGGTGGGGCCGATAGCCACCACATGTCTTTGAAATCACGGGTGATGTTGAGCATCGTCCTTTTTGCTGCCGTCGTGGCGACGCTGGCTGTTCTTGGTCCCATCGACACGGTGTGGGCCCAAGATCAAGACGCGCCAGCGAACCTTGAAGAGCTCAAGGACGAGCGTGAACGGATCGCCCGCGAGGCAGCGCTTGCCGCACGCGACATCGATGTGGTGACCGCGAGCGTCGATGAAGTGACTGCAGCGCTCGATGAGTTAGCGGCGTTTGTGGAGATCCAACAAATCCGTCTCGATGAGGCCGAGGGCAAATACGAGAACGCCCTCGCACTGGTCGACAACGCCCGAGTAGAGCGTGAGGAAATTCTGCGGACCGCCGACCTGCTCCGAGACCACCTCGCAGATCTCGCAGTTGCAAGCTTTACCGGTGAGGCTGGCACTGCTGGCGATGAAGTCACCGAGCTCGTACTCTCCGATGACCCTGGTGAATCTGCCCGGTTCCTGCATCTTCTCGAGCTACAAACCGGTTCGCTCGGCGACGGCCTCGATCAGTTGCGAGCCCTCGACGTCGAGGCCGAGGCGCTGATTGTTGAGCAACAAGAAGCGGCGCTTCGAGCAGAAGGCGCACTGTCAGAGGTTGAAGCCCGTACCGAAGAGCTCGTCGCAGCACAAGCGCAACAAGAGCTCGTCGTCGCCGCCGCAGAACTCCGCTTGGAAGCCCAACTCGCGGAGGCCGCATTTCTAGAAGAACGCGACCTTGAGCTGGCGACCGCTATTCGTGATGAGCAAGCAGCGATCAGCAACCGAATCGCATCGATTGCCCGCTCTCGCGGCATCGTGATCCCCGACCCGGTAAATCTCGACGACATCGAGCTGATCTCGTTCTACCGCCCTGAAGATCAGCTCGAAGCCACCATCGATCCCGAGACAGGTGTCGAGCTACCGGCGGTTCTCGCAGCCGACGCCGAACCGTTCTTTCAGATCGAGGTGCACAAGGACATTGCAGCGCAGACGCGGAGGCTGTATCAAACGGCGTTCGATCAGGGCATCAACCTTGGCGGCTGGGGCTACCGTCCAATTCAACGCCAGGTCGAGCTCCGAACAATCAACGGGTGCCCCGATGTCTACACAGCGTCGCCGAGTAGCTGTCGAGTGCCAACCGCCCGCCCCGGCTTCTCCAAACACGAACAAGGCCGCGCCATTGACTTTCAGTGGAACGGCGGTGGCATTGGGTCACGAAGCTCTGCGGCGTTCCAGTGGCTGCAAACGCATGCACCACAGTACGGGTTTGTAAACCTGCCGTCGGAACCGTGGCATTGGAGCATCGATGAAGGCCAAGAGCGCCTTCCCGGCTAGGGGTACGCCCGTGCGCTAGCGGTCGCTAGATAGTGTTCCAGAGGCCAGGTCCTGTCGGAACCTGAATCTGGCCATGCACATCGAGCAATGACGCGTCCATGCCACGAATGAGCCGTCCAGTGGCTAGGCCATGGGGGCCCGAGGTCGACGAGATTGCGGCCGCTGCGTGCACGGCGGCCGCCAAACCAATCTCTCGGTCGATTGATGAAGAAACGACAAATCGATGGTCCGGGTGCCGTTGGGAGAGCTCGACGAGTCGGTCGATGCCGCCGAGTGCGGCAGGTTTGACCACAACAGTGGTAACTCCTGCGGTGGCGATAGCAACGTCGGGGTCAATTTCTGACCCGAGGTCGACGGCGACAGCGACGCCGGTGTCGGCGGCGAGCGAGACGAATTCTGATGGGTCCGAGGTTGGGTCTTCGATGTAACTGATGCGGTGTTTGCCGACCCTGCCGATAATCCGGGCAGCAACGTCAGCAGTCCATGCGCCATTGGCATCGAGGCGAAGCTCGACGTTGCTCCCCGCTGCCTCGCTGGCAGCGACGATGCGGGTGATATCGAGGCTGTTGTCGACCGCACCAACTTTGAGTTTGATGGCGGTCATTCCCTCGTTGACCAGTTCTCTTGCTCGTGCGTGAACCGCAGCCGGGCTCGCTTCGCCAATCAACCCGTTGACGCGAACCTGGGTGGGGGCGCCGGGTTGGAGCCATTGGCTAACCGATGTGTTTGTGCGCCGAGCCTCCAGGTCGATGAGCGCGGTATGGAGCGCGAATCGGGTCAACGCGCAGAAGCCATGATCGTCGAGGGCGCCGATCGCCTCGTCGACGGGAACCAATGTCGCCTCACGACACCAGCCGGCAATTTCGGTGGCGAGCTGTTCGAGCTTTGGGCCGTTCTGGCCGGGGATTGGGGCGGTTTCTCCTATGCCGACAAGCTCCCCGACGGTGTCGTCGTGCGCAACGACGACGACCTGCATGCCGCCGCGGTCGCCAATGCTGCCAGCTCCGGTTGGAACCGACTCGTTCAGGCGAATGTCGATTGGTGTCGAGCTAGCGCGAGTGATCCTCATCAGACTCACACTCTGTCAGATGCGAACGGACAATCGAAGCAACCTCGACAAGATTCTCGATATGGACCACGTGTCCAGCGCCTTCGATGATCTCGGCGCGACCCGAGTTGGCCAAATCTGCCATCCGAGTAGCGAGTGCCGCATACTTTTCGTCTAGCGCACCAGCGATTGCAAGGAGCGGCGACCGCACCGACGCCAGGACCGCCCACAGCGGTGGCATTGCGCCGGTTCCGGTGCCGCGAAGGCTGTTGGCCAACCCAATTGCGGTGGACGAGCAGCGCTGCGCTTTCGTGCGCTCGAGGTCGTTGGCCGATAGGCGTTGCACGTAGGGGCGAAAAAGGTCGAGATCGAGCCACTGATCGATGAAGGCGTCGACCCCGATGGCTTCGAGCTGGTCGGCTTGTGCGAGGTCGGCGTCGTGTCGTTCGCTGCGCTCGGCCGGTTCTGCAAGACCAGCGGTCGCGCTGAGAAGGGTCACGGAGGCAAAGTACCAGGGGGCGCGAGCAGCCATGGAGAGCGCCACCCGGCCGCCGAGCGAATATCCAACAAGGTGGACAGTGCCGGGCTCATGGGGCCCAATAACCGACAAAACCTGGTCGACGACCGACGCCATTCCGTAGTGCTCGAGGTGTTCGGGACTTTGGCTTGCTCCGTGGCCAATCAGATCGACGAGGATTGCTGGTCGTCCGTCTCGAACCGCCTCAATGAGGGGAGCCATCGTCGAACCGTCGCCAGTAAATCCGTGGAGGCCAATGATGAGATTGCCGGTCCCGGAGAGATACCGGCAAGCAATCTGCATCCCGTCGGGGGAGGTGAGCATTGTTGGGTCGGGCAGGGGTGCACTGCTCATGTGGTCCTTAGCTGGGAAACGAGCCGCTGTTGGCTCGTCACACGAGCATCTGCGTCGGTTGCGATCTCAATGATCGTCACGGTTGCAGCCGCGTCGTCCTCGTCGGCCATGGCTAAATAGTCGAGCGTTTCGGCGAGATTTGTTGACAGCACGTGGTGAATGCCCGGATAGCCGTTGAGAAAATCGAACGTATTGCCGTGTGGAGTGTGGAAGAGCTCATCAAAGGTGGTTTCGTCGAGGGCATCGCGAGCTGGCAGGAACGAAAAGATGCCGCCGCCGTCATTGTTGGGGACAACAATGGTCAGACGTACGCCATGGCGGGCAGCATCGAGCACACCACCGATGTCGTGAAGGAGCGCAATGTCGCCGATCAGGCAGATCGTACGGGTCGCGTCCGGAGTGTTTTGGCGGACGGCGGCCATTCCCGCTGCCGTTGCCACAACACCGTCGATGCCGTTGATGCCGCGGTTTGCGTGCACTCGTGCTTGGCTGGCCACCGGAAGAAACGTGTCGAGGTCGCGTACCGGCATCGAGCTCGATGCAACGAGTAGGTCGTTGGCCGTGGTGTGCACGCCGAGCGTTGCCGCCATGGCTGGTTCGTCGAGCGAGGTCGCGGCGTCGAGTGTAACCGCGCAGATCTCGGCAGTTCTTTCGCCGGCAGCGACCCACGAACGAAGATGGTCGGTACGAGTGGTGATGGGCGCAAGGCACGCGCTGAGCAAGGCCAGCGGGTCCGATGTGAAGCGATGGTCTGCAACGTGCGATGGGTCGTGCCATTCGCCCTTGGGGTCGATCAGCACATGGTCGGCATCGATCGACTCCCACCAGAGGCGCAGGCGCTTGGCCGTGGGCGTGTGACCCACGTGGATGATGAGGTCGGCGTGGAGGTCGTCCCGTTCGTTTCGTTCGGTAACGAGCGCCGGGTATTCAATCAGCGCAGGGGAGGTGCGGCCGCGTAGACCGCTCAAAACGTCGGCGAGGATAGGTACACCCGCATTTGACGCGGCATCGCACAAGCGATTGGCGTCAAGGCCAGAGGACGTGATCGATGTGGTGTGCGGCCCGGCGATGATAATTGGATGTTGGGCGCGTTGTATGAGCTGTGACAGTGCGTCGACTTCGTGTTGGTTGACGGCCGGTTCGACGCGAGCGGGTGGGTGGAAGCTCGGCTGCACGTTCTGGGGATCGTTTGCTGGCTCTAAGGGGAGTCGGAACGGCCAGTTCACATGCACGGGTCCGTGCGCCTCTGTCGCCGTCGTGGCTGCTCGCCAACCCGCACGATGCGAGAACGGCGCGCCGCCATCACCGCCGACGGGCATGGCGAACTCGTGGCGTACCTGGCGGTGGAACAGGCCTGTCTGATCGAAGGTTTGGCCAACACCCCACGATTGGTGCTCTGGTGGGCGGTCGGCGGTCATGACCACGAGCGGTACGTTGCTCATTGCGGCTTCAGCGATCGCTGGAAGGTAGTTGGCGCCTGCGGTGCCAGACGTACAGATTAGGCCGACTGGACGGCCCGCCTCGATTGCCCGTCCAAGCGCCGAAAACCCGCCAACGCGTTCGTCGATATGTACCGACGTGGTGATCCCGGCTGTTCGCAGCGCAGCAACTGCGAGTGGGGTTGAACGCGAGCCAGGCGAGATGCACACGTGCTCCATGCCGCCGTCGCGAGCTCCAGCAAGAAAGTATTCGGCCGCTGCTGTTGCGTCGAGCGTTTCGTGTCGGCCGTGAGGTTGTTCGCTCATGTCAGCTAGATGATAGGGGAAGCTCGGCGTCGGTGAGCGTCTCAGTCACCGGTACCGCCAGCCCCGGCTCAGCCTGTTGTGCCTTGGCTGTTTTGATCGTTGCTGTTGCGGGTTTCTTCGAGGAAGAGCGCACGTCGTAGTGCGACGAACTCGGTGATGACGGCGTTCACGTCGGCGCCTTCATCGGCATCTCCGTCGGTGTTTCCATCGATGTCGCTGTTCGCGAGTCCTTCGACCTCGGCTGCGAGGGCGTCACTCGCAGCTTCGGCGGCTGCATGGGTTCGACCTTCGCCAAAGAGCACGTCGAGCATCGGGAATGGGTTCTGCCATGCTGCGCCACCGTTGGGGTCCCACTGCATATGCAGATGCGGAGCTCCTCTGGCATTGCCGGTGGCTCCAACGGTGCCGACTGGTTGTCCAGCGAGCACTCGATCGCCCGGCTCGAAGTCGCCAACCTGGTCCATGTGGGCGTAGTAATAGCGCGAGCCGCTAGCGCCGATCATAAAGATGCCGTTGCCGCCGTTGCCTCCGCGGGGGAGGCTCTCGATTGTGGCGTCTTCGATGGCGCGCAGCGGCACGCCGATTTGGGCGAGGACGTCGGTACCGACGTGGCGTCGACCGCCTGAGCGAGGCCGACCCCAATCGTCCCAGAACGGCTTTCGAACTTCGTCCACCGGGAACACGGCGAGGCCAATCCCAAACTGGGCGGTCTCCGCAAGCAGTTCGGGTTCGCGTTGTGCAAGATCAGCGAGCGTTCGTTCGAGGAGTGCTCGCTGGGCGTCGAGAATACGGCTGGTTTCCAACACTCCCGCATCGGTTGTCGACAGGCCGTTAACAGTGCGCGAGGCGAGTGTTTCCGAAGCCAGGTCGAGTGTCTCGATCGCGACGAGTGTTTCGTATCTCTCGATCACGTGCTGTGTGCGGTCCGAGACGGGCAGGAATGGAGCTCCGGGAACGGTCGGCGCGTCATTACGTTGGCCGGTGTTTTGTTCGGCGCTCTGGGCAAATGCCAGCGTCGAAGAATCGAGTGCGGTCGTGGTGAGCCCGCTGACGAGGAGGCCAACAACGACGACGCGTGCGATCCGCCCACGGCATGAGCCGCGACGCGTGTGCTGGCGGAGCCAACGGAGGTGTGAAGGAGGCGGGAAATTCACAGCGACGAAAGACTAGGGGGCCTGTGGAAAAGCTGACAAAACGGAGAAGATGTTTCTGTACGTGGTGAGGGAAGCACGCAGCGTCGACGCTGGAGTCTGAAACTGCCGTTCGGGTTCAGCCGCCCCCGAATTGAGCGAGCGTTGCTGGCGACTCGTCATTGAGAACGAGCACCGCGGCGCCGCCCCCGGTTGTGGTCGGCGATGTTGGCAGCGTCACCGACTCCGGGCTCGATGTCCGAATCGAATTGGCGAGGCGAAGAGCGTCCGTGAGGGAGGTGCCGTCGTCGATAACAAGCGCTTCGGCGACCGCAGACGTCATCGAGTTCACGGTGGCCGGATTTCGCTCTTGGCTGACCTTCAGCAATAACGCCCGAAGAAAGTCTTGCTGGCGCTGGACTCGGCCGAGGTCACTGGTGAGATCGACAACCTCGCTCCCATTGACGATCTCGGTATAGGAGCGGCTACGGACGAATGCGAGGGCTTGGGTCGAGTCGAGGGTCACGGTGCCGGCGTTTGGGAGGTCGAGGCCTGAGTTTCGGTCAAACGCGGGATTCGCGATGGTGATATCGACGCCACCAACAGCATCGACCAAATCGATGAACCCGGCGAGGTCGACTTGTACGAAGTGCGAGATTGGAATGCCAAGTTCGTTCTGCACCGTATTGATCAAGGCTTCAGGGCTTCGGGCAAATGCGGCGTTGATACGTTGCGGGTCGCCACCGTCGATTGGCAACCAGAGGTCGCGGGGCAGTGAAAGGAACTTGCTACCCTCGTCCTCAATCCGAAGCACCATGACGGTGTCGGTCCGTTCCCCGGCGATGCCGTCGCCGAGAATCAGGCCTGCGTTTTCGGTCTCAGTATCGATGCCGTCGCGTGAATCCGTGCCGATCAAGAGCACATTGGTCCCAGCGGGCACAGGGTCGACAAGGGCTTCGGAGACCGGGACTCGCTCGATGTTTGCAAATGTGCGGCTCGCCAAATACAGCGGGATCACGATCGCGAGTCCAGCGAGGAAGATAAGCATGGCAAACACGAGCGGCCACCGTCGACGGCGCTTCTTGACTACCGGTGTCGCAACATATTCGGGGTAGTCGGGTTCGTTCAATCGCCGCTCGGGCAACCCCGGGTCAGGGTCGAGAAGGACCTGGTGGTCAGGGGAGCCAAAGAACTGCTCCTCGGCTGGAGTTCCACCTGGCAGATGCGGTCGGGCAACCGGTGCGGGCGGTTTGACCACCGGTGGAGCGGCGCGTTCCCACAGGTCGTCGACCGGTGCCTCATCAATCTTTGGGATTGCCGCCAGTCGTTTCCTGAAGTCCGACGTTGGGTGCTCGTTGCTCGCCACACGCACAGTCCAGCACGTATCGATTGCGAAGCGGTGTCGGATTGCGAAAATTGCCGAACGAAGTTGACGACGCTCCGGCGGCACTGTCAGATTCTTTGCCCTGCCTGCGGTGGGTCGTTTGCATCATTGTTCCAAAATCGGCCGTCGATATTTGGACGTTTGTGACAAAGGATGCCACTCTAGGCGCAGGTTCCCTGGCGTAGGACGGCGGGCCCCATCCACGAAAGTGCGAGGACGATGAACATCAACGAACGACGACTGAACGGCCGAGACGTTCTGGCGAAGACATTCCCGGCAAAGACGAAGAGAGGCTATGACCCGATCGACGTCGACGCATACCTTGAGCTTGTCGCGTCGCAGGTCGACCTGCTCCACGGAGACATTCTTCGTGCGAGCGAATCGACAGCCGACGGGACAGAGCAGTCTGCTGCGGTAGCGCCGGTGCCTGTTGAGGGCGCCAATACCGCAGCAATACAGTCCGAACTCGACGCTGCACGAGCCGAACGAGATGCCTTGAAGGTCCGCCTCGACGAAGAGCTTGCCGCCGCCGAACTCTTGCGAGCCGAGAACCGGCAGCTTCGCACCCAGCTCACATCGATCGCACCGCCACCACCTGCTCCACCAGGCGCTGCAACAGCCGAGGCTGTCACCGTAAGCGAAGCCGTCGAGGTTGCACAGCCTGAGGACGTGACCGCCGTGGTCGCTGCATCTCAAGAGGTAGCAGTCGTCGACGATCGAGCCAGCCAAGAGAGCTACGACCTGGTGCTGCGTGCCGCACAGCGTTCTGCTGAAGAAGCAATCTCAGCAGCCCACGTTCGCGCTGACGAGATCGTCGCCGACGCCGAGCTAACCGCCTCGCGAATTGCCCAAGAGAGCGACCGTAAGGCATACGAGGCAGCGAACCGAGCACAGGGAGAGCTCGCACTCATCTCCAACGAGATCGAGGTTCATCGCGCCGAGTTGAGCGAGATCGATACCGTTGCTTCACAGCGACGCTCCGAGCTGCGCCGTCTCGGCGAGACGATCATCAACTGGGCAGATCAAGACGGTCAAGGCGTCGTCGACCTTCGTGCAACCGAAGTCGACGCGAATGCTCCAATCGCCGACGGCCAGGCGTAAGGCGACAGAGTAGAGCTCGAGGTTGTCTCCTCGAATATGTTGTCTCGGTGACGTCGTCACCGATGTGGTTGTTCACCTAGAACGCGACCCCACGCGGGGTACCGATACCCCAGCACAAATCAGTACCGCCCGGGGCGGCTCGGCGGCCAACGTGGCCGTTGCCGTGAGCGCCGCTGGCGGTGTTGGTCGTTTTCTGGGCAGCGTCGGCGCTGATCCGGCGGGCGATGTCCTGCTCGCGAACCTTCAACAACGAGGCGTGGAGCAATCCATCGTGCGGGTGGGCACAACGGGAACGATCGTTGTTCTCGTCGATTCCACCGGAGAACGGTCGTTCCTTACCGACCGTGGGGCGTCCACGCAACTGGCCTCGATACCGACCGGCGCATTGGCCGATGTGGATCTGTTACACGTGCCGGCCTACTCATTTGTCGAAGGTCCGCTGGCAGAAACCAGCGAGCGAGTTATTGGCGCCGCGGTCGATGCAGGCATTCCAATATCGATCTCGACGAGCTCTGTCGCGGCGCTACGCCACTACGGCCGAGAGCGTTTCCTCGGGCTCCTCGGAGCGATTCGACCCGCGTACGTCATTGCGAACCATGCCGAGTACTCCTATCTCATGCAAGGTCACCCATGGATTCGCGAAGCCGAGGCCACGGTTATTACGAACAGCGGTCGGGCAGCTGTGGTCCGTCGAGCCGATGGAACCGAGGTTCGGGCAACCCCTGCGGCGATCGACGTCACCGACACAACAGGCGCAGGAGATGCCTTTGCGGGAGGCTTTCTTGTGGCGCGGCTTCGCGGCCAGGGCGACGAAGACGCCTTGCACAGCGGACATGCGCTCGCTGCCCAAACGCTCAATCAGGCGGGCGCAGAGTTGGGATAGGAGTGGCTACGCTTCGCTCGTGAACACTCCGCAGCTTCCCGCAAGTCTTGTTAAACCCAGTGCTGAGGTCGCCACCGCGCTGGCCGAGGGCCGTGGTGTTGTTGCTCTCGAGTCAACCGTGTACTCAAATCTCGGTCTGCCAACCCCAGAGAACGAACGAGCCCTCACCGAGTGCATTACGGCGATTCGCGACAGCGGGTCGGTCCCGTGCGTGACGGCAGTTCTCGACGGCCAGATTCGAGCCGGTCTCGAAGAACACGAATACGACCGAATTCTCGGTGAGGCCAAGAAGGTCGCCGAGCGAGACATCGCTGTTGCGGTCGGTCAACGTTGGAGCGTTGGCGCAACCACCGTGTCGGCCTCGCTTGCAATAGCCGAAGTCGCCGGCATCTCTGTGTTTGCGACCGGCGGAATTGGGGGAGTGCACCGAGGCTCAGAAGCGACTGGCGATGTAAGCGCCGACCTCGGCGCAATTGCCCGCTCGCGTGCGGTGACGGTATCGGCGGGGATCAAGTCGTTTCTCGATCTCGCCAAGTCGCTCGAGATGCTCGAAACGCTCGGAGCCACGGTCGTTGGTTGGCAAACCAACTCGCTGCCACTCTTCACTGCACGATCGTCGTCATTTGCCGTGCCGCACCGGGTCGACGATCTCGAGACGCTCGCCGGGATTGCCCGTACGCGGCTGCTGTTTGGCCGGGGAATGTTGGTAGCAAACCCTGTTCCCGAAGCCGATGCCCTCGATCAGGGAGTGCACGACGAGGCGCTGGCTCAGGCCCTGGTCGACGCGGAGGAGTCTGGAATCGAGGGGGCAGCGGTCACGCCGTTCGTTCTCGGCAGAATTGTGGACGCATCGGGCGGAGCGTCCGTTGCCGCAAACGTGGCCCTCGTCGCGAACAACAGTCGTCTTGCGGGCTTGCTCGCCACTGCGCTCACACAACGAACGGTCGGGCCACCTGGCGACTGAGGATTACGCCGCGTGGTTCTGCTTTGTGTATGCAGCGCCATTCTTACGGACCTGGTTGTGTAAGACCTGTAGGAGCTGGGCGCCGGTGAGTGGCTTCGAGAAAAGATAGCCCTGCATGTACCGGCATCCGTGACTGCGGAGAAACTCGACTTGGGCTGGGGTTTCAACACCCTCAGCAATGACGTCGAGGTTGAGACCACGAGCAAGCGAGATGACCGCGGTCACCAGCGGTGCTCCAGTTTCGCCGATACGGTCGACGAACGATCGATCGATCTTCAACGTGTCGACGGTGATTCGGTCGAGGTAATCGAGGCCCGTGTGGCCAACACCGAAGTCATCGATTGCTGTTCGAATACCCATGGCACGGAACTGAAGCAACGTTGCGTTCACTTCTTCGGGATGCTCCAACGCAAGAGATTCTGTTAGCTCAAGTTCTAGACGGCGAGGATCGAGGCCGGATCGCTGGAGTGATCGAGCAACGTCGTCGGTTAAGACCTCCGGCTGCTGGAACTGCCTGGGCGAGAGGTTCACGGCAACGTTGATCTCGGGAAGTCCATGGGGCCCCCAACTCGCAGCGACTCGACAGGCCTCGTCGAGCGTCCACCGGCCGATCTGGTCGATCAGTGCAGATTCTTCGGCAACCGGGACGAACTTATCCGGGCTGACCAGCCCAAGCGTTGGATGTTTCCATCGCAGAAGGGCCTCGACGGCGAAAATATTGCCGGAGGTGATGTCGATCTGTGGTTGGTAGTACACCTCGAGTTCGTTGTTGGCCAACGCTTTGTGCAGCGCCGCTTCGATCTCGAGTCGATGGATGCCCGGAGTCCGCTGCTCGGGTTGATAGTTCACTACCGTGTTTCGTCCACGCTCTTTCGCCTCGAACATTGCAGTATCGGCGTTCTCGATGAGCTTCTTCACCTGGTTGCCGTCGCGAGGGAACTGGGCCATGCCGATCGACGGCGTCACATAGATGTCTCGCAAGCCCATATCGAACGGATCGAGAAACTGGTCAAGGAACATCCGGCCCATTGCATGGGCGTGCCGGTCGTCTCTCACCGACGGCACGACGATCGCGAACTCGTCGCCTCCGAGACGGGCAACAGTCAGGTGCGGCCCGACCCTCGAGGCTGCTTCATCGAGTCGCTCGCTCACCTGACGGAGCAATAAATCGCCCTTCTCATGGCCGAGCGTGTCGTTGACCGCTTTGAAACGGTCGAGGTCCAAAAACATGACGACGAGCTTTGTTTGGCGCACTGTGGCGCCCTCGATTGCGCTTTCGAGGCGGTTGAAGAAGAGCTGACGGTTTGGTAGGCCGGTGAGCGGGTCGTGTTGCCCCTGATGCTCGACGTCAGCCCAGCGTCGGATCAAGAGCAAGAGATGCGACGCCACGATGACCGAAAGAATGCTCGAACCTATCGTGATTGTCGTTGGTGAAAGCTGAATCTTGTTTTGGGGATCGATACCGAACTTGTCGAGCTGGTCGATGCCGATCAAGGCCGGACCCATCAAAATGACGGAGAACGTAATGAGGCTGCGGCGGGCGTTGACCTCTGACGACACGAACATCGCAATCGAGAACACGTCGGGCGTTTTCGGGTGCCAGTAGGCCGCCATTGGCATCGCCGCAGCAATGATCATCATGGCCCGAAGGACTCCCGAATCCAGAATGGTTGTGAGGTCCGCGATCTTGACGATCAGAAATGCCTGCGGAGCGAGAACGAGGGCGAACGGTAGCGAGATGCTGTCGGTGTCAAATGTGGCAAGCCACAGAAGCAATATCGTTCCAAAGAGCGCAATGGTGAGCGCAGCCGATGAGATTGCGAAGCTGACGGCTTCACCGGCTCCCATCGTTGTTGGTTGGGCGATCAAGATATAGAACGTCAGGCCGAGCCCAGCCGACACGATGCCAATCTCGCGTTCGGTGATTGCGGATCGAGAACCGAGACGAAAAACGATGATTCGGATCGTGCCGACGGCGCCGATGATCGCTGCGACAACGAGGAGGGCTGGTCGAATCGTTGCGTTATCGATCGCAGACGTGGTGAGCCCGAGCATCTGGCTGATTGCGATGAGGAGTACGCCATCGGGTCGATTCCGGGGCGTTTTCGTACACTGCAGTTCCCAGGCGCTATACCCAATGAGCGCGAGGTTGACGAGCACGAATCCTGCGACGATTGGCCACGAGAGCGATCGGGCGAACACGAGGCCTACGAGCGCGGCGGCTCCGAGAACGAGGATCCACTTCCCCTCGTCAACGCTCGGAATTCGTTTGGTGCCCATCACTTGTGTAAACGGCATACGCGCCACGGTCGCGCATAAGGCAGATGACCTAACAGATGATTCACTCGAAAGATTTTCGCCGCCATAGTACGTTTCGCCAGAGGTAGCGGTGAGCTACAGGCTGATTCCGCCGCCGTGCTCGGCCCGGTAGGAGGCCCGGTCAAGCTCGGCTTCGGCGCGTGCCCACGTATCGATCAGGTTCTCACCAGGGCGGCGAAAGGCAAATGCGGTGACCGCCGAAATTCTGTGGGCGTGCAGCGTGGCGCTAAAGGAGCGCACGACGTTGACGGTGTTGGTCAATTCGCTCGCTGGGGTGAGCAACATCGAAAAGGATCGGGGAGCGGTCGCTCCGAGTCGATCGGTCGTCCGAAGGCGTCGGCGCAACAGACCAGCAACGCGTTCGTCTTCGTGCGGTCCCTGCGCTTCTGAGCCAAGACGCACAGCAACAACTGCTGCGTGTACCCCCGCACGGTCGACCTCAACTGTTTCTTGCACGAGGAGGTCGCGCCAGTGTGACGCCGATGTGTCCTGTGAAACCGTCGTGTCTGGCGAGACAGACGTGCTCGTAGAGCGTGTTGCGTTCGTTTCCATAGGAGATCTTTCGGCACGTTACGGTCTGCCATGAGCCGTTTTGCCTAGATCTCCCCATATCGAAGATTGTTCGAACCCGCGTGTGCTCAGCGTTTCTGGTGTAGGGGCTCGAAACGTTTTTAGGATGCGCGCAAGGTTTCGAGCGCGGTAAACAGCGCTCGCGGGTTGTCGGATTGGATGGCGAGCACCGACGAGGCCGTAGCAGTGGCGAGGGTGGCATGAAGCGCCTCGAAACAACCGGCTGGCACAACGAGCTCGCGGTCTTCGCAGAAATCGGCAATCGCGTACCACACGAGTTGCTCAACCTGTTGGCCAGTAAAGGCGAGCGGTTCCTCGGCAATTGCGTGGTGGGCGCCGAGAACGACCGCAAGGGCGCTGGCACAGACCGGGACCCCGTTACGGAGGGTGTCGGCGAGTACCTCGCAATACAGTCGGCGGAGCGACTCGGGCAACGAGGTGCGGATCTCGCGACGGTGGGCCGGCGTGATGGCGACATCAGCGTGGTGAATCTCTTCCATGGAGACCACCGTAACGATGGGGTATGACATCGAACGTTGGTTTGGGTTCTCGGTCGTGCTCGTGTACGGAGTCACACGCTGCTGCCCGGCCCGCATAGGGCGCCGGGCAGCAGCGCGACGTAGAACGATACAGCTACCCGACGAAGGCGCTCGCAAAGACGAGGCTGACGATCGTCATGACCTTCAACAAGATGTTCATTGCTGGACCAGACGTGTCCTTGAACGGATCCCCGACCGTGTCGCCGACAACGGCGGCCTTGTGTGCATCGGATCCCTTGCCTCCGTGCGCCCCAGCTTCGATGTACTTCTTTGCGTTGTCCCACGCACCTCCGGCGTTCGCCATGAAGATCGCAAGCGCAAAGCCGGTGACGAGCGCACCGGCGAGCAGTCCGCCCAACGTGTCGACATCGATAAAGCCAACGACGAGGGGAACCACCACCGCAAGCGAGCCCGGGATAACCATTTCTTTCAGCGATGCCTTTGTGGAGATCTCCACGCAGCGAGCCGAGTCGGGGTGGACGCCCTCCTTGCCTTCACGAAGGCCCGGAATCTCTCGGAACTGACGACGAACTTCGACGATCATTTCCTGGGCAGCACGACCAACCGCGTCGATGGTGAGGGCGGCAAACAAGAACGGCAGGCCAGCGCCGATGAACAAGCCAATGAACACGTCGACATCGCCAACGTTGAGATTGACGATCGTCTCGTTGTCCGAGGCCTGTGCCACCGCAAATTCGAAGCTTTTGAACAGTGCCAGAGCAGTGAGCGCAGCCGAACCAACCGCAAAGCCCTTTGCGACCGCAGCGGTGGTGTTGCCGAGCGAATCGAGCGCATCGGTGACTTCGCGAACCGACGGATCGAGCTCGGCCATCTCGGCGATACCACCGGCGTTGTCGGCGATTGGGCCATAGGCGTCGACGGAAACAACAACACCGGTCGTTGCGAGCATGCCAATGGCTGCAACCGCAATGCCGTAGAGGCCGCCGATGCCTTCGTTTGATTGTGCAAACGTCTGCTCGCCGCCCCAGAAGGCAATAGCGACACCAATCGTGATGAGACCGACCGACGCAGCGACCGAGATCATGCCGGCGGAGATGCCGCCCAGGATGGTCGTTGCTGGACCGGTCTCGGTCTGTGCAGCGATCTTCTTGACGGGGCCGAAGTGATCAGAGGTGAAGTACTCGGCGGTCTTGCCGAGCGCCCAGCCAACAAACAGGCCGCCAATGACCGAGACGGCGATACCCCACGGGTTTCCTTCGGTATCGGAGAAGAGCCAGAAGCTGCCAGCGAGTACGCCAGCCACGGTGAGCAGCATTGCGGCGTTCGTCCCACGGTGCAGCGCACGAGACAGCGACTGCGAGTCGGTCTCGTTTCCGCCGCGGACGAGGAACGATCCAATGATCGAGGCGACCATGCCAACGAAGGCCACAAAGATCGGGAACAGCAGCAATTGTGCAATGCCCTCGTCGCCGGCTTGTTCTGCCGAAACGCCCAAGGCGAATGCGACGAGTGAGATCGGTGCGATGATCGACCCGGCGTAGGACTCAAAGAGGTCAGCGCCAGTGCCTGCAATATCGCCGACGTTGTCACCAACGTTGTCGGCAATGGTTGCTGGGTTGCGAGGGTCATCCTCGGGGATGCCAGCTTCAACCTTGCCAACGAGGTCGGCGCCGACGTCGGCTGCCTTGGTGTAGATACCACCGCCGACACGGCTAAAGAGCGCAATTGTTGATCCACCCAAGCCGTAGGCGGTGATGATTTCGAAGGCCGACTCGTTCGGGCTCACGACCACGAACAAGAGATAGACGATCATCAGGCCGCTGAGCGCGAGTCCCGCAACGGAGAATCCCATGACGGCGCCGCCACGGAACGCAATTGGAAGCGCCTTGGCGGCGCCTTCCTTGGCTGCTTCGGTGGTGCGGGCGTTCGCCATTGTTGCAACGGTCATACCCGCATAGCCAGCTCCAGCCGACAACACGGCGCCGAGCACATAGGAGACGGCGGCGAGTGGCGTGATCACGACGGCCACGAGAACGGCCATGATGAGACCGAAGGCACCAACCCAGATGTATTCCTGCTTTAGGAACGCTCGAGCGCCAGCGGCGATCTCGTTCATGAGGAAGACCATGCGGTCGTTGCCGGGGCTTGCCTTCTTTACGTCATTGAAGAAGAAGAAGGCCAGACCAAGTGCGGCCAGACCCGACAGCAGTGCCAGATATGGAATTGAGTTCAAGGTTTTGCATCTCCGTTTAAAGGCGCCGGCTATCTCGACGCGGCTACTAAGTTCGCATGAAATGCGGAACCATCCCGCATTCATCGATGTGACACGGTTCACAAAGTGAAAGCGAGACCAGTGCACGATACCTCCCGCGACAGCATTCGACGGCGATTGCTCCGTGATCGCCGCGCCCTTGCGCCGACCGAGGCCGAGCAAGCGTCCCGCTCTGTCACCCACAGCGTGATCCAACAACTCGAGGACTTCGCCCAGCCAGCCAAGGCGCGACAGCGACCCGGCGTCCTTGCGGGCTACCGAGCGCTACCTGGCGAGATCGACCCAGCCCACGCCATCGACGCGTTGATCGAACGTGGCTGGTCGCTCGTATTACCCGTCTGTGGACCGAACGGACAGATGGATTTCTGTCCGTGGTCGCCGGGCGAAGAACTGCGGTCGAACGCGCTCGGGGTCGACGAACCACTGACGAATCCGGTGCCGATCGACCACATCGACGCCGTCATCGTGCCCGGTGTTGCTTTCGATCAACGGGGAAACCGGCTCGGCCATGGTGTGGGCTACTATGACCGGTTCTTCGGGCGATGTGCTCAACAATCACACCATCCCTACCGACTCGGACTTGCATACGACTTCCAGATCGTCGAGTTGCCCGACCCCGAAACGTGGGATATTCCGATGCATTCAGTGGTTTCGCCTTCCCAAGTGATAGACACATCGACGTGCGAGTAATAGTTGTCGGTGCCGGCGAAGTTGGTTCGTATGTCGCTGACCGGTTGAGCCGCGAAGGTGTCGACGTCTATGTCGTCGAGACCAACGCGAAGCGCGCTGCGCACCTCGCCGAAACTGCGGACCTCGAGGTCATCACCGGCTCGGGAACACATCCATCCACCCTCGCTGCTGCCGGTTTGGAAGAAGCCGATCTGCTCGTCGCTGTCACCAAAAGCGACGAAGTAAATCTTATTGCGTCGATGATCGCAAAAGAAGCCAAGGTGCCCCGCACAATTGTCCGCATCGAAGCCCCAGAGTTGCGAGGGCTCGATGCCCACTCCGCTGCGCTCCGACGGGCATCGGGGGCAGACCTGTTTATCGATCCCGATGAGGAGACCGCCCAAGAGGTGCTCTCGTTGATCGAAATGCCGGGTGCGTCTGAGGTCGTGAAACTCGCCCACGGCGAAGTGATGGCAATTGGTGCACGCGTGCCCATCGACGCCCCGATCGTCAACAAGTCGCTCATCGAGATCGGCGTCGAGAACGAACCCGAATGGGACTTCATTGTCTCGACCATTCGCCGTGGTGACGAAACAATCATCCCACGGGGCGACGTGACGATCGAAGCGAACGACCTCGTGCGAGTCGTGTGCAAGCGATCTGCTCGCCGCAAGGTCGCAAAGCTGCTCGGTTTGGCTCGCGACGTGCCACGCGAGATTCTCCTGCTCGGCGGTGGACGAACCTCTGCATTGATCGCTGACAAGTTGCGTCACACCGGGGCCCGGGTTCAGCTCATCGAGCGGGACCCTGAGCGCGCCCGCAAGCTCGCCGAGCGCCTCGATGGGGTTCGGGTCCTGAACGGTGACATTACCGACTCCGATGTGCTCGACGACGCCGACCTATCGCGTATCGAACTCGTGGCGGCACTCACCGGCGAGGATGACGCAAATGTCCTCGCGTCGGTCTACGCCAAGGCTGCTGGCGTGCCAGAGACCATTGCAGTCGTGCATCGCCTGAACTTTCTGTCGCTCCTCGATCAGGTGGGCGTCGACGCGGCGCTGTCGCCACGCACAGCAACCGCCAACGGGGTCCTGCGGTTCGTTCGTGGCGACGTTGCCCAGGTTGCGACCTTCCTGCAAGGGGAGGTCGAGATGCTCGAGTTCGAATTGCACTCGGGATCGACGGCCGAAGACCAGTCCATTGCCGATCTGCACTTGCCTCGCGATGTGCTCATCACTGCGATCGTTCGCGATGGTCGAGCCCAGATTGCACGCGGCCGCACCGTCCTTCGCAAGGGCGACCATGTGATCGTCGTGGCCGAACCGGGATCCGTCGATACCGTCGCCCGAGTCCTGGGCTGACGCACGACAATGAACAATCTCCTGAAGGGAACGGCGGGGCTCCTGCCACTGCCCTTCGGCCTTGGTCTGGTGGCCGGTGGAATCACCGTCACGACCTCATCTGTCGTTGGACTGGTAGCCGACGATGACTCCTTTGCAACCGTGCGCTTGTTCGAAACCGCCCTTGGGCTCGTATCGATCATCATCGGCCTGGCACTGTGCAAAGTGCAATCCACGGACCTCCGTGTGTCCCGAGCGGGAGCAATGTCGATGTTCGTCGCTGGTTGGGTGGCGTTCAACACGGTAGCTATTGCCTCCTTTTTGTTGTCCGGCGAGCTCGGTTCGTTCGCCGATGTGATCTTTGAGGCGGTGAGCGCCTCCACAACAACGGGGTTTACGACTGTCGATGACCCCCAACAACTGTCCTTCGCGTTGCGGTTCCTTCGTGTTGCAATGCCGTGGGTGACTGGACTTGGTGTGTTGCTCGTCAGCCTCGGAGTCCTTCCCGCAGCCGTCGCGGGCGCCGAGCTGCTCCCAGAACGGCCGCTTCGAGGACGAAGCAAAATTGCGACCACCTCAATGGACGCTTTCAAGAACACCTTGGGGCTCTATGGCCTGTTGACGTTTGCGCTCGTCATTGGCTACGCGTTTGCCGGCATGGGATTCTTCGACGCACTGACCTATGCCCTGTCCACGGCGTCGACGGGTGGCATGTCGAACCACGCCGAGTCGCTTGGGCACTTCAATAACGAAGCAATCGAATGGGTTGCTGCGGCCGGGATGGCAGCAGCCGGTGGCAACCTCTTAGTCGTGTGGTGGGCAATCAAGGGCCGGTTTGGTTCGGTCTTCAAATCCACTGAACTTCGCCTCTATATCAGCCTGATTCTCGTGGGCTTCATCGCCGTGCGGTTCAGTGGCAGCGGGTTGTCATCGTCGGATTCGGCTGTCGCGGTCACCTCGATGTTGTCGACAACAGGGCTTCGGTCAGCGAATTGGGCAGCGGGAAGCCAGTTTGCCCAGGCGATCTTGCTCGTCGCTGCCGGGATCGGCGCAATGAGCGGCTCGGTGGGAAGCGGCTTTCGTCAGGCTCGCGTCGCGCGCATTGCACTCGAGGTGCGCCGCAGCCTGCAAAACCTGTTGACCCCAACACGCACGAGCATCGTCCGGATCGACGGCGTTGCGGTCGAAGAACGGTCCCTGGAACTGACCTACGGGTATCTCTGGATGCATGCGTTCACGCTCGCAGGAATGTCGGTGCTGTTGTTTGTGCCCGCGTTCGATTTGCTCGCGACGCTGAGCTTCGCGCTTGGCATCGTGTCGAACGTCGGGGTCCTCGTCGACGGTGATGAGATTGCCCAACACGTCGAGCTGTCCGGTTGGAGCAAACTTGTTGCCTCGTTCGGCATGCTGCTCGGACGGCTCTCGATCTATCCGGTGCTGCTCACTATCGGCGGTTTCTTTCGCTGGCTCAACCGGCTGAAGCCGCACAAGGTGATTGGAGCGCAGGCCTAATGCTCTTACACCGCTCCGAGCAGAAAAATCCGGCGTTCGCGACCGGATCGCGACGCTGGCACGCAACCGTGACCCACATTGCCGGCCTTGCGCTCCTGTCGATATCGCCTGGGCTCGTCATCAGCGCGATCGTCGAGCTCGTTGGTGGCGGTGATGCTGCCGGGATGCTCGCCATCACCGCGGTCATCTTTGCTGTTCTCGGCGCAGCGATGTGGCGCGGTACCCAACTTGGAGATCTCACACTCCGAACCGTCTTTGCCGCGGTTGGTTGGAGCTGGCTTCTGGTCTCGGTCCTTGGTGCGCTCCCATTCGTCCTCGCCCGAACCTTCCAACGCGAAGGTGCGAGCCGCTGGGTCGAGCTAGGCGATGCGGTCTTTGAATCAGTCTCCGGTTACACCTGCACCGGATCGACGGTTTTGACGACACTGCCCGACCTCGGCGGGGACGATACCCAGGTTGGACGAGGCATCTTGTTTTACCGTCAACTCACCCAGTGGTACGGGGGAATGGGCTTTGTTCAGCTGGTCATTACCGTGCTGCCGACGCTTGGTTCAAAGGCCATTGGTTTCATGGGAGCCGAATCGCCGGGCCCGACCGCCGACCGGCTCTCACCGCACGCTGCGGACACCGCGAAGATCCTCTGGAAATTGTACGTTGGCGGTACTGCAGCAATGGCGGTCGCGTTCACCGCAGCCGGCATGAACTGGTGGGACGCCATCACCCATTCGTTGACGACCGCGGCAACCGGTGGCTTCAGCACCTACAACGATTCGATCGGCGAGTTCGACAGTTTGCCGATCGAAATCGTGGCACAAATCGCCATGCTCTTCGGCGGAACGAACTGGGCGTTGCACTACCTGTTTTTGACCAAACGCCGAACCGTGCACAAAGAAGACCACGAATTCCGGGCGTACATTGCGATGTACGTTGCCGCAACACTCGCCATCTCGCTCATCTTGTCGACCGGGGGAGAGGTCGACAACTTTGGTACTGCGCTGCGAACCGCATCGTTCAACGTGGCCAGCATGGCGTCGAGTACCGGCTTTGGTAACGCACAGGGCGCGGGATCACCCGGCGATTTCGTCTTGTGGTCGGCAACCCCGCTCGTGATCATGCTGCTGCTGATGGTGATCGGCGGAATGTCCGGATCGACCGCTGGTGGCACCAAGGTCATCCGAACCCGAGTCCTGATTGCAATCAGTCACCGGACCCTCGCCGTTGCCCGCCAACCGCGAGTCATCGTCCCGGTCAAACTCGGAGGCGACGTCGTCAAAGAGCGCGTCGTGCATCGAGTGTCGTTCTTTATGATGGCCTACGTTGCGCTCGTCGTTGGCGGTTTTCTGCTCGTGACGGCGCTCGGCGGCGAACTCGAAGCCAGCCTGGCCGGAGTTGTTGGTTCACTCGGCAACATGGGGCCAGCGTTCGGCGCTGCGGGACCAACAGCCACGTTCCTCGACGCGTTCCCCGCTCCAGCACGAATGGTCCTTGCACTGCTCATGTTGATCGGGCGCCTCGAACTCTTTGCGGTGCTGCTGATGTTTGCGCTGCCGCGCCAAGTCGCCCGTCGAGCCAAACCGCACAAGCACACGTTCTAGCTGTTGTACGCAGCAGGCTGTTCTACGCAGCAGGCTGTTCTACACCGTTCTGCTCAGGACGAGAGCAACTCGGCAAGCAAGAGCGTGAGCTCCCACGGGTCATTGGTCCCCGCGAGCTCGCGGCAGCTGTGCATTGCGAGCTGCGGGCACCCAACGTCGAGTGCGCTCATACCGAGTAGGGCCGACACCGTCGGCCCGATCGTCGAACCGCACGGAAGGTCCGAGCGGCTCACAAACGACTGCGTTCGCACCCCAGCGCGTTCAGCTGCGAGATGGAAGATGCCTTCGGAGGTCGCGGTCGTGGTGTACCGCTGGTTGGCGTTGTGCTTTAACGCCGGGCCAGCGTTGAGCGCAATGTGATGTTGCGGCTCGTGGCGATCCGGGTAATTGGGATGCGTGGCGTGAGCGTTATCTGCTGAGATGAAGAGGGAACGGCCCAGCGCATCATCATGTTCAGCCGGACTCGCCCCGAGACCATCTGAGATGTTGCGTAGAAGCCGAGGGAGCACAGTCGTTGCTGCACCAGTGGCGCTCACCGACCCAACTTCCTCGTGGTCGAACAACGTGACGACGGGGATGGAATCGCCAGCGCTGACACCGCTGAGTGCGGTCAATGCCGCGTGGCACGACAACTGGTTGTCGAGTCGAGGAGCGCTAATGAACTCGAGGTCAGCGCCGATCAGCTGAGACGGTGCGGTGTCGTGCAGCATCAAATCTGCGCCGATGATGTCGGCACGAGCAATCTGTGCGGCATTCGCAACGATGTCCCAAATATCGTCCGACGCGTCTCGGGCCAATCCGTAGATGGGCGCCATGTGGCGCTGCTTGTTCAGGAGCAGCCCCTTCGTGCTGATGTCGCGGTCGAGATGGATTGCGAGCTGTGGAATGCGCAAGATTGGTCGCTCGACGTTGACGAGCACAGTCGACAAATCGTTGCCGTTGCGGACAGCGACCCGACCCGACAACGACAGATCGCGATCGAGCCACGAGTTCAAAAGTACGCCGCCATAGGTTTCGACACCGAGGGATCGATAACCAAACGGTTCTGTTGTTGGTTCGGGCTTGAGATGCAGATTCGGGCTATCGGTGTGTGCCCCAACAATCCGAAACGCAGCATCCTTCGAGGCGCCCTCGGGAACGACCCAGGCCGTAATCGACCCGTCGTGGACCCGGTAGAACTTGCCGGTACCCCCAGTGGTCGAGGTGGCGGGCGAGAATCCGGCACCTTCGAGCAGGTCGACCGCACCGGCAACCACATGGAATGGCGATGGCGCCTCATCGATGAAACGGCACAACGCCTGGGCGTGCGCGTCGTGGGCTGGAAGTGCATGTGCGTCGGGAACCATGGTGCCAGTCTTGTTGCTCATTGGGTGTGGTGGAAGGACCCGACATCCTGTAGGTTTGGGCGTTCAGGCCGGGCCAACGTCGTCCCAGCGTGCCATCTTTGCGCTGACATCACTATGAGGAACGACAATGACCTTCGGACTGCCCTCGAGGCAGGGCCTCTATAACCCTGAGAACGAACACGATTCCTGCGGGCTGAACTTCGTGTGCGACATGCTTGGTCGCCCGAGCCACCGTATTGTCCAACATGGCCTTGGCGCGCTCTGCGCGCTCGAACATCGTGGTGCGGCCGGCGCCGATCCAGACGTCGGCGATGGCTCCGGAATCCTGACCCAGCTTCCCGATGCGCTCTACCGGGACGACGTGGACTTCGAACTCCCCGACGTCGGCTACTACGCAACGGGTATTGCCTTTTTGCCACAAGATCCGAGCGTGGCCGCCGAGGCCAAAACCGAGATCCAACGGATCGCCGTCGAAGAAGGACTTGTGGTCCTCGGGTGGCGCTCGGTGCCGACACGGCCCGAGGCCATTGGTGCAGGCGCACGCGTCACCATGCCACGGCTAAGCCAGCCATTCTTCACCCACAGCGCTGGAACCGTGTCGGGTATCGAGCTCGACCGTGTGCTCTACATTGCCCGCAAGCGTTTCGAGCATGAGATTTCGCTGACAGCAGACGCCGCCGAGGCAAGCGAAGCCATGGGAGGCGCGTCGACAGAACATGACGGCGTCTACTTCCCGTCGCTGTCGGCCCGCACGATTGTCTACAAAGGTATGCTCACCACGCCGCAGCTCGGCGAATTTTATGACGACTTGCGCGACGAGCGGTACGAATCGGCAATCGCCCTCGTCCACAGCCGCTTCAGCACGAACACCTTCCCATCGTGGCCGCTCGCGCACCCGTACCGGCTCGTGGCCCACAACGGCGAAATCAACACGATCAAGGGCAACCGCAACTGGATGAAGGCCCGCCAATCGGCGCTTGTGTCCGACGTGTTCGGCGACTCGCTCGAACGAGCATTCCCAATCTGCACCCCCGGAGCATCAGATACTGCCGGTTTCGATGAGTGTCTCGAGTTGCTCACGCTGTCGGGTTACAGCATGCCCGAAGCAATCCTGATGCTGATCCCCGAGCCGTGGGAGAACCACGAATCGATGGATCCCGATCGCACCGCGTTCTACGAGTACTACTCGACGTTGATGGAACCATGGGACGGGCCCGCATCGGTCTCGTTCACCGACGGCACGGTCATCGGCGCAATCCTTGACCGCAACGGCCTTCGCCCAAGCCGCTACTGGGTAACCAGCGACCATCTCGTGGTGATGGCCTCAGAGGTTGGTGTGGTCGATATCGACCCGTCGACGATCGTAGAGAAGGGTCGCCTCGAACCGGGTCGCATCTTCTTTATTGATACTGACGAAGGACGTATCCTGCGCGATGACGAGATCAAGGCAAGTGTTGCCTCGAAGCGTCCGTACAGCGAGCTGGTGTCGTCATCGGTGACGCACCTGTCGTTACTTCCTGAGCAGACTGACGATCGGCCAGTCGAGGGGACCTTAGAGACCCGCCAGCTCGCGTTTGGGTACACGCACGAGGACATCAAGGTCATCCTCCAGCCAATGATCGTCAACGGCAAAGAGGCGTTGGGGTCAATGGGCACCGATACACCAATCGCCGTACTATCGGAACGCTCCCGACTCTTGCCCGACTATTTCCAGCAACTGTTCGCGCAGGTAACGAATCCGCCGCTCGATGCAATTCGTGAAGAGCTGATCACCGCAGTCGGCACCACACTCGGACCACGCGGCAACCTTCTTGCACCCGGCAACGACCCGGTACGTCAGATCCACATCGACCACCCGGTGCTCTCGCCAAGCGAGTTTGCCAGGTTGCTGCCGACCGAGGATCCAGCGTCGGGGCTACAGAGCGTGCTGCTCGACATCGTGTTTCCAAAGTCCGGGGGCGCCGAAGGATTGGCCACCGCTATTTCGGCGCTGCGCAACGCTGCTCGTAGCGCCGTCGAAGATGGTGCTGGCATCCTCATTCTCACCGATCGCGCCGTCTCCCCATCGCTCGCCCCAATTCCGCCACTGCTCGCAACCGCTGCGGTGCATCACGATCTCGTCAATGCCGGCATTCGCTCGAGAGCCGACATCGTGGTCGAAACCGGCGAGGCGCGCGAAGTGCATCACATTGCCACGCTGCTTGGTTTCGGCGCTCGGGCCGTGTTCCCGTACGTGGCTTTCGAGACCATTCGTTCCATGGCCGAAACTCGGGCCTATGGCATCGAGATCGACATCGACCACGCAGAAAAGAACTACATCAAGTCCTTCGACAAGGGCCTCCTCAAGGTCATGTCGAAGATGGGTATCTCGACGGTCGCGTCATACACGGGCGCCCAAATCTTCGAAGCCATCGGCCTCAGCAACGAACTGCTCGACGAATACTTCGGCGCAATGGCGGGTCGTCTCGGGGGCGTTGGGCTCGACGTGCTCGTGGCAGAGGTGCTCGAACGTCACGGCCGGGCCTTCCCAAAGAACCCCAACCACCGCGCACACCGCTCGCTCGAGGTCGGCGGCGAATATCAATGGCGTCGCGAGGGCGAGTTTCATCTCTTCAACCCGGACACCGTCTTTAAGCTCCAGCACGCAACACGTTCGGGACGCTTCGACATCTTTGGTGAGTACACCGCGGCAGTAAACGACCATGCAGCGAACCTTTCGACACTGCGCGGCCTGTTCTCGTTCAAGGAGGGCGTGCGCGATCCCGTACCGCTCGACGAGGTCGAGCCAATTCACGACATCGTCAAACGCTTCTCAACGGGGGCCATGTCCTACGGCTCGATTTCGGCCGAAGCACACGAAACCCTCGCTATTGCCATGAACCGAATCGGTGCGAAGTCCAATACTGGCGAAGGCGGCGAAGACGATGAACGCTTCGAGGTGATGGAGAACGGCGATTCGAAGCGGTCGGCAATCAAGCAGGTTGCGTCGGGCCGATTCGGTGTTACCTCGAACTATCTCGTAAACGCCGATGACATCCAGATCAAGATGGCGCAAGGCGCAAAGCCGGGCGAAGGCGGTCAACTTCCTGGTCACAAGGTGTATCCGTGGATCGCAAAGACGCGGGGGAGCACCCCCGGCGTTGGGCTCATCAGCCCGCCACCGCACCACGACATCTACTCGATCGAAGACCTCGCACAGCTCATCTACGACCTAAAGAGTGCAAACCCCAAGGCCCGTGTACACGTCAAGCTCGTCAGCGAGCTCGGTGTCGGCACGGTGGCCGCCGGCGTCTCGAAGGCCCACGCCGATGTGGTGCTGATCTCGGGTCACGACGGCGGCACTGGCGCTTCGCCGCTGACCTCGGTGAAACACGCGGGTTCCCCATGGGAGCTCGGACTCGCCGAAACCCAGCAAACGCTGCTGATGAACGGCCTGCGTGACCGTGTCGTGGTCCAAGTCGATGGCCAGCTAAAGACCGGCCGCGACGTGATGATTGCGGCGCTGCTCGGCGCGGACGAGTACGGCTTTGCTACCGCTCCACTCGTCGTGATGGGCTGCATCATGATGCGTGTGTGTCACCTCAACACGTGCCCGGTTGGCGTTGCCACCCAAGACCCCGAGCTTCGCAAAAAGTTCAGCGGTTCTCCCGAGTTCGTTGTCAATTTCTTCGAGTTCATTGCCGAGGAGGTCCGCGAAATACTCGCCGACCTCGGGTTCCGGACGCTCGACGAGGCCATTGGCCAGGTCGAATCGCTCGATCTTGGCGCAGCGATCGAGCATTGGAAGGCCGACGGCCTCGACCTGTCACCAATCTTGTACGTGCCACCACTGCTCGATGGCGAATCCCGCCGAAACACGACGGTGCAAGACCACAAGCTCGATGAAGCCCTCGATGCGCGGCTACTCGATGCTGCAATGCCGGCCCTTACGGGTGGGACACCGGTGCGTATTGCGACCGACATTCGAAACGTCCATCGAGCTGTCGGCACCCAACTCGGGCATCACCTGACGACGATCAACGGACCCGAGGGGCTTCCTGATGATTCGATCATCATCGACGCAGACGGTTCGGCTGGAAATAGCTTCGGCGCCTTTGTGCCCAAAGGCATCACGCTGCGTCTGCGCGGCGATGCGAACGACTTTGTCGGCAAGGGTCTGAGCGGCGGGCGAATCGTGGTGCGGCCGCCAGATGAGCTTGCGTGCGTTGCCGAGGACAACGTGATTGCGGGCAACGTTATTGCCTACGGCGCGACCTCTGGTGAGTTGTTTATCCGCGGCAAGGTGGGCGAGCGCTTCTGTGTCCGGAATTCTGGAGCGGTTGCCGTCGTCGAAGGCATTGGCGATCACGGCTGTGAATACATGACCGGCGGCGTTGCGGTGGTGCTTGGTCCAACGGGCCGTAATTTTGCGGCTGGCATGTCTGGTGGCGTGGCGTACATCTACGACGCCGACGGGGCATTTGCCCCATTGGTAAATACCGAGATGGTCGACCTTGAATTGCTGGGGGCGAACGACGAGGCCACCGTGCAGCGATTGATCGATCAACACGTCATCGAGACCGGCTCTGACGTTGGCATTCGCGTTCTCGCCGATTGGGACACGGCCAGAAGTTCCTTTGTCAAGGTGATGCCACGGGACTACAAGCGGGTCCTTGAAGCAGCTGCGGCGGCACGAGCAGCTGGCGCCGACGAAATGGAAGCGATCATGGCCTCGGCCAAAGAACGAGGAGCTCGACATGGGTGATCCAACAGGTTTCATGAAGCACGACCGCAAGACGCCGACGATGCGTCCAGTGCCGGTGCGGATCTTGGACTGGAACGAGGTCTACGAGCCCTTCGACGAAGCCGAGCTAAAGACGCAGGCTTCGCGATGTATGGATTGTGGTATTCCGTTCTGCAACAGCGGATGCCCCCTCGGCAATCTCATTCCTGACTGGAATGATCTTGTCTACCGCGACGATTGGAAAGCGGCGTCCGAACGCCTGCACGCCACCAACAATTTCCCTGAGTTCACCGGTCGATTGTGCCCAGCACCGTGCGAAGGGTCGTGCGTTCTCGGTGTACACGAACCACCAGTCACTATCAAACAGGTCGAGATCGAGATCATCGAACGTGCCTTCGCCGAAGGATGGGTCACCCCAATTGTCCCGTCGGTCAAAACCGGCAAGTCGGTGGCGGTCATTGGTTCTGGGCCGGCGGGTCTCGCCGTTGCCCAACAGCTCACTCGCGCTGGTCACGACGTGACCGTGTTTGAACGTGCGCCAAGCATCGGCGGTCTACTTCGATACGGTATTCCCGAGTTCAAGATGGAGAAGCGTTTCATCGACCGTCGTCTCGAGCAGATGGAAGCCGAAGGCACCGTCTTTCGAACCGGCGTGAACGTCGGCGTCGACATCACGACCGCCGAGTTGCAAGGCGATTTCGATGCTGTTGTCCTCGCTGCTGGAGCGACCCAATGGCGCGACCTCCCAATTCCTGGCCGCGACGCTGAAGGCGTCTATCAGGCAATGGAGTTCTTGCCACCAGCCAATGCCGTGCAACTTGGCGAGCTCGACGAGCACCCAACGTCGGCCGAGGGCAAGGACGTCATCATCATCGGCGGTGGCGATACCGGCGCCGACTGCCTGGGAACGGTGTTGCGCCACGGCGCGTCATCGGTCCATCAGTTTGAGATCATGCCCGAACCACCCAACGAGCGATCCGAAGCCAACCCGTGGCCATTGTGGCCACTCGTGCTGCGCACACCGTCGGCGCACAAGGAAGCTATCGAACTCGTTGGCCACGACGTACGCGAGTACGGCATCAATACCGTCGAGTTTGAAAAGGACGCGAACGGCCACGTGTCGTCTCTCAAGACCGTGCGGGTCGAATCCCAAGTGGTCGATGGCCGCCCAACCTTTGTGCCCATCGACGGAAGCGAAGCGTCGTTCCCCGCACAGATGGTACTGCTCGCAATGGGCTTCACTGGCCCGGAGAAGTCGCCGTTGATCAGCGATCTCGGTGTTGAACTCACTAACCGCGGCAACGTCGATCGAACCCTCGAGTACTCGACCAACGTCGATGGCGTATTCGTATGCGGGGACATGGGGCGCGGCCAGTCATTGATTGTCTGGGCAATCGCCGAGGGTCGAGCGTGTGCAGCCGCGGTCGATGCGGCGCTCATGGGCGAGACCGGCCTCCCGGTGCCCGTCACTCCTCACGACATGCCCCTCCGCTAACACGCCGGGGCTGCCAACGACCAAATTTGGCGAAAGCTACGGACATTTTCCCTTAACTGTGTGACGTCAATTCCGATAGGTCGGAAGTAACGCACTCCGTATGTCGAGGGAATCATGTTCAAAAAAGAATCCAGCGAGCAGACCGCTTCGTCTGAGCTACACGAAATGGCGGCAACGACCGCATCGAGTGGAGCCAACGAGTCCGCGGCTGTAGGGAAGTCGATGATGTGGGCCGGTGTTATCCCGGTCGTCCTCATGCTTGTCGCCGTGCTTATCGGCAGCAGGGTTATTGGCCTCGTTCTGTTCATTGCTGCGGTCATTGGCTTCTACGTCATGTGGAAGAAGGCCAGTTCGGCTCTCAGCGAGTCCCTCGATGCGCTGCGTGACGAAGCATTTGCGGTTGCTCACGAGGACCTGCCTCGCCTTGGCCAGGCCCTGTCGAGCGGAGAGCCAATCGCCAACCTCGAAAACAACCGCAAGCGTGTCACCTTCCAGGATCCCGAGTTTGCAAGCGTTGCCTCAGGATTGAGCGCAGTCCGCGATAGTGCTGCGGGAATTGGAGAGAGCGTGACGGCTCTTCAAAGCGGAATCTCCAACACCTTTGTGAACCTGGCCCGTCGCAACCAGGCCCTCGTCGATCGCCAGCTCGAAGCCATCGATACGCTCGAGGCCGAAGAACGCGACTCGGATCGTCTCTCGCTTCTCTATCGTGTCGATCACCTGGCCACTCGCATGCACCGCAACGCTGAGAGCCTTTTGGTACTCGCTGATGCAAAGACCCCTGAACGCCATAGCCCGGCAGTTCCGTTGCAGGAAGTTCTCCGAGTCGCCATAGGCGAGGTCGAAGACTATCGCCGGATCGTGCCCATCTCGTTCGATGATGCAAGCGTGGCTGGCCACAAGGCACAAGACATGGCTCACCTTCTGGCCGAGCTCATGGAAAACGCTGCCCAGCATTCGCCGCCGGGAACTGCTGTGGATGTCACTGGGGCCACGAACACCAACGGTGATTACCTCATCACCATCGTTGATCATGGCACTGGCATCGACCCAACTCAGCTGCAAGCACTCAACGAACTGCTCGAGCGTCCACCAGCATCAACGCTGACGATCTCGCACTCGATTGGCTTGCAGGTCGTCAGCCGGATCTCTCATTCGTTGGCGATCAACGTGCGCCTCGACCACGGCGAGGGTGGCGGCGTTGTTGCAACGGTGCGCATTCCTTCCCAGGTCGTTACCTCGTGGAGCCAGATGGTGCCTGGATCTGCGCCGACCGACTCGCCTGCAGTGGACGTTCCGGCGCCCGCTCCGGTTGCTGATCTTGCACCGCCGATTGCACCAATCCCAGACATGGCTGCTCCGGTTGCTGATCTTGCACCGCCGATTGCACCAATCCCAGACATGGCTGCTCCGGTTGCTGATCTTGCACCACCGATTGCACCAATCCCAGACATGGCTGCTCCGGTTGCTGATCTTGTACCACCGATTGCACCAATCCCAGATATGGCTGCTCCAGCCACCTTCCCCACGATTGCTGAAGACGGCCAGTCCACCGGCTCGCTGCCTCTTGAATCGGTCCTCGATCCGGCATCTGACATTGGCAACGATGTCTTCCAGATGCCCCAGCCAGAGCCCCAGGTGTTCGAAGCCCCAGCTCCAGCGCCAGCACCCGTGGTATTTGAAGCCCCAGCTCCAGCGCCAGAGCCCCAGGTGTTCGAAGCCCCGGCTCCAGCGCCAGCACCCGAGGTATTTGAAGCCCCAGCTCCAGCGCCAGCACCCGAGGTGTTCGAAGCCCCGGCTCCAGCGCCAGCACCCGAGGTGTTCGAAGCCCCAGCTCCAGCGCCAGCACCCGAGGTGTTCGAAGCACCGGCTCCAGCTCCAGCACCCGAGGTGTTCGAAGCCCCAGCTCCAGCGCCAGCACCCGAGGTGTTCGAACCTGGCCCGGTCGCCGAGCCAATCGAACCGCAACCAGCATTTGGCGATGCGTCACAGCCAGCCCCAATCGCAGCCGCCCCAGTCGCTGCCGCAGCTGCAACTGTTGCGACGCCGT
>CALKGG010000131.1 GCA_938084885.1 uncultured Acidimicrobiales bacterium
CGGCGTGATTGCAATGTCCGACACGATGCGCAGACCAGCCTGTGTGTCAGTACTCGTGATGACTACGTGCTGTTCGGCTTCGTCGACCGAATCGACAACGAAGCGCGGTGACCATGTCGAGCCATCTGCGCGCAAGCCCTCTATACCTGGCTGACCAACCCAGCCGTCTGCTTCGGTCGGCAGGATCGACGCGGCAGGCATCGCCGAAAGCTGTGCTTTTGCAATGGGTCGCTGGCCAGTCTTGTGCAACTCGGCAAGGTCGTGGGTGAACGGAGCGCCGAACCAGATGATCTCCGGCACGCCCGAAGTGGTCTCGGTGATCAGCTGTCGATCGCCGACGGTGAGGTGATGAATGGTCATATGTGCCTTACGAACGTGGCTAGCGAGTGAGAGTGAGGGTGGTGTGGGGTTCGATGTTGTCGACCGTGCTCGTCTGGCCATCGGGCCAGGTAACGGTGAGCGCACCGAGTTCGCTGTCACCAACACCGAAGTGTGCCACTGGAGGTGACGACGAGAGATATCCCCGAGAAGAGGTGATGCTGCGAGTCAGCGTTTGTTCGCCGACCTCAAGGGTGACTGTTGCTCCTAGCGCATTGATGTTGTCGGTCTCAGGCCAGTCGAGCGAAACCTCGACGGCTTGGCCACACAGCTGGTTCTCGAACAGGCGCGACGGCGTGTCGAGGTTATTGATAACAATGTCGAGATCACCATCTGAGTCTAGATCCGCGAACGCCATACCTCTGCCGCCTTCGGTAGCGCCAAGGCCCCACGAGTCATTGGGGACAAGGTTTCCGTCCTCGTTGCGGAAGGCTTGGTTCTCCTCGATGAGTCGGGCATCGGGAAGGAAATCGAACAGGGCATCACTTCGCATGCCATTGGCCACGTAGAGGTCTTGGAACCCGTCGTTGTCGAGATCACCAAAGAGCCCTGACCAGCTCCAACCAGTGGCTTCGATGCTTTGACCAGAGGCTGCGTTGGCAAAACCGGTGCCATCGGGGTCGTTTAGCACGTTGACCGGAATCTGGACGTCATCGACAACAGGGGCAGCTGCCATGTCTTCGGCGACCTCGCGGTACCGGTCATCTGGCTCGGCGGGAGCCATGTCGGTGGTAAAGAATTCATTGCGGCCGTCGTTGTCGAGGTCGGCGGCGTCGATCGACATCGTCGAATAGCTCGTCGTGCTGAACGGGGTCGACGGCGTCCACCCATTGGGGGTATCGAGCCAAAGAAAGTCGGGGGTAGCGAGATCGTTGCCGACGTAGATGTCGGTTCGACCGTCGCCATCGACGTCAGAGGTAATAAGCGCAAGCGCTTGGGCAGTGTCACTCAGTCGGGTCACCTCGAAGCTGTCGCCGTTGCGCTCGTGGAGGATCACCCCCGTGTCGTCACCGAGAATTGGCGAGTTTCGCCGAGCGGTCAGTTCGGCGTTGTAGGAGCCAGTGACGAGGTCGAGATCGCCGTCGCCGCCGAGATCAGTCCACGCCATTGAGTAGGTAATTGCTCGAACCCCGTCGAGGACGCCACGATCCCAACCGTCGAGCGTGCCCGTTCCGGGGTTTTCATAGATGACCGGCGTGCCGAGTCCGGTGGTCATAACAATGTCTGGCCACGTGTCGGCGGTGGCGTCGACGATGGCGACGCCGCGGAAGCGGCCAGCGTCGAGATCGTGAGGTCGAAATTCGAGGGCGCCAAGGTTCTCGAGCACCGTCGAAGTGGACGAAAGGTTCGCAAGCACAATGTCGAGGTCTCCGTCACGGTCGAGGTCGCCAATGCCAACGCCCGCTCCGGTTCCGTCGAACGTCGAAGACGTATCACCAGGCCCCGTTGTGGTGTGTGCGAGGTCATGGCCAACAAATCCGGTCGCACATGTTGTTGGTGTTGCGAGCATTGTGGCGCTGACTGTTGCTGGGACGGTTGCGGTTCCAACCGTTTCGGTATCGGGTAGCGATTCCGGCTCGACCACAGGAGCGCTCGAACCACACGCCGCGCTGATGATGGCCAGCAGCGAAACGACAGCCCACACGCGCAAACGGGCCCGCCATGTGCGAAATGCAATGACGGACCCGTTGCTCATGAGGATGTGGTACTCACTCGCTCGATTAGCTACCGAGGATCGAGTTTACCTCGTCAGCGACTGCTGGAAGCAGTTCTGCTGCGTTGCCTTCACCACGAAGGATCGACTCCATCACCGGACCAACAGCAGCTTCGATACGAGAAGCCGAGTCGGTGATTGGGAAGAGGAACGTGGTGCCATCATCGACGTGAGTCGTGAATGCGGAGACGTCAACACCGTTCGCAGCGTGTGCGTCCTGTGCAATGACGGTTGCGCTTGGGATTGCTGGGAAGACAACGGCTGCTTCGCCGATGCTTTCCTGGCACTCTGCCGATGCAAGGTAGCTGACCCATGCCCATGCCTCTTCAGGGTTCTGCGAAGAGGTGGTGATGGAGTCGGCAAGACCGTTGAACATCGATGCGCGGTCGCCCGATGGGCCAATTGGGGTTGGTGCGTACGCAACTGGGAAGCTGGTTGCGTCTCCCGAGAGGGTCGAGATGGTCCATGAACCATTGGTCATCGTCGCTGCGCCACCTTCTTGGAAGATGGTCGTGCCACCGAGGGACTGTACGTCCTCGAGAGGCGTGATGAATCCAGCTTCGATCCAGTCAGCAAACCACTGAATGGTCTCTGCAAGAGCAGGATCGGCGTAGTTTGCTTCGTCTGCCCAAACTCCGTCGACTGCGGTCCAGCCGTTCGACGCTGCGAATGCAGAGAACGTGGTCTGACCAAAGGCACCGAAGTTGCCTTCGAGGCCAAAGCCGTAGGTCTCAATGCTCGATCCATCGAAGCCGTCCTCGTTACCGCGGACACCGTTGGTGTCGACGGTGAGCTGCTGGATAACTTCACCGAAGGTTCCACCGTCGGCTGGGTTCCAGTCGAGGTTGGAGATGTCGTCAGTGGTGAGACCAGCAGCTTCGAGCTGCTCTTCGTTGGCTGCGATTGCAATGGTGTCCCAGTCCTTTGGAAGGCCGAAGCGCTCTCCATCAGGTGAGGTCCACAGCTCTGCGAGGCCAGGGAAGTAGTTGTTCACGTCGAGGCCGTCTTGCTCAACAAAGTCGTTGAGCGGAACGAGGACGCCCGATTCAACGAACTCTGGGTAGCGAGCGAGGTGATCGGTGAACACGTCAGGTGCAGTGTTGGTTGCGAGAGCAGCGGTGAGGCCGTCCCAGTAATCGCCCCAACCGAACTGGGTGATGTTCACGTTGATGTTTGGGTTTGCCTGGGTGAAGTTGGCTGCGCATGCCTCGTAGTGAGGCTGCTGGTTGCCGTCCCAAAGCCAGTACTCGATGGTGACGGCTTCGCCACCTGCGTCTGCTTCTTCGTCTTCCATGGCTTCTTCGTCTTCCATGGCTTCTTCGGCGACCTCTTCGGCCTGGGCGGCGGGAAGCTCGGCGGAGACGTCGTCATCAGAAGCACATGCGGCTGCGGTGAGTGCGAGGCCGAGAAGCAGCGCCGTGAGCTTGGTGGTCTTGCTCGAGTTCTTCATTGGATGGTCCTTCGTTGGTTCGGGGTTGCGCCCGTCGTGGGCGGATGATGGGAGAAGGAACCGACTTCGGTCGGTGGCCATACCGCTGCCTGGCTTCGTTCTGTTCTTGTTCACAGCTCTGTCGCAGCGCTGAACGAGTCGCGGCACAATGGCGGCCGTTTCGAACAGTCGAGACGAACAGAAGGAGCGTTGTCGTGAGCCGATCGATCGAGTCCGTCGCTGTATTGGGATGCGGCACCATGGGTGCAGGTATTGCTGCGGCGAGCGCAGCTGCTGGCTGTCGGGTGCTGATGCTCGACATCTCGGCTGAAGCGGTGGAGCGGGGGCTCGCCGTTGTCGAAGAGGGTGACCGCCACCTCGTCGAGACCGGCACGTTCGACAACGATCTCGCGAAGATCGCCGACTACGACTGGATCTGTGAAGCCATCGTCGAGGACCTCGACACCAAACGTCGTCTCTTTACCCTCATCGAGCCACTCCGAGCCGAAGGGTCAGTGATCAGTTCCAACACCTCGGGCATCCCGCTCCG
>CALKGG010000132.1 GCA_938084885.1 uncultured Acidimicrobiales bacterium
GACGATGACGACGTCTGGGTGCCGAGCAAGATCCGGCGCCAGGTCGAAGTCCTGAATTCGAACCCCGATGTCCACTTTGTTGGTTCGGGTGTCATTGTCGAATACGAAGATGAGCGAGTCGAACGCGTACGAGACGAATCCCGGATTACCTTCCGCGATTTCCTCGAGAGCCGCGTCTTCGAAGCGCATCCGTCGACATTCCTGATGCGCCGGGTCGAACTGATCGATCGAATTGGTCTGATTGATGAAGACGTTCCCGGTGGGTATGGCGAAGACTACGAATGGCTTCTTCGCGCGACCCGAGTCACCGACATGCTGCTCGTCCCTGCACCGTTGGTGCGCGTTCGTTGGCATACGGCGTCCTTCTACGCAGAGCGCTGGCAGATGCGAATCGACGGATTGCAATACATCCTCGACCGCTACCCCGAGTTTGAAACCGAACCGGTTGGACTCGCCCGCATTTATGGCCAGATGGCTTTTGCGAAGGCCTCGCTCGGTGATCGCAAGGGTGCCATCGACCTTGCCAAGAAGACACTGAAGCTGAACCCAAAAGAAGGCCGTGCTGGCCTGGCGCTTTCTGTCGCTGCTGGAGTTCCTTCGGCCACCGTTGTTTCTCAGCTTCAGAAACGCGGAATGTCTGTCTAATGGCGATAGCCGACCCACTCGATACGTTCGATCCCCGGATCGATACTCGACGGGCTCCAACGCGCCTCAAGAAGGAACGACGGGGGCTGTTGCATCCAGCCGCACCGTTCTACACGATTGCCTTGCTTCCCATCTTTTGGTGGATGGGTTTGGCGTTCTTCACCTTTGCACTCGCGGCGGTGCCAATGGGTATTGCGCTGTTGTCGATGAAGCCAATTCGAATGCCAAAGGGCTTTGGACTGTGGCTGTTGTTCATTGGCTGGGTCCTCGTCTCGGCTGTCACGCTTGAACCAACGCTCACCCGGTACTTGTCATGGGCGATCCGGACGGGCATCTACATTGGCTCGACCATCGTGTTCCTATTCATCTACAACTTGCCGCAGAAGTACCTGCCGACCGGTCGCGTGCTCGGCATGATCGCCGGGCTTTTCCTGTTCACGGCGATCCTCGGTGGTTACCTCGGACTGATATTTGGCGACGCCACTGTTCCGACCCTTCTCTCGCAGATCCTTCCACGCTCCCTGCTGTCGAACGGGTTCGTGCGCAACATCGTGCAACCTCCGTTCGCTCAGACACAAGACTTCCTCGGCTTTCCTCTGAACCGGCCGTCGTTCCCGTTCTCGTTCTCCAACGACTGGGCAGCGACGCTCGTACCGGCGACGTTCGCGTCGATTGCCGCGGCTGGCCGTGCTCGTCGACTCCGTCGATGGATTCCGGTGGTTGCGTTCCTCGCACTGATTCCAATGGTCGTCTCGGTCAACCGTGGTCTTTGGATCGCGCTCATTGGATCGGTGGTCTATGTGGCGATCCGACGGGCCTCGACAGGCAACCTGCTGCTCGCCGGCCGCCTGCTCGCTGGCATGTTCATCGTTGGCGGACTCGTGCTCGTGTCGCCCATTGGCAACATCGTCACCGACCGAGCAACCACAGAACACTCAACCGGTGCTCGTAACGACATTTACACCGAGGTTCTCGAACGGGTTCCGGACTCGCCGCTCCTCGGCTTTGGTGCACCGCTGGCGAATCCCGACCCCAACCGGCCAGCAATCGGCACCCACGGCAACTTCTGGACCGCGCTGTTCAGCCAAGGCATCCCGGGCGCAATCTTCTACACCGGTTTCTGGGGTCTGATGAGCTTCAAGACGGGTCGTAAGATTCGGAACCAGGAGCAGATGATGTTGCACCTTGCAGTGCTCACGTCGCTGCCGACGATGTTCTACTACGACCATTTGCCGGCGGCGCTGCCGATCATGATGATGTGCCTCGCCGTCTTCTTCCGAGACAAGCGCGATGACGAGATGCGGCGCCAGGCCGTGTTGTCGTCCAACGCCATACCGTCCGCGCTGACCTGATGGGTGCGGTCGACCAGCGCTGGTGGCGCCACGTGTTGGCTGGCCCCGACGGAACGCTGCAGAGCAGCGATGCTGTCGCGTCCAAAGAGCAATACAGCGCGCTGCCGCGACCGGGCGACCCGCGGGTCGTTGTCGATCTCGATTGCTCGCAAGCAATGACCGATGCCATTGAACGCATGGTGTCCTCGCGCACCTCGAATGCAGCTGCCCGACGCGCTGCGTCAGGCGTGTCGCTGCTTGCTGGGCGTCGCAAGGCGGACTGGTCCGTGACGTCCAATGCCGAGCTGGGAACCCTCCGCCAGCACCTCTCCGCAGTCCTCGATCGCGACGTGCGATTGTCTGTGTCTGTGGGGCCACCCCGGCCAAACCGCAAGCCCGTCGTTCGCTGCTACGCCGGTGACGAGATGGTCGCTGTCGCAAAGCTCGGCCCCGACGACCACACCCACCAAATGGTCCAGAACGAGGCCTATTGGCTCGACCACCTCATGGACCACCCGCTCGATGGTGTCGTCACCCCCGGACTGCTGCACTCCGGCAGCTTTGGCTCCAGCGCGTTGCTGGTGATGGAACCGCTCGATCTCGTCGATGATCTCGGGGTGACGGTGGCCAACATGCCAATGTCGACGCTCGAGGAGTTCGTCTCGAGCCGGGTTGATGCAACGTCTCGCGTGCGAGAGACCGCGTGGTTCGGCGATCTGGCGACCCGACTCGGCGAGAACCAACACGGTGAACTCCGGTCATTGGTCGACGCAATCGAACAGGACCCATTCGTCGATGCTCTCGAGGTGTCGGCGTGGCACGGTGATTGGTCTCCATGGAATACGGGACGAACCACCGACGGTCGGCTTGCTATCTGGGATTGGGAACGGACAACACTTGGCGTCCCGACCGGCTTTGACCTCCTGCACTTGCATTATCAATACGGCTCCGGTCTCGATGGCGCCACGTTGGATCTCGCATCGTTCGGAATCCCAACGGCGCATCACCGCTCGCTTCATGGTCTCTACCTTCTTGAGCTCTGCGCTCGTCACGCAGAGGCTCAGGCGCTTGATACCCCACGGCACGATGCCGTCCTACAACGTCTGACGATGGTGCTGTCATGATTGGTCGAAAAGCCTTAGGGAAAGCCACCGCGCTGCCGCAACCTGTCCGCGATGTCTACGTGTGGATGAATCGGAACATCGGTCGGCTCGATCCGTTGCCTCGATCGGCTCCGAACTTCTTCGTTGTCGGCACCCAGCGGGGCGGAACCACGTCGCTGTTTATCTATCTCCTTCGCCATGAGCTTGTTCACGGACCGCGCCGCGCCAAGGGCGTGCACTATTTCGATACCAACTATGACAAGTCGGTCGAGTGGTATGTCAGCAACTTTCCGCGTACGAAGGATCTCAACGCCCAAGCAGCCGAACATGGTGTAGCTCCCGCCGTCGGCGAAGGCGCTCCCTACTACCTGTTTAGTCCGGTAATCCCGGCTCGAATCCACGCGGTCAACCCTGAGGCACGAATTATTGCGGTTCTCCGTGAGCCCCTCGATCGAGCGATCTCACATCACAATCATGAAGTGAAGCGGGGCTTTGAGACCCTTGCGCTCGAGGATGCCTTTGCTGGCGAGGAAGCTCGGCTCGCTGGCGAGGTCGAGAAGCTAAAGGACGACTCGAGCTACATCTCCAAGCCCCACATCCATCACGCCTATCTGAGTCGTGGCAAATACGCCGAGCAAGTTCGTCGGTACTTCGAACTGTTCGGGCGCGAGAACGTTCTCGTCCTCGACTCTGCAGCACTTTCTGCAGAACCCGAGGAAACCGTCCGCCGAGCAACGGACTTCCTCGGGCTCCCACCGCTAATTGGTATTGACTATCCGCGCTACAACAAACGCGAGTATGACCCGATCGATCCCGGTATTCGTGAGCGATGGGGATCGGTGTTTGCTGAGTCGAACGCTGAGCTCAGAGAGCTCTTGGGTGGCGGCGTTATCAGCTGGCTGGATCAGTAGTCGACTGGCCTATCCGGCTTCGGAGTGGGTGACGGGAACCTCGCCCATCCATTCGCGCAAGGTGTTCTTGAGCTTGGTCTGCTGAATGAAGATGTCGTGTTCGGGGTCGTTGATCGTCGCGCTTTGCGGCGCTTTGAAGTAGAAGCTCAGCCACTCTTGAACACCGGATTCACCAGCGCGTGCCGCGAGGTCCATGAAGAGTGCGAGGTCGAGCACGATCGGCGCGGCGAGGATCGAGTCGCGGGCCAACAGGTTGATCTTGAGTTGCATTGGGTATCCGAGCCACCCAAAGAAGTCGATGTTGTCCCAGCCCTCTTTTTCGTCTCCGCGTGGAGGGTAGTAATCGATGCGAACTTTGTGATCGATGTTGCCGTAAAGCGATGGGTAGATCTCGGGCTGCAAGATGGTGTCGAGAACACCGAGCTTCGAGTGCTCTTTGGTCTGGAAGTTCTCGGGTGCGTCGAGTACTTCGCCGTCGCGGTTGCCGAGGATGTTGGTTGAGTACCAGCCACGGATACCGAGCATTCGGCTTTTGAGGCCGGGGGCGATGAGGGTCTTGATCAACGTCTGGCCGGTCTTGAAGTCTCTTCCTGAAATCGGCACGCCTTCGCGCAAGGCGAGTTCGACCATGCAGTCGAGATCGGTGGTGAGGTTCGGGGCGCCGTTCGAGAACGGTACACCGCTCATGATGGAGGCGTAGGCGTAGATTTGGCTTGGTGAAATGTTGTCGTCGTTGTCGCGCAGGCCAGCTTCGAATGCTTCGATAGTCTCGTGTACTTGCGATGGTTGCTGGAACGCTTCGGTTGAACCGCACCAGACCATGACCAATCGGTCGCAGTCGTTTTCGGTGCGGAAGCGTTCAATGTCGGCCATGAGTGCTTCGGCTTGTTCCATCTTGTTGGTTTCGCTTTTGACGCGAACCCCCTCGATGCGGCTGACCCATTTCTGGTCGAAGACGGCGTCCATTGCAACGACACCTTCGAGTTCGCCTGAGATCGCAGCGAGGTCGCCATCTTTCATGACTCCTGCGGTGCGAGCGGCTTCGAGTGCATTGGGTGAGAGTGGGTCCCAGCCGCCGAATACCAAGTCACCTAGGTCGGCGAGTGGAGCGAACTCGCGAATGAGTGGGTTGCGGTTTTCTTCGCGCTTTCCGAGTCGGATGTGGGCCATCTGGGAGACCGACCCGAGCGGAGCTTCGCCGGTCTGGCGGGAGTGTAGAACGCCAGCGATGACGGTCGATGCCACGGCGCCGAGGCCTGGCATGAGTAGTCCAAGTTTGCCGGATGCGGGTGCGATGTCGCGTGCTTCAGTCATAGCGGCAAAACTACGGCGAGGGTAAAGCATTAGGAATAATGGTTAAGTAATGCTTCAGTGCCTAAGCAACCTCCTACGCTATTGACGTGTCGACGCAGGACCCCTCACCCACACAGCTGTCCTATCTTGTCGCGGCGATCGATCACGGGGGCTGGACCGAGGCGGCACAGGCGCTCGGGGTGAGCACCTCCGCATTCTCTCAAGGGATCGCCGAACTTGAACGGCGGCTTGGTATTGGGCTGTTTGCCAAAGAAGGACGCGTCCGCGTTCCGACGCCGGAAGCCGAAAAGGCAGCTACCTATGCAAGGAACGTCTTGGCAGAACTCAACGGACTCGGCCGCTGGGCGAACGACATTCGAACGGGCGATACCGGCAGGATCCGTGCGGGCATGATCGACACCGCGGCGATCTATCACTTCGGTGAGACGTTGGTTCGCTTTTCTTCAATCCATCCGGGCATCTCCGTGCAACTCGATGTTCGACCGTCGGCTGCGCTCTTTGATGAACTTCGCTCCGGAGCGCTCGACGTCGTCGTTGCGGTTCCACCATCGAACACCGACGGCCTCGACCTTCGGCCACTCGTTCGCGAGCCGTTGTACGTCTATGCACCTCCCGGTGCAACAGTAGGCGCGCCCGACACGTGGGGGCCGTGGGTCGGCTTCCCCGAAGTGTCTCGAACTCGCGCGCTTGTTTCCCGCGAGCTGCGCGGGCGCGGCGCCAGCGTCGACGTCATCGCGGAGAGCTCTCAACCCGCAGTGCTGTGTGAGATGGTTCGCCTCGGAATGGGATGGACGGTGCTTTCGGCGGTCGATGCCGAACGTGAGCCGCACGTGTTGCAGCGCGCCATCCAGCAACCTGTGGCCGAACGGGCGCTGATGCTCGCTCGCCGCAACGACGGACCGTGCCCCGAAGCGTTGATACGGTTCATGTCAATGCTCATCGGCGAGGCAACTGCATCTCAGGGCGCGTCAGATCTGATCACTTCGTGACCGGAGACCAGATCGTCCTCATCTTGACCATCGCAGGCTTCGCAGCAGTGGTGAAGAGCATCGCAGGCTTTGGATATCCGCTGTTGCTGCTGCCGATTCTTGCGCAGTTCATCGATGTCGTCGACGCTGTTCTCATCGTTGCTCCGTCGAACCTGTTCTTGAACCTCGGCATTGCGTGGCGCGTGCGGGGCCAGTGGCGCGAAGCCAAGACGCTGCCCGTCTTTACGATGGCTGGAGTGGTTGGTGCTGTTGGTGGCACGTTGTTGTTGTCCTCGCTGCCAGTGCAGACCTTCCGTCTTATTCTGTTCGTCATCTTGGTGGCGTTCCTCGTGAACCGGCTGAGCGGCTTGCAGTTCACGATCGCGGATCAAAAGGCGCATCGACTGGCGCCCGTGGTGGGTGGACTCGCCGGCGTATTTCAGGGTGCAGCTGGAGTGTCCGGACCGATCGTCACGCCATGGTTTCTCAGCGTTGATATCGAGCGTGACACCTTCATCTTCGCGATTGCCTCGTTCTTTGCCGTCACCCAGATCGGCCAGATGACCGTCGCGGCAGTCGATCAGTTGTATACCCGCGACTCGATCGTCATTGGCCTTCTACTGATCCCATTGAGTGTCTTGTCGTTGCCGATCGGCGCGGCTATTCGAGACCGCATCTCCAGCGCAGCCTTCGAACGCGTGGTCATCATCTTGCTGGCAATCTCGGCGGCGACGTTGCTCCTCCGCCTGCTCTAGCCAATGCAGCTGACGTGGTCTGGGGGCTTCGCGTTGTCTCAGCGAATACTCTCGTGAGATGGGGAACCGCGAGAACCAACTCATCGAGATCATCGAGGGCGCCGTCGAGACTGGCGTTGTCCCCGGCGCGAGTCTGGTCGTCGTCGAGGGCGGCGACCGCGTCGACATCATCAGAGGAGTCGCCGACCCGACCGGCACTGAACTCGCCCTCGATACGGTGGGCCGCTACTACTCGTCGGTCAAGGCCGTGACGAGCGCCGTCGTGTTGTCGTTGGTCGACGAAGGCCGACTCGAACTCGATGAGCCGATCTCGTCGCTGCTTCCCGAGTGGTCTGAGCGGCGAGCAGTCAACGGCATTCCAACCGTCGAACACCTCCTCACGCACACCGCTGGACTCACCTACCAAGCGTGGGAGTCGGGGCCGCACGTCCATCCAATCGACGCGTCATACCGCGATGCCGGCATAGATCACGAAGGGACGGAAAGTCTCGAAGCGTTCAGCGCGAAGCTCGCACAGCAACCACTCTGCTTTCTTCCCGGACAGCGCTGGCGGTACAGCCTCGCCCACGATCTCCTCGGTCGGGTCATCGAGCAGGTAACGGCAGCGCCGGTCGCGGAGGTCTTCAACAGTCGAATCTTCGAACCGCTCGGCATGGATTCCAGCGGGTTTGTTCCCGACCCCCAGATGGTTGCACGCCTCGGGGCGTGCTGGCGTCATATTCCCAACGCAGAGCCGTCGCTCGAACTCGTCGACAATGCGGGTGCAGCTTCGACATATGCGAGTGGTGAACGCATCCAGCAAATGGTGTCGTGCGGCGGTGGTCTGCTATCGACGATCGATGATTACGTAACGTTTCTGCTGATGCTACGCAACGATGGTGTTCACCGCGGTCAGCGGATTCTTTCGGCGTTCTTGGTCGACAAAATGATGACCGACCAACTCGCCCCGATGCTTGCCAGCGACCAGCGCGACGCTCGCTTTCGGGTCTGTACGGCCACCGGGTTTGGATTTGGGGGAGAGGTCGCACGAGATGGGACTGGGTGGTTTGGATGGGGCGGGTATGGGGGAACGAGCTTCGTTGTCGACCGGCGTGCAGATCGAGTCGCTGCGTTGCAATTGCAGGTGCAGAACGACTTTACGATCACGGTCTGGGACGACCTGATGGGTGTTCTCCTCAGCTAGCCCAACGGACCTCCCCCTCTGTCAACCTCGGGGTTCGCTCGAACAGCGAGAGCTACGAGCTGTAGCGCTGTTCGAGCTCTTCGATTTCGCCGAGTCCAATCAACTCGGTGAACTCGTCGAATGCAGGCATCTGTTCCACGGCGCGAACCGGGGTGCCATCAATCTTGATTTGGGCCAGTGCGTGTTGCATGGCGCGTGTCGCCGCCAGGAGCGTCGAGATTGGCATGATGACCATGGCGAAACCCAGCTCGGTAATTCGTTCGATCGTCAATGGTGGGGTCTTGCCGCCCTCAGCCCAATTGAAAATCAGCGGAATGTCCGACAGTTCTTCGGCGACCCGAACGAGTTCATCGTCGTTCTGTAGAGCCTCGACGAAAAGGGCGTCAGCTCCGGCCTGTCTGGCTTGGCGAGCTCGCTCGAGCGCCTCGTCGATTCCGTGGGGGGCGCGAGCGTCGGTACGAGCAATGATCGTGAAATTCGGATCTCGTCGTGCCGATACGGCCGCGCGAATCTTGCCGACGAACTCTTCGCGTGGGACGACGACCTTGCCCTCCATGTGGCCACACTTCTTCGGCAGCATCTGATCCTCGATGTGGACGCCGGCTACTCCTGCCTGCTCGTAGGTTTGGATCGTGCGGATGACGTTGATCTGATTGCCGTAGCCAGTGTCGGCATCGGCAATGACGGGAAGATCTGTTGCTGCGGTGATGCGTCGAGCGTTGTCGGCCATCTCGTGTAGGCCAAGCAACCCAACGTCGGGTCGTCCAAGCAGTGACGCGGAGGTGCCGAATCCAGTCATGTATACGGCGTCGAATCCGGCCTGTTCGATGAGCCTCGCCCCGAGCGCGTCGTAACACCCGGGAAGCAGCACCGGCCCAGGTGTATCGAGCAGTTCCCGAAATCGGGCAAGTCGGTCAGCAGGGGAGTGAAGAAACGGCGACATCGTCAAAGCATAGATCCCCCAACACCCCACAGGATTTGTGAAGGATTTTGTACCTCCTCGGTACAAAATCCTTCACAAATCCATGGGGTGGTGGTGCTTGGGGTACAACTCTTGGTGTGGATGCCGAGACGGTGGCGAGTTATCGAGATGCGGGACTTGGGCAAACGACTCCGTTTGGCGAGTCGCCGTGCGTGCTTGTGGTCGACATGTGTGCTGCGTACTTCAGCGATGGTTCGCCGCTCCACCTCGATCGCCCGGCGATTGTGGAGTCGGTTAAGCAGGTCGTCGCTGCCGGTCGTTCCGCTGAAGTCCCCGTCATCTGGACCCGGGTGGAATATGAACCAGGCGGAGCAAATGGGGGAGTGTGGTACGAGAAGGTTCCAGCGCTCAGCTCGTTCGATCGCGACAACCCGCTCGCCGATTGGGTAGGTGGCGTTGAACCGTGGGACGACGAAACCGTCATCACCAAGCATCATGCGTCAGGGTTCTTCGGCACCCAGCTCGCCGACGCGCTTCGAACGCTCGAGGTTGACTCGCTACTCGTCTGTGGGGTGACGACGAGCGGCTGTGTCCGAGCCACGGTCACCGATGCGTCAGCACACGGTTTTGTTCCCTTCGTCGTGCGCCAAGCTGTTGGAGATCGAACCGAACAGGTCCACGAATCGAACCTGTTCGACATTCATGCAAAGTACGGCGACGTGGTCGATCTCGATCTGGTGATCAACTATCTGCAGGCGCGCTGAAGTCGAGCCATAGGATCGCAGCATCGCGAACGCGTGTGGCACCGGTCACACATTCCGTGATAGGCCTTGGCGATGGACCTAGGCATTTTCATTCCCATTGGAAACAACGGCTGGATGATGTCGAAGACCTCGCCGCAATACATGCCGAGCTTCGACCTCAACCGCACCACCGCAGAGAGGGCAGAGGCGGCGGGCTTCGAGTTTCTCTTGAGCATGGTGAAACTTCGAGGGTTCGGTGGTGAGACCGAATTCTGGGATCACAACCTCGAATCATTCACCTTGATGGCGGGCCTCGCCGCTGCAACCGAGAAGATCAACTTGTTTGCATCGGTGGCGCTGCCAACGATGGAGCCAGCAATGGTGGCCCGCATGGCATCGACCATCGACGATATCTCCGGGGGACGATTCGGAATCAACATCGTCTCGGGATGGAACCAGATCGAGTACAGCCAGATGGGCGTGTGGCCCGGGGACTGGTACTACGAGAAGCGATACGACTACGCCACCGAGTACGTCAAAATCATGCAAGACCTCTGGGCGGACGGCGTGTCCGATCTCAAGGGCGAGTACTTCCAGATGGACGACTGCCGACTGTCTCCTCCGCCAAAGGACGGCAAGGTGCCACTCGTCTGCGCCGGACAAAGCGACCGAGGTATGGAGTTCTGTGCGACCTACGGTGACTACCAGTTCATCATTGGGACCAGCGATCTCGACGTGGTCCGTAACGATGCCGGACGGCTAATGGCCGCAGCCGAAAAGACCGGCCGTGACGTTGGTGTCTACGTGCTCTTCCACATCACGATGGGCGAAACGAACGACGAGGCCGAAGCGAAATGGAAGCACTACCAAGATGGCGCCGACCTCGAAGCAATCAAGTTCCTCATCGGCGCAGCAGAGATGGACACCGCTGGAGCAACCGCCGACAAGATCGCAGAGATGCAGCAGGCCTTCAACCTCAACATCGGCGCGATCGTGGGAAGCCATGCAACGATCGCTGCTCGCCTCGATGAAGTATCGGAGATCCCCGGTGTCAAAGGCGTCATGTGTGTCTTTGATGACTACCCCGTCGCAACCGCCGAGTTCGGCGAAAGGATCATGCCGCTGATGGAGTCACGCAAGTAGTCGCTCCGACACGACCCAGCAACGAGGATCTACGAGGAAGAACGAGGCGTCACACAGGTCGAGGCCCCGGAGCCAGGCCCTTGAATGCAAAAGAACTTGCTGGCATTCGAGGGCTGGGCTTTTCCTTCTCCCGGTTCTTCTCGGAAAGATTCGACCCGTTGCCTTGATGGCCAATCGCGAACGCGCACAAGAAGTTGGCGGTCTCGGGATCGAGGCCGGTCGCTTCGAACGCGGCGTCGATCTCGATGCCGCCCATGAGATGGACCACAAGACCGAGCTTGTGCGCTTGATGGGTGAGGCTCATCACTGCAGCCCCGGTATCGAAGTCGGCGGTTCGGGCCATGAAGCCGTCAAGACCCGGACGTGCCGCGATAAGACCGATCACGGGCGCGTTGTCGACCCAGTCGCGGTTGAATTCCATAATGAGGTTCAGCATTGCTTCGCGATCGGGTCCGTCGGTCTCGTAGAGAAACAGCCACGGTTGGTTGTTCATCCAGCTCGGCGCCCAACGCGCCGCCTCGAACATGGCGGCGAGCTGCTCATCTGTCACTGGAGTGTCGCTGAATGATCGAGGTGACCATCGCTCGATAAACATCGGGTCGAGAAGCGGGGAATCGGATTGACGGGCGTCGGTGCTCATAGCCCAATCGTAGTCTCCGGACCCGAGCTCGAGCTTTCCGGTCGCCCCGACACGCCTGTTGGAATGTCCTGTCGTGTCGGAGCGCAACTGCACAACGTCAATCCCAACTGACCGCGTTCTGGCAAGTACGGTGGTTCCAGGAAAAGGGGGCGCAGTGATTCAGAAGCTATTGGTCGCGAATCGAGGTGAGATCGCTATCCGTGCCTTTCGTGCTGCCACGCAGCTCGGAATTACAACGGTGGCCATTCACCCTTGGGAGGACCGAAAGGCGCTCCATCGAATCAAGGCGGACGAAGCGTACGAAATTGGCGAGCGCGGCCACCCCGTGCGCGCCTATCTCGACCATGACCTGATCGTGCAAACAGCGCTAAACGCTGGAGCCGATGCCATCTATCCCGGTTATGGCTTTCTCTCCGAGAGCCCCGACCTCGCCGAAGCATGCGAGGACGCCGGAATCACCTTTGTTGGCCCCGGTTCGAACGTCCTCGAGCTGACCGGTAACAAGATGCGCGCCCGGGAGGCGGCAGAGCGTGCCAACCTTCCCGTCCTGATGCAGTCGCCGCCGATCGAAGATCCAAGCGTCGCCCTCGATTTCGCTGCGGAAATCGGGTTTCCCATTTTCGTCAAGGCTGCCGCCGGTGGCGGTGGCCGCGGCCTGCGGCGTATCGATGACCCCGAAGACCTCACCGCAGCGGTCGATGCAGCCCGGCGCGAAGCCGAAAGCGCCTTTGGTGATTCGACCGTCTTCCTCGAAGAAGCCATGACCGACGTGCGCCATATCGAAGCGCAGGTTCTCGCCGACGGACAAGGAGGGGTGATCCACCTCTACGAACGAGACTGCTCGGTGCAGAGGCGTTTCCAAAAGGTCGTCGAACTTGCGCCAGCACCACATTTCGATCCCGACGTGCGCGCCCAGCTACTCGACGATGCTGTTCGGTTCGCACGATCGATCGACTACAAGAACGCGGGCACGGTCGAGTTTCTTGTCGACTCGACCGACCGCCACGTGTTCATTGAGATGAACCCTCGAATTCAGGTCGAACACACGGTGACCGAAGAGATCACCGACGTTGATCTTGTCGAGAGTCAGCTGCGCATTGCCTCGGGGGAATCGCTCGATGACCTCGGCCTGAGCCAGGACGCGATACAGGTTCGTGGCTATGCAATGCAGTGCCGAGTGACCGCTGAGGACCCGGCGAACGATTTCCGTCCAGACACCGGCCGAATCCTCGCGTATCGTCCTGCGACCGGACCGGGTGTTCGCCTCGATGGCTGCGTTTACCAGGGCGTCGAGATTACGCCGTTCTTCGATTCGATGATCGAGAAGATCACCTGCCGCGGCCGCGATTTCGAAACCGTGGTGCGTCGGCTCCAGCGCACGCTCGCCGAATACCGGGTGCGCGGCGTCGCCACGAACCAGCCGTTCCTTCGTGCGATTCTTGCCGACGAACAGTTCATCTCCGGTGCGGTGACGACGTCCTTTATCGATCAGCGGCCAGAGCTCACGTCGGCGTCGGTCGGAGCAAATCGGGCCACCCGCCTCCTGCGGTATCTCGCCGATGTCACGGTGAATCAGCCGCACGGGCCAGCGCCGACCCGAATCAACCCGGCCTCCAAGCTCGCCGAACGTCCGTCGACCGAACCTCAGCCGGGGTCGCGCCAACGACTACTCGACCTCGGGCCCGATGGGTTCGCCGCCGAGCTGCGAGCACAACAAGCAATCGCTATCACCGATACGACATTGCGCGACGCTCATCAGTCGATTCTCGCCACCCGCGTGCGCTCGATCGATCTCGTTGCTGGCGCCCGCCAGATCGCCCACACAATGCCGGGTCTGTTGAGCCTCGAATGTTGGGGTGGGGCGACCTTCGATGTCGCACTTCGGTTCTTGCATGAAGATCCGTGGGAGCGTCTCGAAAGGCTTCGCGAGGCAGCGCCGAACATTTGCACCCAGATGCTGTTGCGTGGCAGAAACACTGTTGGTTACTCGCCGTATCCCGACACCGTTGCTGAGAGCTTTATCGCCGAAGCAAAAGAGTCCGGCATGGACATCTTTCGGGTGTTCGACGCGTTCAACGACATTGGGCAGATGCGACCAGCGATCGATGCCGTCATCGATGTCGGCGGCGTGGTCGAGGGGACGATCTGTTATTCGGGCAACCTGACCAGCCCCGCTGAGGACCTCTACACGATCGACTACTACCTGGGGATCGCTGAGTCGCTTGTTAAAGCTGGCGTACACATTTTGTGCATTAAGGACATGGCAGGTCTCTTGCGGGCAGATGCTGCTCGCAAGCTTGTCACCAGCCTTCGAAACCGTTTCGACCAGCCTGTCCACCTCCACACCCACGACACCAGCGGTGGTCAGGTGGCGACCTATCTCGCGGCGATCGAAGCTGGTGTCGACGCGCTCGATGCAGCAGCACCGCCATTGTCGGGTATGACCTCGCAGCCCTCGATGGCTGCGGTTGTGGCAATGACCGAAGATACCGATCGGCAGGCCGACGTCTCGCTCGATGCGATTGGCGACCTCGAACCGTATTGGGAAGCAGTACGCCAGGTCTACGCCCCATTCGAAGCGGGCCTCGCCTCACCGACTGGAACCGTCTATCGCCACGAAATCCCTGGCGGTCAATTGTCGAATCTGCGTTCGCAGGCCCGGGCGCTCGGCCTTGGACACCGTTTCGAGGAGGTCGAGAATCTCTATGCCGCGTGCAACAAGCTGCTCGGCCGTCCAATCAAAGTCACGCCGTCATCGAAGGTGGTAGGCGACCTCGCCCTTCACCTCGTGGCCTCAGGAGTCACTCCCGAGCAGCTCTTTAGCGAACCCGAGTCGGTCGACCTTCCCGATTCGGTCGTGGGCTTTCTGCACGGCGAACTCGGCACGCCGCCGGGCGGTTTCCCTGAACCATTCCGGTCACGGGCGATCGAGGGCCGGAGCTGGGAGCCGCATCAAGAGGGCCTCACCGAGTCTGACGCGGAGGGCCTGAGTGGACCTGACCGACGGGCGACTCTCAACCAGTTGTTGTTTCCCGTGCCCTCGGCGGCGCAAGCTGAGAAGCGAGAGCGCTACGGCGACCTCTCGGTATTGCCGTCACCATTGTTTTGGTATGGCCTCGACACCCACGATGAAGAAGCATCGGTTGGTCTTGGCCGCGGAGTCCGTCTGCTCCTCGGCCTCAAATCGATCAGCGAGGCGAACGAAGAAGGCATCCGGCGAGTGAGCTTCGTCGTCAATGGTCAGGCCCGCGATATCGACACTCGTGATATGTCGGTCGCGACAGATCGGCAGGCGACCGAGCGCGCCGACCCTGCGCGACCGGGTCACGTTGGTGCGCCGTTCCGAGGCGTGATCAATGTGGCGGTTGCGGTTGGCGATGAGGTCACCGCTGGTGACACGGTTGCGGTGGTCGAAGCCATGAAGATGGAGTCGAGTATTTCGACGCCGGTCACCGGAACGGTCGAACGGATCGCCGTTGCTGCTGGTACGTCGCTCGAGGGTGGCGACCTGATTCTCGTGGTGCGGCCATCGGGCCTTGCGCCGAGCCCAGAGACCCAGCTCGAGAACTGATGACGCAAGAACCTGTGGAGTGTGATTCATGACCCGGATGATGGCTGACTTCGTCGAGAAGCGCCGAGAAGCAACCGGCGTCGACGTTCGGCTGAACGTCCCGGTTTTCCTGCCCGGGTATGCCGCCATTGGAAAATTTGGCGCCGACCCCACCGAGACCTTCTCTGGCCTTGTTGCGACGGCATACAGCATTCCGAGTCAGATCTATCGGGTGACGAGGCGGACGATCCACAAACTCACGAGCCCGAATCGGTCGGTGTACAAGCAGGCATCGTTGCGCAACTTCGAGATTGCGATGACCGCAACGGACATCCTCTACTGTCCGACAAGTCCGTTGATGTTGAAGGCATATCCGCCGGTCTTCACCGAACCACTATCGGCAACGTCGATCAACTTCGACACCATGGGTGATCAGATGTCGCGGCTCAAGATCGGTGATGAGCTGTGGCACGTGCACCCGGCCTATGCCGGCGATGCGCGTTGGGCGTTGCGTCGGATCGCCGACGAAAATCCGGCGTTTGCTATCACCTTTGGTGGCACTGAGCTGGCGGTGACTGCAGACCGTCTCGGGCGTGACGAACCCGTCGATGACGGTCGTGAAGAACACGACGCTGCCCAAAACGAAGAAGAAGAGTGAGCACGCTCACTCTTCTTCCACACATTTGATCGCTGCCAGAGGCTGGGCTTTGGCAGTTGTTGTTCAGCTGGCCTAGCGGCGCGACATGAACAGTCGCAGGATGTACCAGAACATGGTCATCAGCGAGCTGAACAGGCCAATTGCCGCTGCGACGTGCGCTCCGAGTGGGTAGCGGCGAACAATCGACTGTGTTTGGTAGAGAATCGATGCGCCCGAGACGCCAACCATGGCGAGCGAGAACCAGACGCCGAGCTGGAACCCAAAGATGACCGATCCAACAATAGCAATGAGTGCGAGCCCAAAGCCCCACATGACGAGCGGTCGGAGGAATGAGAGGTCCTTGCGGGTGAACAAACCAATGGCGGTGAGCATGGCGAAGGCAATACCGGTGACGATGGCGGCCTGTGCGACCGGGCCGGCGCCGTCGGTGTCGAACACGAACGACAGGAACGGCGCAAAGATCAGGGCTTGACCAAACGCGCTACCGAATAGACCCATGTACTGGGCGCCCGGATCGGTGAGGTTGGTAGCTGCTTTGGCGGCGAAGTTCTGGATGATCATGACGCCACCGAGAAGCACGAGCCAGGCGAACCCGCCGGTGCCGAAGAAGAAGTCGCGCATTGCTGCGGCGATGCCGGTGACAAAGAGCACCACTTCGAATGCAACGAAGGCGCCAATCGCCAGTGCAACGTGTTGGTACACCTTGGCAACAAAGCTGGCACGGTCTGCTTCTGGAGCATTGATTACTGGTGTTGGCTGATAGGTCTCGTACGCACTCACGGGCGGATCCTTTCGAGGTCTTCCCACAGCCTATTCGTTCCTGACGCAGGCTGATTGCTCGCTACAACACTGATTTCGGCATTTTTCATCCAGACTTGTAGCTATGACGCATACTTTCTCGCCGATCCGTATCGCCGTGACCCGAACGGTGACCGAAAGCGAGCACCTCGTCGATGCCGCTGTCGTGAGCGTCGATTCGGTCGAGACCGCCTTTGGAGACGCTGAACGGCCTGTGATTCCCCGGTCGGCACTCAAGCCAATTCAAGTCATTCCCCTGGTTGCTTCTGGAGCTGCCGCAGCCTTTTCGTTCTCCCCAGAAGACATTGCGCTCGCAGCGGCTAGTCACAGCGCTGAAGTTATGCATCTCGATCGGACGGCGGAGATGCTTCGACGCATCGGCCTTGATGAGCGCTCCCTCGAATGTGGCGCGACCCGTCCACTCGCCATCGACGAGGCAGATCGTCTGCTGCGCTCGGGTGAATCGTTCCAACGGATTCATAACTGTTGCTCAGGCAAGCACGCGGGGTTCTTAGCGATTGCCCAGCATGTGGGAATCGATCCAACGGGATACATCGGCGCTGCGCATCACGTGCAGCAGCTGGTTACCAATGCCGTCGAGATGTTCACCGGCGTCGACTTGAGTTCCCAGACCCACGGCATCGATGGATGCGGGATCCCAACACACACGGTGCCGTTGCATCTGCTCGCCCGTTCGATGGCACACCTCGTCCGAGCCAAAGATGTGGCCCATATTGACGACGTGATGACTCGTGCTGCCGAGACGGTGGTCGCTGCGTTGGCGCCAAACCCTCGGTGGATGTCGGGGGCTGGACGTGTCGAGGTGCTTTTCGCTGAGGCGGCAACCGAACCGCTGATATGCAAGATCGGTGCCGAAGGGGTCGTTGTTGCGGCGCTTCCCGATCGTGGCCTTGGAATTGCGGTGAAGGCTCGCGACGGCGCCCGCCGAGCTGGCGACATTGCAATGGAATCGATCCTCATCGACCTCGGCGCGTTACGCGAACGCGACGCTGTCCACACAGTGGTGAATGCGGAGAGTACGGTCGTGGGCAGTATGCACGCGAGTTGGTCATGACCACATTCGAAGAAACCACAGAGTCGTCGAACCACGTCACGGTGTTCTCGTCAGATTCGGCGAGCACCACCGTTGTTTCGTCTGCCCGAGAGGCGTGGCGTTTCCGCGGCTTCATTGCCTACATGACCAAGCGAGATCTTCGCACCACCTACATGCGCAGCTATCTCGGTTGGGTGTGGTCGTTGCTCAACCCCATTGCCGAGGTCGCGATTTACAGCGTTGTTTTCGGTGTGCTGCTGAGCATCGATCGTGCCGTGCCCGACGCTCCGGGTCAGTTCAGTTCGTTTCCGCACTTCTTGATGTCGGGCATTGCCGTGTGGGGGTTCTTCCGGACGGTGTCGTCGAAGATCCTGAACAACTTCATGGCGACTGTGCGCCTGCGACGCAAGCTGTATTTCCCTCCCGTCGCCGCTGCGCTCTCGACCGCACTCAGCACGATTGTCGAGGCGTCGATTCTTATTGCGGTGGTGATTGCATTCTTTGGCCTCTGGGGGCACCTCTCGATCCACGCGGTCGTGCTCATCCCTGCGGCGATGTTCGCTGCTATCTCGGGTCTCGGTGTGGGTTTGGCCTTGTCGGTGTTCAACAGCAGATACCGCGACGTTGGATACCTCTACTCGATTGGGCTGCGGCTGGGCTTTTACATGCTGCCGCTGATCTGGCCGGTCGAGTCGGCCGCTGGTCGCTTCGGCAATTTCCCGTGGCTTGAACCGGTCATCACATCGAATCCGTTTGCAAAGATGATCGGATTTGGGCGCGATGGCATCTTGTTTATGCGCTGGCCGCCGTTGACCGACTGGATCTATCTCACCGGGTTCTCGCTGGCGACGCTCGTCGTTGGTTGGGCGATCTTTGCGCGGTCGTCGGCCGACGTGGCAGAGGGCTTGTAGATGGCTGGCTTCGATAACGCGAAGGGCATGGGTGACGACATTGCTGTCAGAGCCGACAACATCTCGAAGAAGTTTTTGCTGGGCCGGCGTAGCACCAGTTTGAAAGATCGCCTCACCGGCATCAACGACCGCAACCGCGAAGAGTTCTGGGCGTTTGAGAACGTGTCGGTTGAGGTGCCGAAGGGTTCGATGCTCGGCGTGATTGGGCGCAACGGTTCGGGAAAGTCGACGTTTCTGCGGGCGTTGTGTGGCGTGTACCGGCCAACGATTGGCGAGGTTCACGTGCGCGGTCGTATCACCGCGCTTCTCGAGCTCGGCGCTGGGTTTCATGGCGAACTGACCGGGCGGGAGAATGTCTATATGAACGGCGCGGTCGTTGGTCTCGACCGTGACTACATGGACAGCGTCATGGACCAGATCATCGAGATGGCCGACATTGGTTCGTTTGTCGACGCTCCAATCGAGACCTACTCGAGTGGCATGCGAGCGCGTCTCGGTTTTGCGGTGTCGGTGCAGATGCAACCGGAAATTCTTCTCGCCGACGAAATCACCGCCGTTGGCGATATTGCATTCAAAGAACACGGCATCCGGCGGATGAACGAGCTGCGTGAAGCTGGTGCGACCATCATCCAGGTTTCGCACAACCTGACGATGCTCGAAAAGAACTGTGATCAGGTGCTGTGGTTGCACCACGGCAAGACCCGTCGCTTGGGCGACCCCGAAGAGGTCATCGAGGAGTATCGCGAACAGTCCAACGTCGATCGGTCGGGCCGCATGATCGGTGCCACAGTTCCTGTCACTCCGCAGCAAAAGGCACGTCAGCGAAAGCAGGCCGAGATCGCCGAGACCCTGGCCGCGGAAGATCGGAATTCGTCGTGGTTCACGAGGATTCGGCTCTTTGGGCCTGACCGCGGCGATCCTGTTGCTGGCCTTCCGGCTCGAATCAAGGTAAAGGTTCGTCCCGATCACGATGTGGTCGCTCCTTCGATCCAGATTCGAGTTCTCGCAAAGGGTGGACGTCCGACCGGTTTCGGCTTCGATTCGGGGCCTCTCGATGCTGCGATGTTGGCTGAGCCAATCGAGGCAACGGTCGAGTCGCTTGGGTTGGCCGCGGGTCGGTTCAACCTTCGAGTCGACCTTTTGTCGGCGGGAACGGTCGTGGCGACGCGGCACAAGCGGGTTGTTGTCGAGGCTCCAGATCTCTCGAATGGGGCGTTCGCGGCGATGCCAGCGCGGTGGGGAATTGCATCGACGACCAGCAGTGGCTGAGTGACCCGAAGACTTTTGTAGACTGCCCTTGTGCGTTTCCTCTTGCTCAACGGACCGAACCTCAACCTCCTCGGCACTCGTGAGCCGGAGGTCTACGGCAGTACGACGCTCGCCCAGATCGAGTCCGAGCTCAGTGCGCTCGCTTCGGACTTCGGCGACGACATCACCGCTTTCCAAAGCAACGGCGAGGGCACGTTGGTCGATCATCTGCAGGATGCGGCGAGCTGGGCTGATGGTGCGCTGTTCAACCCCGGCGGATACACGCACACGTCGGTGGCGATTCGCGATGCCATCTCGGCGGTTTCGTATCCCGTCGTCGAAGTGCATCTATCGAACCCGGCAGCACGCGAGGATTTCCGGCATGTGTCGTTGATCTCTGCGGTGTGTTTGGGAACGGTTGCTGGGTTTGGCGCGGTTGGTTATGAGAGCGCATATCGAGCGCTTCGCACGCTTGTGACGACACCAAACGAGGACCAGTAGTGGCTCAGATTACCGTTGTTGGAGCGGGCCTTGCTGGTCTTGCCGCGGCAGTTACCTTGACCGAACGCGGCAACGATGTTGTTGTGCTCGAAGCGGCTGATGGCGTTGGTGGCCGGGTGCGCACTGACGAGGTCGATGGGTATCTGCTCGATCGCGGTTTTCAGATCTTGCTCACTGCCTACCCGGTTGCGCAGCGAGTGTTCGACTACGACGCACTCGATCTTCGGCGTTTCGATGCTGGTTCGCTTGTGCAACTCGATTCTGGGCGTGTGCTTCTTGGTGATCCGTTGCGCCGTCCGGGCGACCTGTTTCCAACGTTGCAAGCACCCGTTGGGTCGATCCTCGACAAAGTTCGGCTGTTGCAGTGGCGGTCTTCGGTTATGTCTGGGTCGATCGATGACCTGTGGCGGAAGGCCGAGTGCACAACGGCTACCCGGTTCAAAGATCTCAAGTTCTCCGACGATTTCATCGAACAGTTTCTCGGGCCGCTCTTTCGTGGCATCACACTCGATCCCGAACTGTTCGTCACGAGTCGGTTTACCGAGTTTGTCTTCCGTATGTTGAGCTCTGGATTTGGTGCCGTGCCCCTCAATGGCATGGGTTCGCTCGGTGCGCAGCTTGCGGCGCGGCTTGCGCCCGACGCGATCCGGTTGAACACGCCGGTCGAAGTCGTGACTTCGTCGTTGGTTCAAACTGCCGGCGGCGAGCGCATTTCGAGCGACGCGGTGATTGTGGCGACAGACATGGGAGCGTCGTCGGAGCTTGCCTCGACCCCGGCTTTTGGTTGGAACGGTGTCACGACCCATTGGTTTAGCTCTGCATCTGCTCCATACGATGAGCGGCTGCTGTTCTTGAACGGGACGCGTGAAGGGCCGGTCAACAATGTTGCGGTGTTGTCGAACGTGTCTCCGCGGTATTCGCCAGCGGGCAAACATCTGACTGCGGTTTCGGTTCCGGGGCCACCAGAAGCTGGCGCTGACCTGGCAGCAATTCGCAGCCAACTCCGAGGCTGGTTTGGTGGGGCGGTCACCGAATGGGAGTTGCTGCGCAGCGATGTGATTGCTCACGCTCAGCCTCGCCATCTCCCTGGTGAGAACGTTCCTGCCGCAGCCGAGCTCGATAGTGGCGTGTTTGTGGCCGGTGACCACCGGTACAACCCGTCGATTAACGGTGCGTTGCAATCTGGGCGATCTGCAGCACGCTCCGCGTTGGAGCACATTGCACAGCGTTGAGTGCTGAATGTTTCACGTTGCGTGGCATTCGCGTGATGTGTGTTGTTTGTGTTGCCAGTGTTGCCAAGGATGTCCAAAGTTTCGGTAGTTGTGTAGTGAACATCGTCACAAGCCCTGCCGTAATCAAATCGTAACCTTCACGCGCGGTGGTCGAGTCACGGCCCGGCCGTCCGTTTCTCAGTCGTTAAGACTTGAATAGTGGGACAACCCCGAGCACCCAACGTGACCACGTGGCAACTTCGCAGGATTAGGGCTTGAATGATGTAATTACAAGCTTGTAACCTGACGATCCGCTCGGCGTTTCTGACGTAGCCGAGCGCCAGCAGAACTCGGTTGGGTGGAACAGGGAAGTACTTGATGGATGATCAGCGCGGAATGACCGCTCTACTTAGCGCTGCGGGCGCGCAAGACAATGAACACGCGGTTCCTTCGGGGATGCACGTCCGAAAAAGGAACGGTGCCCTCGAACCTGTTGATCTGAATAAAATCGTCAATGCGGTTGCCCGATGTGCTGAAGGCCTGCTCAACGTCGACGCCATGCGCGTGGCGACCCGCACGATCTCAGCGCTGGCCGACGGTGCAACCACCCAAGAGCTCGACGAGCTCTCGATTCGCACCGCAGCCGGCTTCACCGTCGAAGAGCCGAATTACTCAAAGCTCGCTGCCCGCCTCCTCGCCACCTACATCGACAAGGAAGTTCGTAACCAAAACATCCCGTGGTTCTCCGAGTCGGTCCGCATTGGACACTCCGTTGGCCTCATTGGTGACGACGTTGCAGCGTTCGTCGACGAGAACGCTCCGGCATTGAACGCGGCCATCAACACCGACCGCGATCGCAAGTTCGAATTCTTTGGCCTTCGCACGGTCTATGACCGCTACCTGCTGCGCCATCCTGAAACCCGCATGGTCACCGAGACCCCGCAATACTTCTTCCTTCGCGTCGCGTGCGGGCTTTCTCAGAGCGCCGACGAAGCCATTCGCTTTTACGACCTCATGTCGAGTCTTGCCTACCTGCCGTCGAGCCCGACGCTGTTCAACTCTGGCACCCGGCACGCACAGATGTCCTCGTGCTACCTGCTCGACTCGCCTGAAGACAGCCTCGAAGGCATCTACAAGCGCTACACCGACATTGCTCGGCTCTCAAAGTTTGCTGGTGGCATCGGCGTGGCGTGGCATCGCATCCGTTCGAAGGGCTCGCTCATTTCGGGCACGAACGGTTTGTCGAACGGCATCGTCCCATGGCTCAAGACCCTCGACTCCTCGGTGGCTGCGGTCAACCAAGGTGGACGCCGGAAGGGTGCAGCATGCATCTATCTCGAGAGCTGGCACGCCGACATCGAAGAGTTTCTCGACTTGCGCGAGAACACCGGCGATCACATGCGCCGGGCACACGGCCTGAATCTCGCCAACTGGGTCCCAGACCTTTTCATGGAGCGAGTCGACAAGGACTGGCAGTGGAGCCTGTTCGACCCGAAGAAGGTCCCGCATCTCACCGACCTCTACGGCGAAGAATTCCGGGCTGCCTACGAAGAGGCCGAGAGCCAGGGCCTCTACGAACGTCAGATCAAAGCGCGCGATCTCTACAGCCGCATGATGCGAAGCCTCGCTCAAACCGGCAACGGGTGGATGACCTTCAAGGACGCTTCGAACGAGAAGTGCAACCAAACCGGTGAATCGTCCGACGATGGCACCGCAAACGTCGTGCACCTCTCCAATCTGTGCACCGAGATCATCGAGGTCACAAACCAAGACGAGACCGCGGTCTGCAATCTTGGTTCGCTGAACTTGGGCGAGTTCGTCGACCCCGACGGCCAGTTCAACTTTGATCGCCTCGGCGAGACGGTCCTGCACGTGATGCCGTACCTCGATCGCGTCATCGACATCAACTTCTACCCAACCGAAGAAGCCGGCTACTCCAACAACAAATGGCGTCCGGTCGGCCTCGGCCTCATGGGTCTCCAAGACGTCTTCTTCAAGTTGGGTCTGGCGTTCGATTCGCCCGAAGCCCGAGCACTCTCGACGCGGATCTCCGAGGAGATCTACCTCAACGCACTGAGGGCATCGGCAATGCTCGCGAAGGAGTTCGGTGCACACGAGACCTACCAACGAACTCGGGCAGCCAAGGGCGACCTGCAGTTCGATCTGTGGAACGTCGAACCAACCCAAACCGAGCGTTGGGCTGAAGTTCGTGAAATGGTCGCAACGCATGGCCTGAGAAACTCGCTCATGATCGCGATTGCGCCAACGGCAACAATCGCATCGATCTCGGGCTGCTTCGAATGCATCGAGCCGCAGGTGTCGAACTTGTTCAAGCGGGAAACGCTGTCTGGCGAGTTCCTCCAGATCAACCGCTACCTGGTTAAAGAGCTGCAGTCACGTGGGCTCTGGGATGCCGAGATGATCAACGCCCTCAAGCAGTCCGAGGGTTCGGTCCAAGATGTGGCCCGGATGCCCGAAGATCTCAAAGAGGTGTATCGCACGGCTTGGGAGATCCCAATGCGTTCGCTCATCGACATGGCAGCCGAGCGAGGCGCTTACATCGACCAGAGCCAGTCGCTGAATCTCTTCATGGAGTCGCCAACCATCGGCAAGCTCTCATCGATGTACATGTACGCGTGGAAATCCGGTCTCAAAACCACGTATTACTTGCGTTCACGCCCGGCGACGCGAATTAACAAGACGACCACATCACCGTCGACGAGCGGCCCAGCACCCACAAATGGTGGGGAACCAAAGGCCTTTTCTGACGCAGAGGCGTTGGCGTGTTCGCTTGAAAATCCAGAACATTGCGAAGCTTGCGACTGAATTAGTCGCGCCGCCCGCTCTTCGACCAAGATCCCTTTCCCGCAACGACTGACAGAAACGAAAGACCCCTCCACGATGGCCCTCATTGACGACGCTCTGAATCAAGAATTCAACGCTGCGACAGCACCCACGATCGACGAATCGAACCTGACGAAGCCGAAGAATATCCTCGATCCTGGATTCGACTTGACGCTCCGTCCAATGCGATACCCCGTCTTTTATGGGATGTATCAAGACGCCATCAAGAACACGTGGACGGTCGACGAGATCGACTTCTCCGATGACCTCGTCGATCTCGAACGCAAGCTGATGCCAGCTGAGCGTCACCTCATCGAGCGCCTCGTTGCCTTCTTTGCGACGGGCGACTCCATCGTGGCGAACAACCTCGTGTTGAACCTCTACCAGCACATCAACGCACCTGAAGCCCGCATGTACCTCTCTCGTCAGTTGTACGAAGAGGCATTGCACGTGCAGTTCTACTTAACGCTGCTCGACAACTACATCCCAGATCACGATCAGCGCGCCGAGGCGTTTGCTGCAGTCGAAAACATCCCGTCGATCCGCAAGAAGGCCGAGTTCTGTTTCAAGTGGATCGATTCACTCGGCGACATCGATCGTATCGAGACGCCAGAGCAGCGTAAGCAGTTCCTTCTCAACTTGATCTGCTTCGCAACGTGCATCGAGGGCCTCTTCTTCTTCGCAGCGTTTGCGTACGTGTACTTTCTCCGCTCGAAGGGATTGCTCAACGGCCTTGCCTCTGGCACCAACTGGGTCTTCCGCGACGAGAGCGCACATATGAACTTCGCTCTCGAGGTCGTCAACACCGTGCGCTCCGAGGAGCCAGAGCTCTTTGACGCAGACCTTGAGCGTCAGATCAAAGACATGATCGACGAAGCTGTCGAGTGTGAGTACCAGTTCGCTGGCGATGTCCTCTCTGAGGGTGTGCAAGGCATGAGCCTCGCCGACACCAAGGTCTACTTGCAGTACGTCGCCGATCAGCGCTTGGCCCAGCTCGGCATTTCCCCGGTCTACGGCGTGAAGAACCCGTTCGACTTCATGGAGCTCCAAGATGTCCAGGAGCTCACCAACTTCTTTGAGCGCACCGTTTCCAGCTACCAGGTAGGCGTTGAGGGCGAAGTCGGTTTCGACGACGAGTTTTAACAGCGGTCGCGTTTCCGTCGGCTAGCGCCTCCTCGACCCGACTGCGGACGGTCAACCCATTTTCGCTCGCACCGGGCGATGTTGTGAGCCGCTAGGCGAGGAACTCGAGTTCGGGGAAGCCCCTTGGGGCTGAGTCGATACCTTCGCAGCTGCGAGCTACCTGAGCGCCCCGATAGGTCCCACATAGGTGCTGCCCGAATGTACGGATGAACGTCGCAAATTCGTCCAACGACTTCGGGTTCAGGGCCAGATTGTTGCCACGCCGTCGCTAGCTTGCCCGTCATCGACGCAAAGACCCGAGGAGAAATGTGATGACGACGACAACACGAATCAACGCGGTAGATATCGAAGCTGTGGCCGGATTGGCGAACAAGATCAGTGAG
>CALKGG010000133.1 GCA_938084885.1 uncultured Acidimicrobiales bacterium
TCGCCGTTGAGATCCCGAGTTGACGGGCAATCTCGTCACCTGACGCGCCGCCAGCGGCAAGTTCGTCTGCGGTCTTGAGTTTGCGAACGATCTGTTCAGGAGAGTGATTCTTGCGTTTTGCCATGATGTTGTCCTTGCCCGAAGGCGTTCAGAACTCCAAAGCTAGCTGGCCTCAAATTCGGGGAGCATTCCACCACCCCAACAAACCGCTAGAGACATACAAGTCGGAACTCCACCTCTCTAGCTGCCGCTAAAGGAATAGCCGTCAAACGGGACGTTTAGCTCAGTTAGCTACAAGCATCAGGCCAACAACGCCAATGGTAGCCAAGACACCAAGCACGACCGCTGAAAGCAGTAGCTTCCATCGATGCCCGACAAAGAAGAACGATGAAGTCGCCAATAACAGGCTCAACGCGTCCGCTGCCAGGATGAGAACTCCGAACACTCGCAACGTTTCCGGTGACCAGGCCGGCGTCGGCGCGAGTAGCAACCAGCTGAGGTTGAAAAGCCCGACGAGATATAGCAGCGCTACGATCACGGCCGAAAAAAGGGGTTCAGCAAGCCTCCTCATCCGTAGGTCTGCTGCAGTCGTTCGGCAAACCCGTCAAAGGGAACGTTGTACCCACCCCAAATTCCCGGAGTAACGACATTGAAATTGAACCACGAGGCAACGGGTACATAACGCGTTACGAACGTGTCGTACGGACCCCTAGCATCGATGGTCAGCGTAAGAGCCCCTGAAGGTGAATCTTCGAACGCGAAGGTAATCAAATTCCCCGCTCCTTCCCCATGCCCAGGCAGAGACTCAAAAGTGAACGAGTTCTCTCCCTTACCGACGACCTCTACCGGCTGTACTCCGAATATTCCGCCGTCCAAATCACATACGCTTCCAACCACAAGAAGACCACAGTTGGAGCTAAACGGAAACGGCGAGCTAGCGAAATTTGTGGTGATGTCTTGAAAAACTTCGCTCGCAGTCGCATTAGTGTCTATCGAATACTCCAACGAGTAGCCTCGGCTTGGGGGCACAGGTTCGAGAGGCGTTCTCAGCCCTGCCCCGTTTGCAGATCCTCCACCTGTCGGATACGACCGGCAGTTGAAATAAGGACACGAGTAAGCTAGATCTTCAGTGCCGCCACTTCCGTCAGGGTTGACAACGCTTCTGGCAGCTAGCTCGAAATCATCCCAACAGACGTACCTGTTGTCACGCGTGCCACAGGTCTCGTTGCCGCTCGGGTCGTCGTATTTGACCGGGTTGTTTCTCACGTAGGTATACCGGTTGTAGTCCTGCCCGTTGTTCGGGTTAGGGACGATGCTGTCTGGGCTAATGAATCGTTTGGTTGTCGGGTCGTAGTAGCGGGCATTGTAGAACGCCAGGCCGCTGGACTCGTCATGAATCTGACCGGTGTACAGCCGGTCGGTGTCGAGGTTCCGTTGCTACGGGTCTCACCGAACGGCGTATACCGCTGGGTTGAGACATCACCGGCAAGTGTTCGTGTGACTGCGGTTGAGTTCACGATGTCTGATCCCATCCATGTCGTCAGATCGGTGTCTGAGTTAGTGAAAGCAACGGTTTTGCCGTTGATCCGGTGGTAGTAGGTGAACGCGCCACCATCACTTAGTTCGGTGTACTCGGTCCCGTCCTGAAGGAAATAGGTGACGGTCCCATCGTTTGTGACCCGCCGTACCCGATTGTCGCTAATGCCGTACAAGAACTCAGCGACCGCTGTTGAGCCTTCTTTGACGTTTCTCAAGCTGACTGAGAATTCACAGTGCGCACGCGTTAACCCTCGCACGTGTTGTTACAGACGTAACCTAATGAGCGCTCAGATTGCCTGACGTGTTGCGATGCAGGCGTTCAGCGTGGGGGTTGAGGCCAACGAGCTCTGCGTCAATCCCCCGCTCGTTGAACTTCGCCACGACAGCGTCAAGCGACGCAACCGCTGACGTATCCCAAATTCGGGCGTTCGACAGATCGATTTCGACTCGTTTGACATCGACGTCGTAGTCGAACTCGTGGACGAGCCGGTTGGTGGACGCAAAGAAAAGTTCGCCGTGAACAGCGTAGAGACGCTCGGTGTTGTCTGGGTCGAGGACGCTCGTCACCTTCACCACGTCAGAAACGTGACGGGCGAACGCAACAGCCGACAGCACAACGCCAACCCCTACTCCGTACGCGAGGTTGTGGGTCAGCACAGTCGTGACGACAGTGGCCGCCATGATCAGCGACTCTGGACGCGGGGTCGACTTGAGCGTTGGGATCGAGATGCTACGCCAATCAAACGTACCAACGGCCACCATGATCATGACCGCGACAAGTGCAGCGGTTGGGATTCGTGCCACCCAATCACCGAGAACGATGATGAGGATGAGAAGAAACACGCCCGACGCAAGGGTCGAGAGACGTCCCCGGCCTCCGCCGCGGTAGTTGATCATCGACTGACCAATCATGGCGCAGCCAGCCATTCCGCCGAGGAAACCGGTTGCGATGTTGGCAATGCCTTGCCCCCGAGCTTCGATGTTCTTGTCCGAGTCGGTATCGGTTAGGTCGTCGAGAAGTGACGCCGTGAGCAGCGACTCGAGCAGTCCTACAAAGGCCAACGTCAGTGCAAATGGCGTAATGATGGCCAGCGTCTCGAGGGTAACGGGAACCTCGGGAAGCGCGACCCATGGAAGTGCCGAAGGCAACTCGCCCATGTCGCCAACCGTTGGGAGGCTGAGTCCGAGGCTCATCGCGATTCCAGCGAGGACGACAATGGCGACAAGTGGCGACGGAACAGCCTTTGTGATCATTGGCAGGCCGTAGATGATCCCAAGTCCGGCAGCGATGAAGAGGAGGTTGAGCGGCAATTGGCCGCTGTCACCGTCTTCGAGAATGATCTGCGGGATCTGTGCGAGGAAGATAAGGATGGCGAGTGCGTTGACGAAGCCGACCATGACTGATCGTGGGACGAAACGCATGAGCTCACCCACACCAAGTGCGCCGAAGACCACTTGGAAGATCCCTGCGAGGATCGTTGCAGCAAAGAGGTGCCCAACGCCGTGGTCGGCAACGAGATCGACAACAACCAGCGCCATGGCGCCGGTCGCAGCCGAGATCATGCCCGACCGTCCACCGGCGAACGCAATCACGATTGCGATGCTGAACGAGGCATAGAGGCCAACTCGTGGATCGACACCGGCAATGATCGAGAAACTGATCGCTTCTGGGATCAACGCGAGAGCGACGACCAAACCCGAGAGCAAGTCGGCCTTGGGGTTGGTGGTCCAGGAGGCGAGACGGCTCGTCGCAGGCGCGTCCAGGGCTTTCTGGGTATTTGTCACGGGGGGCCTTTCGGGTGTTTCACTTCACCAGAAGAAACCTTGACCCCCGGCTCGACGATCACATTCACACCGTCAACTTGAAACGCTCGACCAATCGTAGGTATCGGCGAGTTCGCCCGTGTCGTAAAGCATTGTCGTATAGGTCACACGACCATTTTCTCCGGCGGCTGGAGCGCATCGTCTTCAAGATTGGTGTTGATCATGTCGGGAAGCACGAACGCCAGACGAAGAAATGTGCTGCCAATGACGAGGAACAGCGCAGCACGCCAGAGCACATCGACAAAGACCAAGTCGACAAAGACGAGCTTTGCTCCGGTGATGAGCAACGTGGCGAGTGCGACGTTGATCACCGAACGGAGACGAGCAGATCCAGCGCTTCCCCACAGCGTTGTACGGGTAACGATGAGCAGCACTGCTGATGCGGCCCACGCCAGGCTGATCACCATTTGCGCCTGCGGAAGCTGTTGGAATGCAGCCGCAATCCAGAAGAGGTAGAGCGCCCAGCCGCCCACCCACGCGTGTTCGCGTTGTGGCCGGTCCTTGACCATGAATGCGCCAACGCCCACGGCGAGGACGACAAGGCCGGTCACCACGACATCGCCGAGGCTCATTGACGTGCCGCCAATGGCCGAGAACAGCTTCCAGAGCGTCCAACTGGAGGGGACGATGGCGAGGAGCGTTGCACCGGCGAACATCTCTGGTGACGAACCCCGGATCGCAAGTGCAGCAGTGATGACGGCCTGGCCCAACAAGGCAGCAATGAGCACGGGGCCGTCGAGGACCGCAATGAAGCCGACCGCTGCGGTCCCGAGACCAGCGAGCTGATGGAGCATGGCCAACGTGGGGTGAATCAAACGCCTGGTTCCAGCGGAGAGCGCGGTCACGAACGCTGCAACACCGAGACCGGCGGCCACAGCGAACCATCCAATTACTTCCGTCGCGTCGAACAGGTTGGTTCCTCCGGCGATGAGTAATGCAATCGCGAACGTTGCCCACGGCGTGAACGTGGCAGCGATCCGGGCTTCGACGTGGGCGAGCATTGAAATCTCGGCATCGTCTGCGACCCGTCCGTACTCGACGGTCTGGGAACAGACGAGAGCGAGGATGGTGGCAATTGCGACAGACACACCGAGCTCGATCGTCGTCGTGACGGTATCGATCGTTGCGCCGAGCACGACGATCAGGCTCGCTGTGGCTCCTCCGGCTGCCCGAGCGCCGAACCAGCGCTGGTCCCATGTGGCTGCGAGCACAGCGACCGCCCACAACGAGGCCAAGCCAAGAAGCACCGGACCAGTCGAAAGCCCTGCCGCCTCGAACAGAAGCGTGCCAACAATTGCCGCAGGTGCGCCTGCTGCTGCGATTGATTGTGCATCGTGGGCTCGGCCGAGGGCCAAGAAACCACCGATCGTGACACCGAGCCACACCATGGTGACGTTGATGTCGAGCAGGTCGAGGCCAAAGTGGCCAACAACTCCGGACGCGAACAGCGCGGCTGCGCCGCCGATTGCCATCGTAATCTTCCACGGGCGGCGGTCGTTGGAGAACCGGAAGCTTTGAGCAATCATTCCGAGCGATGTCGCGGCCGCAAGTGCGAGCTGCGCGGCTGGCCCAATCCAGCCGCGGCTGATAGCGGTTGAGACAAAGAAGACCGCGGCGAGCACGACGAGCGAGATACCTCCGAGGCGCAAGATCCGCTCGACGTCGATCGGGCTGTGCATTGGCCGAGACGATGTTGACATCACCGGCGGCCCGGATGGCGCCGGTGGAGCAGGCCTCATCGGAGGTGGCGGTGGCGGAGGTGTCGCCGGTTGCATCCCGCTGGCCGAGAGGTCCCCGAGAAGGCGTCCCTCCAGCTGCACCCGGTCGACGGCCTCGCCGGTATGCAGCGCGGTTAGTTCGGCCTCGACGGTCAACAACACTCGTTCGAGGGCAGCAATGGCATTCGTGCGGTCATCCATGGGTCAAACCGTAAAGATCGCACCTCGGCGCCGACCTAGGGGTTTGCCCTCAAAAGCCCATGGGGCGATCACTGGCTAGTGCTTGCGCGTCGAATCCGAACGAACTCCTCCAGCGTTTCGTCATCGTGAGCAACAACTGGCGTTCGGCGTTCGTCGAGGTCTCGATGCACCAGATCTCGCCCGAATGCATCGACGATGGGAATGCCCACCTCGTGACAGACGAGCAACGCTCCGGCGTAGTCCCAAACGCCGTGTGCTTCGGTGTCAAAGTCGATGTAGCCGTCGACAACGCCCGCAGCGACGTAGTTGATGTCGAGGGCTGATGCACCGAGCACCCGGTATTGTGCCCACGCCCGTTCGGCCGGTGCTATGCCGTTGGCCAGAATGATCCGTTCGTGTTCGGGCAAGGAAACCACGGGCCCCATGAGTTCGCCGTTTCTCGTCGCACCACTCCCCCGCACGGCTTCGAATCGTTCACGGGTCGAGTGATTTTCGACGAGGGCCACCAACGGGCCGTCGTCGTCGAAGATGCTGATGCTCGTGGCGAACCACGACACCCCACGTGAGGCGTTTGTCGACCCATCCACGGGGTCGACCACGGCCAGAAGGGAACGGTGGTCTTCGAGGAGGCCCGCTTCTTCGGAGAGCACCCCGAGTCCGTTGTCGAGCAAGGACTGCACGAGCGGACCGTCCACGAGCAGGTCGAGTCCGTACTGACCTTCTCGCTCTCCGCTCGCGCGGCGGTTACTCGAACCAGCAAGAGTGGAGATTGCAGTGTTGGTGACCTCTCGAAGCAGTTGCTGCAATGCAGCGATATTGGCCATGTGATTCTCCAGTTCTGACAGATTCCGGCAGCTTCTCGCTGCAAGCAACTGTGGCGGGTAGTTGTGTCCGCTCTCGGTGGACACGGTAGTCTGCGCTCGATCGGTCTCGTCGCCACGACGGGAGCCCTCCGAGAATGACAAAGGCACAGAATTGGCGATCATCGACATCGCGGGTTTCATCACCGACTTGAAGGACCATGCAACGCATCATGGATTTCACGTACATGACGAGCGTCATTTCGTGGAGACCTATTCGATGCGTCAGGCCTTTGAAGTGGACCTTCACCCCGAGCATGCCTGCGGCGGCCCTCTTGACCTGCACCTCTCCTTAGAGATCGACCCGCGCATGATGCTGGCCTTCGAAGACGAGGTCTACGCCCTCATCGATCCGGCTGAGCCGCCATCAGAAGATCTGCGCTTTCCACTGTTGTTTACCTGGAGCCTGCCACCGCTGGTGAACGGACCGGACCTTCTTGTATTGGCGACCGAGCTCGCTGGTGTCGGCGGTCCAGACCTCCCGCTCGATATCAGCGCTGTCGATGGCTTTGCCGCAGTGACCGACGCTCCCGAACGAAGTCTCAATGTGATTGCCCGGGTCGAACTCCCGTTGGCTCGGATCTATTTGGGCGAGGATGATCTTTGCGATGTCCTCGATCGCTGCCATGCCGTTAGCGATTACCTGCTTGATCGTTCGGTCAGCTGGTTGAACGAAGGCCTCGCATAAGGCGCGCGAGCAGCAGCTACGACCCAGCCGGCCTTCATTGCCATCATCACTGCGTTGTTTGCAGTATTGTGACATCGTGAGAAGATCTCGCCACGGTACGCAGTCATCGGCTACTGTAAAGGTCGGCGGTTGACGTAGGGTTATCAACGATAACTCCGCCGTCACTCATGGAGGTTTTTCGGTGTCTGCAAGTGTGAGCGTTGATGATTTCGGGAGTGAGGGCACCGCGACAGAAAACATCACCGCAGCCCCTCTCGACGATCAGCTCGCCGCTGCCGACCTCGTTCCCGGCGTTGAGGACATTACGGTTATCGATGACGGCATCGAACTTGTTGACGATGCGCCTGCGGTCGATACCGCAACCGAGACGCCGATTGCCGACGCGAGCACTGCGACCGTCGGTGACGACGTCCTCGATGGCTTCCAAGATCCGATCATGCCGTTCGTGATCGTGGGCATACTCAGCCTCATTGCCATCGTGGTGTTCGCCGCGATGCTGGCGCTCTAGCCCCGCCAGCCCTTCCAGCGCACGGACGAATCCAGCGCGCAACGAACGCAAATTCTCGCGGTGCTTAAGCTCCGGCCACGACAAACCGATACTAGTTGCAAGCTTGTCTCGCTCTCGAATAGCGCGAGGCGCCAACGGATTGGATCATCATGGCGGAATCATCGACCACTCACCGTCCCCTATCAGCTCAGCGGTTACTTGCTGCATGTGCTGTGCTGGCACTCGCTCTTTCCACGGTAGTGGTAACTCCTGGAGCGCTGTCGGCCCAGGCGGGATCAGAGTGGAGCGAGCAAGGTGCTGGCCACTTCGGCGACGGCGAGACCGATTTCGCTGGTTATGACGTCGCCATTAGCGCGCTCGGAAACCGTCTTGCGGTGTCCTCACCACTTAGCGACGGACCCGCCAGCCTGAACACCGGACGCGTCGACATCCTCGAATGGGATGGACGCGAGTGGTCGCGCATCGAATCACTCTTCGGAGAGAATCCGTTCGACTTCTTCGGATTTTCGATCTCCATGTCCGCCGACGGGAACCGATTAGCGATCGGAGCTATTGGCAGCGACGACAACGGGTTCGAGTCTGGCAAGGTCCAGATCTTCGAATTCGGAAGCAACAATTGGCGACAGGTTGGTGGCGACATCGTTGGTGAAGCGGCAGGAGACTTCTCCGGAGCGTCGGTCTCACTGTCGGCAGACGGAAGTGTCGTTGCCCTCGGTGCAACGGACAACGATGACAACGGCACAGACTCGGGCCATGTACGCATCTTGACCCTGGATGGAAGCTCCTGGCAACAGGTTGGCGATATCACGGGTGAAGCGGCAGGAGACTTCTCCGGCGATTCCGTGTCGTTATCCGCTGACGGACAGCGCGTCGCAATCGGTACACCGAGAAACGACGGCAACGGCATCGACTCCGGACAAGCTCGGGTCTACCAACGCTCTGGCAACAGCTGGGTCCAAGTTGGAGGCGACATCGACGGAGAGTCAGCAAATGACTTCTCTGCGTTCGCAATCTCTCTTTCGGCCTCCGGAGATCGTCTCGCTGTTGGCGCAGGCGGAAATGACGGGAACGGTGGCGAATCCGGGCACGTACGGGTCTATGACTGGAACGGCAACCGTTGGGTCCAGGTCGGCTCCGACATCGACGGAGAGGCCGCAGGTGACTTCTTCGGCGGATCGCTGTCATTGTCTGCACGCGGTGACCGTCTCGCTGTTGGCGCAGGCGCAAACGACGGGAACGGTGGCGAATCCGGGCATGTACGTATCTACGACTGGGACGGCAACCGCTGGGTCCAGGTCGGACCTGAGATCAATGGCATGGCGGCGAACGACTTCTTCGGCGGATCCGTTGCGCTCTCGGCCTATGGCAACCGGGTCGCGGTCGGCGCGCCAGACGACGATCACGCCAACGGCACCGACGCAGGCAGTGCACATGTCTTTGTGCGAGTCGGCTACGACCCAGGCACCTGTCTTGGAGATGCAGCAACGGTTGTCATCGCCGACGGACAATTCCCCACCACTCGAGACGATGTCATACTTGGAACGTTCGGCGACGACGCGATAGTCGATCGCGGTGGCAGCGACAAGATCTGCGGCCTCGCCGGCAACGACACAATCCAAGGCGGAGCGGGCGACGACACGATCCAAGGCGGAGCGGGCGACGACACGATCTTCGGAGGGACCGGCAACGACGTGCTCATAGGCAATGCCGGAAACGACATTGCCAGAGGGGGCTTCGGAAACGACGAGATCAGCGGTAGCAGCGGCAACGACAGGCTTTTTGGCGATGGCGATAACGACACCATCTTTGGCAACAGCGGCGAGGACACCATTAACGGCGGTGACGGCGACGACACGCTCATCGGCGGACGAGATCGGGACGCGATAAGCGGCGGCGATGGCAACGACACCATTCGAGCGTCACGAGGCGCAGACACAGTCAACGGTGGCCCCGGCAACGACCTCTTGTCGGGCCAGAAAGGAAACGACGTGCTCGACGGCGGAAGCGGCAACGACCAGCTGTTCGGTCACCGCGGCAACGACGACCTTAACGGGCGAACCGGCACCGATATTTGC
>CALKGG010000134.1 GCA_938084885.1 uncultured Acidimicrobiales bacterium
GGCACGAACCACCAAACCGTCAGCCACTCCTTCGCAATCCACTCGACGATCGGGCTGGATCGCTGCGGAGTCGGCCGCAATATCGGTGAGCAGTCGAGTGAGGTCGAGATCGACGAGGTCGAGCGGGCGACCTTCGTCGAGTGACGCCAGCGTCAGGAGATCCTCGGTCAGGGCCGCCATCCGAGCGCCTTCGACCTGAATCCGGTGCATGGCATCGTCGATCGCGTCCGGCGTTGCGAGGCCGCCGCTGAAGTACAGGTCGGCGTATCCACGGAGCGCGGTGAGCGGTGTCCGAAGCTCGTGCGAAGCATCCGCAACAAACCGCCGCTGACGGTCCTCGGATTCTTGACGGGCATCGAGCATGGCGTTGAACGCAGCGCCCAGACGGCCGGTTTCGTTGCTCGTGGACGAGTGTTCAACGCGGCGATCAGAGCGCCCCGCGGCGACCTCCTCCGCTGCGGTGGTCAACCGGCCAATCGGGGCTAGCCCCAGACGGTCCACCCACCACATCGCGAGCCCAAGTCCTGCAATCATTGCGAGAATCGCGAGCGCTGAAGCGAGGACGATCTGGCGTTGCGCGTCGTCGATGGCGGTCGTCGATCGGGCGACGATGACCGTTCGGTCCAGTCCTATGTCGACGACGACGGCTCGCACGTCTTCGCCACCGGCCCATTGCAACGTCGACGCGGCGAGCACGACCGATCCCTCGTCTTCGACCGGACCATCGCCGATGGGCTGAGCAATCGAGCGAGCTTCGCCGATGTCGGGGGTGATTGGCGGACCGGACACCGGTTCGGCGAGGACAACGAGCAGATCCGAGGGAGAAATAGCAGCGATGTAGATATCGCCAGTCGATGCTTGGGGAGGCTCGCCCGCCGGGGCTTGTGCGGGCGGGTCGTTCGGCGTGCCGACCCGCCGGATCATCGCATCGGCGACGAGCTCGAGCTGATCGTCGACCTGATCGGTCAAAACCGCACGCTGCCGCATCACAATCCCGATCAAGAGAACGGCGATCAGCGCGGTGATGGCAATGACAACAGCCAGCAGCCGACTTCGTAGGTTCATCGCGGCGGCCGGAGCGTGTATCCAACTCCCCGTACGGTCTCGACCAAACGAGGTTCGACGTGATCGATCTTCTTACGAAGCGACGAGATGAACGTCTCGACAATGGCGGACTCGCCGTCGAAGTCGTAGTTCCAGACATGGTCGAGGATCTGCTCTCGAGTCAACACCCGACCAGCGTTGGTCATGAGCAACCGACAGAGCTTGTACTCGGTGGGGGTCAGTTGCACGACGTCGCCTGCTCGCATGACGAGGTGCGCCTCATCGTCGAGCACCAGGTCGGCAACGGCGAGTTGCGCCTGTGGAACCTCTTGCCCGGAGCGACGCAACGCAACATGAACCCTCGCCACCAGCTCTTCGAGCGAGAAAGGTTTCGTAATGTAGTCGTCGCCGCCGGCCGTCAAGCCGCGCACCCGGTCGGTGGTGTCGGTCTTTGCGCTCAAGAACAAAACGGGCATGAGCAGGCCACGTTGACGGAGCAATTGCAGAACCGCGAAGCCGTCCATGTCGGGCAGCATCACGTCGAGGACCACGACATCGGGGCGAAACCGCTCCGCGGCTTCCAATCCCGACTTCCCGCTCGCGGCGACCTCCACTTCCATGCCAGCCGCGCGCAGAGCAGATGCGACGAGAAACGAGATGTTCTCCTCGTCGTCAACGACGAGTGCCTTGTGCTCGGCCATCTCTCCAGCATCGTGCACGCGGCTGAGCTTTGCTTGAACAGTATCTATGGGTTTCCTGAAGATTTGCTCAACGCAACGCATAGCTATTGATCTTCAGGAAACCCACAGGAGTCCATCAATTGGACCCCAGCCACGACCTCTACTGTCTCGCCCATGCGCAACATACGAGCGATCGGCTTCACACTTCTTCTCTCACTCATCGCAACGGCGTGCGGAGTCTCGTCGACCGCCGAAAGCGAGGTGGTGGTTGGCATGTCCGCGCAAACTGACGAGGACGGCCAAAGCTTGGAAGACCGAGTGGACACCGATGGTGATGGCGAGATGAGCGATGACGAGATCGAGGCGTATGCCCAAACGGTGTTGCTCGACTTCTCCGAGTGCATGCGCCAGAACGGATACCCCGACTTCACCGATGTTTCACTCGAGGACCTCACCGAAGGCAGCGGCTCTGGGCAGGGCCGATTCATTGGTTTGATGACCGAGCGTGGTGTCACGCTGCCCGATGGGGTCCCCACTATCCAGTTGTGCGGCGAGAACCTCTCCGATCTTCAAACGTTCGCTCCCGAGCCCAGCGACGACGAACTCGCCGAACAAGAAGCGTCCGTGCTGGAGTTCGCGGAATGTATGCGAAGTGAAGGCCTGAGCAACTGGCCCGACCCGGACTTCGCAGCCAACGGAGGAAATGGCTACGGCCCCGAGCTTCTGCGCGAGTTCGACCTTCAGTCAGATGCGGTCCAATCGGCGATCACCACGTGTCAGGCGGCGAACAGCGCGGTGATCGACGTCGGCAGTACTTCGGAGGACACCGATTCTGCGGACGCCGACACCGAGGACGCCGTCGAGTCCGACGATACTGAACCGATCGATCGGGCACCGATCAGCCCGCTGATCGAAGGCGACACGAGCGACCTCAACGTCGCGGAAGTCGCCCGTCGTGACCTCGTGCAAACGAAAACCTTCGAAGCGATCCTCGACTTCGGCGACCTTCGATCGTTGCCGACGAACACCACTGGCATCATCACCGAGCTGCCCGAAGCTGGCGAGATCATCGACTTCGGCGAGGTGCTCTTCGCTATCGATGGCGACCCGGTCCTGCTCTTCGAGGGAGACATCCCCCAGCACCGCGCATTCCAGGTGGACATGACCGACGGTGCCGACGTCGAACAGCTCGAACGCAACCTCGCCGACTTCGGATACGCCGACGCCGTCGACCTCACCGTCGATACCGATTTCACCTACTTCACGGTGGATGCGGTTGAGGAGATGCAACGCCAGCTTGGAATCGAAGAGACCGGCCGCATCGAACTCGGGCGAGTTGTCTTCTCCCCAAACCCGATACGGATTGGCTCGGTGAATGTCGAGCTCGGCCAATCGGTGAGCCCTCAGGTCAGCGTCGTGAACGTGACCGAAAGTGAGCAACGGATCACCCTCGACCTCGATGCTGAAGACCTTCTCCTGCTCCCAGCGGACACCGAGGTCGACATCGAGCTGCCCGACGGAACCGTCGTCGCCGGACGCGTGTCGGAGGTCGCTGCCGTAGCGACGCAGACGACGACCCAACAAGGGGTAGCCGGCGATCCAACGATCGAAATCACAATCGTCTTTGCCGACGGTGAACCCAACGACGTCTTCGACGCCGCGCCCGTTGACATCATCGTGACCGAAGAGGTCAGCCTCGACGTTCTGACCGTTCCTGTACCGGCACTGATCGCTCTCGCTGGAGGCGGCCATGCGGTCGAGCTGATCGTCGACGGGGGAACCCAACTCATTGAGGTCGAGCTCGGGGACTTCGTCGATGACCTCGTCGAGATTCGAGGCGACGTGCAAGAGGGCGACCGCGTCGTCATGGCCGGGAGCTGAGATGGCCGCCGTCCTAGAACTTCGACAGATCACAAAGGCGTACCCGGGATCTCCACCGATCGAGGTACTCAAAGGAATCGACCTGGTTATCGAGGAAGGCGACCTCGTCGCCATCGTCGGTCCTTCGGGTTCGGGCAAGAGCACGCTGCTCAACATGATGGGAGCCCTCGACCGGCCGTCGACGGGCGAGGTTCTCATCGACGGAACGGTGGTTAGTGGGCTCGGAGATGCGGCCTTGTCGGGCGTGCGTGGTCGACGCCTTGGCTTTGTGTTCCAGCAGTTCCACTTGCTCCCCGGTCTGAGCGCGACAGAGAACGTAGCGACCGGCCTGCTCTACCACGGCACCAGTGCGCGTAAGCGAAAACAACTTGCCAAGGAGGCCCTCGAACGTGTCGGCCTCGGACACCGCTTGGACCAGAAGCCGGGAAAGCTGTCCGGTGGCGAACGACAGCGGGTTGCCATTGCGCGTGCGTTATTGGGCGATCCGGCAATCGTGCTCGCCGACGAGCCCACGGGAAACCTCGACTCGCAGACCACCGAAGAGATCGTGCAGCTCTTTCTCGATCTGAATGAGCAAGGCTCGACGATCGTCATGATCACCCACGATCGAGAGCTCGCTCGGTCGATGCCTCATGTGGTCGAGATCTTGGACGGCGAGATTCGCCTCGATGAAAAAACGACATCATGACGAAGAAACTCCGAAGTCGCTTGCGGCTCATCGACGTCGTTATGCAGGCCCTGCGTGGCCTGACAAGCCGCACGCTGCGGACGGCATTGACTGCGCTCGGCATCTCGATCGGCATCGCATCGCTCATCAGCATTCAAGGCATC
>CALKGG010000135.1 GCA_938084885.1 uncultured Acidimicrobiales bacterium
TGCGCTCCGCTGCGTCGGGCGTGGGATTTGCTCTCGCCAGACTTCGACTTCGCAGATGCCGAGGCCAATCCCGATGCCTACATGTGGGCGTGGGACGATCCGCAGAGCTTTGCTACCGGCATCCTCGACGACGTCACCTACGACTGGTTGCCACTACTCAAGCGCACCCACGAAACCGGCGGCGAACCCATCGTCACCCCTGAAGACTTCGTCGTGCGGGCCTACGAGATGGCGCACACCCACACCGACATACCAGTCTGCAGCACCGGCGCCGCTGGCCTCGCAGGCCTCCTGTCCAACCCGCCAACGTCGACCCCGCGAACGTCTCCGCCAAACGACCAAGAACGAGTAGCCCTCCTCTTCACCGGCATCGACCGCCAGGATTTGTGAAGGATTTCGTACCTATACGGTTCAAAATCCTTCACAAATCCTGTGCTCGGGGCGCTGTCATAGGTGGTGGGTACAACTGAGGGATGGAAGACTTCACTGCTCTCAGTGCATTGGCAGCGCACCAACATGGATTACTCACTGCTGCGCAGCTACTCGACGCTGGCTATTCGCATCGTATGGTCACCCGACGAGTCGAAAGCGGGGCGTTCACTCGGCGAGCACGCGGAGTCATACAACTCGCGGGTACGCGCTCGACGTGGAAGCAAGAGTTGTTGGTCGCGGTGCTCGCCGCGCACCCGGCCGCTGCATCTCACCGCTCCGCTGCTCACCTGTGGGACTTCCGGACGGTCGACGAGGAGCATGAGATCGTTGTGCGCTATCCGAGAAATGTGTTGGTCGAAGGAGCAATCGTGCATCGCTCTCGAGACTTCGAAGATGTTGATCGAACCGAAGTCGATGGCATTCCGGTGACGACACCTGAACGCACGATCTGTGATCTCGGCTTGATCTTTCCCGAGACCGAGGTTCACCGGATTCTCCGCCATGCCGTGGCGACCAATCTCGTCACGCCGCGCGATCTCTGGAACATGCGCATGCGAACAAGTAAGCAGGGACGCAATGGCACCGGCGTGCTCGAACGGGTCCTCGATGCGCTGCCCGAGCAGGTTGAGTTCACCGAGTCGGGCCTAGAGATCCAGTTCCTGGAGATGTGCGAATCCTTCTCGATCGTTGCACCGGTGCCGCAATTGCCAGTCAGAGTGCAAGGCCGTCTGTATCGGCTGGATTTCGCGTGGATTGCTCAGCGAGTGTTCGTCGAGATCGATGGCGCCACATATCACTCGTCACCGCTGCAGATTGCAGATGACGGACTGCGACAGAATCGGCTCGTCAGTGCTGGATGGACCCCCGTCCGATTCACTGCCGAAGACCTTCGGGTCCGGCCAGCAGCCTGCGCCCACATCCTCTCCGACCTACTGGATTTGTGAAGGATTTTGAACCGTATGGGTACAAAATCCTTCACAAATCCAGGGTGTGGCAGACTTTCGGGGTGACTACTCCTCATATCAATGCTGTCGACGGGGCGTTTGCCTCGACGGTCCTCATGCCGGGCGATCCGCTGCGTGCGAAACACATCGCCGAAACCTTTCTGACCAACGCCGAACAGGTGACCAACGTGCGCGGGATGCTCGGTTTCACCGGCACGTTCGAGGGCGTGCGACTGTCGGTGATGGCATCGGGCATGGGTATGCCGTCAGCGGCGATCTACATCACCGAACTCGTTCGAAGCTACGGCGTCGAGCGCATTATCCGAGTGGGCACCGCCGGTGCGTACGCCCCCGATCTGGCCCTACGACAAATTGTCGTGGCCACCGACGCGGTGACCAATTCGAACATGCCCGAACTCCTCGGAGCGCCCGCTCCAATCGTGGCGACGCCCCGCATGCTCGACGTTGTTACCGACACCGCCGCCTCCACCGACACGAGCCTGGCAATGGGCACGGTGTTCACCAGCGACATCTTCTACGAAGCCAATGACGATGCCCAAAATCGCCACACCGCCAACGGCGTGTTGGCCGTCGAGATGGAAACCGCGGCGCTCTATTCGGTGTGTGCCATCGAAGGTGCCGAAGCGCTGTCGATGTTCACGATTACCGACCACCTCGTCAACGGCGAACACCTCAGCTCCGACGAGCGTCAGCTAACCGTCGATGAGATGCTCGAACTCGGCTTGCGCACCGCAGTCGCCGCGAGCTGAACCATGACAGACCGACTCCGTTTTGGGACCGCTGGACTTCGCGCGCCGTTGGGTGATGGACCCCTTTGCATGAACGCACACGTCGTCGAGCAGGTGGCCAAGGCCATTGCCCAATGGCTTGGGCCAGAGTCGACGTTCGTCATTGGTAGAGATGCTCGGTATGGCAGCGAGGACTTCGCCAACGTGACTGCAAGGGTGCTCGCCGACGCAGGCCACCGTCCCCGCGTGTTCGCCGATCCAGTACCCACGCCCGTCGTTGCCCACGAGGTGATGCGCACCAACGCCGCCGGTGGCGTGATGGTGACCGCGAGTCATAACCCGGCGACCGACAACGGCTACAAGGTGTACGCAGCAGATGGCGGGCAGATACTGCTCGAGGACGCGTCGAAGATCGAGGCTCTGATGGCCGCAGAACCGTGGCCCGAGGTGGTCGATAGTAAACCAGCGCCCGGCATCGAGTTATTGGGCGCCACCGAGATCGATGCGTACCTGACCACCATTGGCTCAGAACAGTCATCGAGCGCAGGGCGACTGACGATTGCCTATACCGCAATGCATGGCGTTGGTGGCGACGTTTTCGTGCGGGCGCTCACCAATGCTGGGCACCAAGTGCACAGCGTTAGCGAACAACACGACCCCAACCCCGACTTCCCAACAGCGGCGTTTCCGAACCCCGAAGAACCCGGCACCCTCGACATGGTGATGGCGCTCGCCAATGACGTCGACGCCGACCTCATCTTGGCGAACGACCCCGATGCCGATCGTTTGGCCGTAGCGGTCAAGCGGGAGGACGGTTGGGAGCGCCTTACCGGTGATCAGATCGGCGTGCTGCTCGGCGCGAGCATCATCGGGCAAACATCGGGAGCTCGCTCGGTTGCGACCACGATTGTTTCTTCGACGCTTCTTTCCAAGATCGCTCTTGCTGGTGACGCGTTGTGCCACACCACGCTCACCGGCTTCAAGTGGCTGGCACGAACTGCTGACGGTTCGGGTGCGCCACTGGTGTTCGCCTACGAAGAGGCCCTTGGATACTCGGTGTGTCCGACCATTCGGGATAAGGACGGTATCTCGGCTGGCCTTCGCTTCGCGGAGCTGGTCGCCGAGTGCAGCCACCACGGCGAGACCGTCGACCACATATTCACCGATATCTATGAGACCCACGGGTATCACCTCACGTCGCAGGTCGCGACACGGTTCGAGGGCCCAGATTCAATGACCAAGATGACCGCAGCCATGCACTCGCTGAGAACTGACGCTCCGACAGAGATCGGCGGGAACGCTGTACTCGGCGTGGTCGATCTCATCGACGGTTCGGACCAACATGCTCCCTCAGATGTGCTCATCTACGAACTCGACGGAGGTCGAGTGATCATCCGTCCAAGCGGCACCGAACCCAAGGTCAAGGCCTACCTCGAGGCGGTCGACCCCGACCGGGCGGTTGCCGCTGAACGCCTCGCCGACCTCAACGTTGCCGCAGCGTCGCTCCTTGCCTAGACAGACGCACCGGGGGAGCCCACCTGTCGACCGCCGCCGAATGCGGGCCGAGGTGCCGTCTTCTAGAGCGTTTGGAATCGGCGGGATGCCTGGGCGTGGCGGGTCAGACGGTCCTCCAGCTGGTCGCTGACCAACGCGCCGTTGTGGACAACCGGCGTGCCAGCGACGATCGTGTGCCAAGCGTGATGAGGGCCCGTGCGCAGCCAGCCTTCGATGAGGTCATCGACAACGCCAGCAAAGATCGGCCCGTCGAGTTTCCACACGGCGAGGTCGGCCACTGCGCCGACCGAGATCTCGCCGAGCTCGCCGATTCGGCCAAGACATCCAGCTCCACCTCGCGTCGCAACCTCCAACGTTGTTCGGGCGGTCATTGCGTCAGCGCCTGACGTGAGCTTGCCCTGGAGCATGGCAAGGCGCGCTTCTTGCCAAAGCGACGCACTGTCGGCCGACGATGAGCCATCGCACCCGAGGCCAACATGGCAGCCCGCGTCACGAAGGTCGACAACGGGTGCAATGCCCGAACTCAGAATCATGTTTGAGCTCGGGCAATGTGCAATGCCGACACCGGCCGCCCCGAGGCGGGCAATCTCGTCGGGGTTTGGGCGAACAACATGGGCTCCCCATGTGCGGTCGGTCATCCACCCCACATCCTCGTACAACTCGACCGGACGCATACCGAACGTGGCGACCGCGAACTCGTCGTCTTCGGCGTTCTCGGCGAGATGCGTGTGGAGCCGAACATCGAGCGATTCGGCGAGTTCAGCGGTTCGACGCATCAAATCGGGAGTCACGGTGAAGGGACTGCAGGGAGCGAGCGCGACCTGGATCATCGACCCGTGGCTCGGGTCGTGCCAGCGTTCGACGTGCATCTTCGAGTTCGCCAAGATCTCGTCCTCGGGCAGCACTGCATCGTCGGGCGGAAGACCACCGTCCTTGACCGACAAACTCATCGACCCGTACGTGGGGTGGAAGCGCATACCAAGATCTTGGGCGGCGGAAATTTCGGCGGCGAGCAGATCACCCGCCCGGCGCGGGTGAAGATAGTGGTGGTCGGTCGAGGTCGTACATCCCGAAAGCGCGAGCTCGGCTAAACCAACCCACGCGGCAAGGTACTCAGATTCCTCGTCGAGGTTTGCGGTCCACGTTGGATACAACGCTTGGAGCCAGCCGAACAACGGCTTGTCCGTCATTGGGTTCCACGCCCGGGTCAGGTTCTGAAAGAGATGATGGTGCGCGTTGATCAACCCTGGCGTCACCAGCTGGTCGCTGGCATCGATCGTGGTGGCTGCATCTGGAACAGGGTCGGCCGACGTGCCGATGGCGGTGATCAGGCCATCAGTGCAGGCAATCCAACCGCCAGCGATTTCGCGGCGTTGGTCATCAACGGTTGCGATGAGGCCAGCGTTCATGATCACAAGGTCGATCGTCATGCTCACATTCTGCACGGTGCGCCATGTCGGGTTTGCGACCGGCTCGCAAAAACCAAAAGCCGATCTTCCCTCGGTGGGCGCATATGGTGATGGCATGCAGCTGGGCACAATTCGGACCGAACGTGGAACCGCCGCAGTGCGTGTCGACGGAGATCAACTCGTCGTTCTCGACTACGAGGACGTTGGTGCGCTGCTCCGAGCGGGCGCTATCGACGTCGTCAGCGCCATCGACGGACCGCGGGTTCCACGAGCCAACGCCGACTGGGCGCCTGCGGTCACCAACCCCGACAAAATCATCTGCGTGGGGCTGAACTATGCCGACCACATTGCAGAGATGGGCAACACGCCGCCGGAGTTCCCAACGTGTTTTTCGAAGTTCAGCGGATCGCTCATTGGCGCACACGACGACCTGCACTTGCCGCCCGCTGAGGTTTCGATCCAGAACGACTGGGAAGCCGAGTTGTGCATTGTCATCGGCGCGGCGGGTCGAGCAATTGCACCTGAAGATGCGCTCGATCACGTTGCTGGCTACACCGCGTTCAACGACTTCTCCGTCCGTGACTGGCAGAAGCGCACGTCGCAGTTCTTGCTCGGGAAAACCTTCGAGAAGGCATCGGCTCTCGGGCCTGTCATGACGACGACGAGTGTGCTCGGCGCCGCCGATGGGTTAGCGATCTCGTCGTTCGTGAATGGTGCGGTCAAGCAGTCGTCGAACACCGAGCATCTGGTCTTCGGCGTGGTCGACTTGATCAGTGAACTCTCCAAAGCAATCACACTCGTGCCCGGTGACGTGATCGCAACCGGAACTCCTGGAGGGGTCGGGGCAGCTCGCACGCCGCCCGAGTGGTTGTCCAACGGTGATGAATTGGTCATCGCCATCGAGGGCATCGGCGAGATTCGAAACCGTTGCGTCGGCGGCCTGTAGGTCGAGCGAGGCCCGCTGCGAACCGTCTACAACGAGCTCACGCGAACTATGCAGCCTCCGTTCGCCGCCATGTCGAGCACGGTTCGCTGCGCTGGACCCCGAGAGATCGAATATTGATCGGGGTCATCCCAGTCCGCCGCCGACCCGGGCCTACCCTCCCAGTCGACGTTGTCGCACACCATGGTGATCTGCGCGTCGCCAGCAATGCCAAGCTCGCTCGGGTCGATCGATACCGTGAGTGGTTCGGTCGTACCGTTGATCGCGCCGATCCACCATTCGTTCCCGGAGCGGCGAGCAATGACGACATGGCCTTCGGGCACGCCCGAAAGTAACCGTGTTTCGTCCCAAACGACCGGGACCTCTCGAAGCAACTCGACGACGACCTCGGGCGCAGACAGATAGGCGTCCGGCGTGTCAGCGAAGTGCTGCAACGGGCTTTCGAACACGACCGAAAGGGCAAGCTCGTGACTGTTGGTCGTCAACCGACCAACGGTGTCACCAAGGACGACCGGGGTGTAGTCCATTGGGCCGACAACGTTTCGCGTGAACGGCAAGATCGTGTTCTGTCGGGCCGCAGCAGCGGCAAAGCGACTGTCGAACGTGTAGATCTCGGCGCCCCGAACCGCTTCCATCGTCATCATGTTCGGAAACTCACGGCTCCACCCGCGAGGCACGGTCGACCCGTGAAAGTTCGTGAGCAACCCAACGTCGGCTGCGTCGCGAAGAATGTCGCGGTACTGCTGAATCTGGACTGGCTTATCCGACTGGAAAAAGTCGACCTTGATCCCGGCAATGCCGAGTTCGGCGACGCGGGCCAGCTCTTCGCCCCGTATTGCTGGACTGTCCATACGGTCGCGGGGTGCTTCCGGGACGACGTTGTTCGGTCCGCCCGAGTTGTACCAAAGGAACAATCCAACCCCTCGCTGGTCGGCATAGTCGATGAGTTCTTCGAGCTCGCCAGCCTCGAACGTGGTCCAGTTCGCATCGATCAGTGAGTACTCCCACCCAAGATCCGCGGCCAGGTCGATGAATGGCACAATGGCGTCTGGGTCTCGGGAGCTGTCGTGATCTGACCACCAACTCCAGGAGACCCGGCCGGGACGAACCCAAGAGAAATCGCCTTCGGAAGGGGCCGATAGATGCCGGACATGGTTCGACGAGACGATGTCGTTCAGATCGGTGCTCGTTATCAACAATCGCCATGGTGAGCGCCAGGCGTCTTGCGCAACGGGTCGAGGATCGCCGAAACCGTTGCCCTCGCCGCGTGCGGCAAGGTCGACAAAGTATTCACCAGATTCGACAACTGGTGAGAGGTGAGATCCTGCTGCGAAGTCGTCGAGGTGGGCTTCGGTCAAGAGGGTCCACGACTCCCCGCTCTGAAATAGTGATGGAAACGTCCATCCGTCGGGGGATCGACCGGGCTCGTCAGCTGCGACCGCTCCAGCTCGGAGCTGTTCGTACGCTGGGGTGACGACTGACGGCGGGTCATGTCGCTGCAACCACGCCTGCGTGTTGTGGGGAAGTGCGAAGCTCGTTCGTTCCCATTCGACGCGAATCGAGGACCCGGGTGCTTCTACCCAATAGCGGAAGGCAACCGCATGATCATCGACCCACACGTCGACAACCAGCGGGATACCCGCATCGAATCCAGTGAAGGAAACCTGTTGCGATCGTGCCTGAATCGACGATTGTCGAGCCTTACCTGTTGGTAGATCGAACGAGTCTGCAATCAGCTGGGGTTCGGTTGCCTCAAGCGCGGTGGCTCCATCGTGCAAGGTGACCAGTTCGCCTGCGATGGTGAGCTCAAGACCAATGGTGGAGTCATCGAGAACCGCAGTATCGACGCCGTTGATCGAACGAACGATCCGGTACGAGGGCCGGCCAGCTTCGTCGAGGCCGAACGCTACGTGAAGTTCCCCGTTGGGCGAGGCCACTACTGTCTCGACGGCGAAGGGTTCGGCCCGTAGAGGTGCGCGTTGGGTCGTGTTGTTGGCCGAGATCGAACATGCAACGCCCACAAGCGCGAGCGCCAGTAGACAGAACCCGTTGACGTAGCGACGTACTGATATCACGTGGTTCCCTTGTCGAAGACTCTGCCGTCGACCAGCTGCACCGAACGATCAGCACGCGCTTTTGCCATTGGATCATGTGTGGTCATGATGATGGTCACGTCGTTGGTGTGTACTGCGTGGCGAAGCTCGTCGAGCACCAGCTGCGAGGTCTGTAAATCGAGCTGAGCGGTCGGTTCATCGGCGATCAGAACTTTCGGTGGGCACGCAAGCGCTCGGGCGATCGCTACTCGTTGCTGTTGCCCGCCCGATAGCTCGGCCGGTCGATGGTCGCCGTGCTCGCCGAGGCCCAACCGCTGGAGCGCGTGGGTAGCGGCGCTGTTGCGAGTCGACCGATCGATCCCACGCAATCGGAGGGCGATCTCTACGTTTTCCCACGCGGACAGATAGGGGAATAGTCCGCTGTCTTGGAACACGATCGCGAGGTTCTGCCGCCGCCATTCGACCGCTTCCTCGTAGTCGAGTTGGTGCACGTTGGTGCCGAGCACATCGATCGTGCCGTCATTGGCCGAGTCGAGCCCGGCCAAACAGTTCAGCAACGTCGTCTTGCCGCTTCCCGAGGGGCCAGTGACCGCCAAGATCTCCCCGCGAGATACCGAGAGATCCGCGCCTTGCAAGGCCAGAACGGCCGTGGAGTTCGCGCCATAGGTTCGCCACAGATTGCTGGCTTTGATGCCAGGTGAAGGTGATGGAGAGACGCTCATGGCGAGCCGCCGTTATTGGCCGGACGAATGGTTACCGCGCCGTTTTCGACCTCGGCGGTGACACGATCGGTACCGCCGAGCGCGGCGCGTTGCTCATTGGTCAACTGCAGCCGGCCAATCGTGTCGATCACCAAGGCCTCGCCAATTTCTCTGCCGGTCTCGTCATCCCACCGATTCTCCGAACTCACCCGTCCATCTCGAATCCGGATGACGCGATCGACGTGTCGGGCAAGCTCGTCATCATGGCTAACAATGATCTGCGTGAGTCCATCTTCGCGCTGAATCTGCCGCATGAGTGCAAACAGGCCAGCGCTGCTTTCAGCATCGAGGGCGCCGGTCGGCTCGTCGGCCAACAGCAACCGGGGGTTGTTCGCAAGTGCCATTGCGAGAGCGACCCGCTGTTGCTCGCCGCCGGAAAGCTCGCTCATCACATGCCTCCCACGCTCAGCCAACCCAACCCGACAAAGGAGCTCGTTCGCGCGCTCGGCGCTGTTATCTGCGCCATAGAGGTCGAGGATCAGTTTGACGTTCATCTCGGCGCTTACGGTGGGAAGGAGGTTCTCTGCGGTTGACTGCCACACAAACCCGACATCGTCGCGCCGATACCGATCGAGAGCTCGCGGCGTCGCCGATCCGAGTTGGAGATCGTCGAATCGCACCGTGCCGCCGCTTGGCTGCAACAGGCCGGAAAGGACCCGCAGAAGGGTTGACTTGCCCGAACCGCTCAGGCCGATCACGCCGACCATTTCGCCTTGAACAACCGACAGGTCGAGTCCTTGGAGGGCAATAACCTCAGAGGCCCCAACCCGATAGATCTGCGTCAGTTGTCGGCATTGCAGAATCGGATTGTTCATTGTCCGCCGCCAATCTTAATCGCCTCGAACAGTCGAATTCGACGGAGGACGACGAGGAGCCCAGCGGTCGCGGCAACGAACACGACAACGAGCGCAGCGGCAATAGTTGCGGTTGCAAACCAATCAATCTCGGGGAGTAGCTGAGGTGCAGCCCCCACCGAGGTTCCGACAAGGCGGGGTAACAAGACACGAGACATCGTTGCGCCGATGGCGACCGCTGCACCAATGCCGAAGACGGCAACGATGAGAAGGTCGAGGGTGACAAAGGTCAGCAGACTCCGCTGCGACAATCCAGCCGCCCGCAACATGGCGAGTTCGGTCAGTTGTCGCCGAGCGCCCGTGATCGCGTAGAAGACAAATCCTGCAACCGTCAGCGCGCTCGACAAGAGGAAGCTTACGGTGAGCAGTCCAAACACACCTTGGCGCTCGGGTGCGAACTGGGCCCGTTCGATCAGCGCGGCTGCGGTTTGCACTTGACCGGCGTTAGCGCCGAGGCGCGCAAAGTCTGCTCGGGTCTGCCCGTCGTCTCGTCCTGCGTCAGCAGTGGTGTAGATAACCGTGCTTGGAAGCGATCGACCGAGTCGTTGCTCGAGGTCGGGCAACGACACCACTGCGGGAGAGAGCGGTTCGGAGGGTTGCCACGCGGGGAACTGGTCGTAGTGTCCAACAACGACCATTGGCAGCGTAATGCCCACCTCGCCGTTGCTCGCCCGGATATCGACCGTGTCGCCGATGGCGATGTCGTTTCGAGCCATGATGCGTTGTTCAAGGATGACAGCGTCGCGGTTCGCAACGAGTCGCTCCATCAGCGTTGGCAGCGTTTGGGTTGCGTAGTCGGATCGCCAAAACGATGCAGCGACGAACGTTGCTGGGTCGACGGCTCGGAGCTCGATTGGAATCTCATCGCCGCCACCGCGGGCTTGTGCCCGCCCGGGTAGAGAAGCGATTCGAGTCGCGGCATCGAGGCCCCAAATTCGCTCGAAACTCGACGCGTCGACGGGCGGACCTTCTTGGAGTGAAAAGCCGAAGTTTGACGCGGCGGTCGGGGGACTTGTCTCGATGCGGTTGTTGCCGCCAATGACGTGATGGGCACGGTCGACGAGCTGCAGATCTATTGTGCGGGCCAGCGACGCCGTGTAGATGGATAGTGCCCCGGTCAACACGAGGAGCAGGAGCGGCGCTGCGCTCGCTGCCGGCGAACGTGCGGCTTTGCGAAACGCAAGAACGGGAGATGTGGCGTTGGTTCGTTCGAGAACTCGAGCAATGACCGACGCCACGATCGGGACGAGCCGAAGAACGATGAGCCCGCTGGCCAACGTCAGCGCTGCTGGCAACAAAATGACGACCGGATCGTCCAAGAGGTTGCCGTTGATTGCTTGGCTGTTGAGAACAAACAATCCAAACCCGCCAATGACGACAGCAACGACGAGGTCACCGCGCCCTCGCTGCCACCATGGTCCGGCTCGGTCTGCGCTGACCACTTGGCGTCGAGCTCGGCTCGTCCACCTTGCCAAACTGATGAAGGGAACGAGCTGGGTCAGTAGTACAAGGACCGCAATCGAGAGCACACTCTGGACTGCTCGGCTATTCGCCACGATCGTGAGGTCGACGCCGGCTCCGAGGCGAAGGAACGTCTCGGTGCGTCCAATCAACTGCGCAACAATCGACGAGGCCACAACGCCGAGGGGAATGGCGATCGCGGCGAGTGCGATTGCTTCAACAAGACCAGCGGCCAGCAATGGACGGGTGCGGAGTCCTCGACTTCGTAGCATCGTGAGCTCGCCATCTCGTGTCCGCCAGTTCATCACGATCATGAGACCAAAAACGGCGAACAACATAACTAGCGTCGGGATGCTGAACGAACGCAGGCCGTCGTTGAGTCGACCGACAGCGGTTTGGTACGTCTGCAACGACGAGCCGGGGTTGATCGACATTCTGGCTCCGGGTAGGACCGCATCGACTTGTCGGCTGAGTTGACTACTTCGCTCCACCAATGCGTCGACGTTGTTGGTCGTGACCCGCGCCGGGTCGAGCAGCACCAGCCATTGCGCCGACGCAATCGATGCAGAATCGAGCGGCGCAACAAAGTTTTCGATGGTCGATTCGGTAACGAGCAAGCTTGTTCGAACAGCACCAGATCGCAGAAAACGGCCTTCGGCACTCTGATCACCCGGGGTCGTTCTCCAGGTGCCAGCAACATGGATGGGACGAGACCAGTCGGCGCTCTCAGGCGTCGTCCTCGGATTCACAATGACGAGGTCGTCGCCAGCGACAACCCCGAGTTCGTCGCTAAGTTCATCGCTGATCAGCACCTCGGCGCGTCCGCTATCTGACGCGTCCATTGGTTCGCGTCCCGACGTCAGCATGAACGCCGGATCCGCAAACGTATTGAGGCTGGTGAAGGGCAGGCGGTCGAGACGCAGGTCCTCGTCATCGATGTCGAGGTCGGCGGTGGCGAACACATCGAAGGGCAGAGTTTCGGCGACGCGACGCTGACCTTGGACCTCGGACCCAAATGATGACTCACCATCATCGAGAACATTGCTGAGCTCGGTGATCGACTCCCACGTTTGGGTCTGGCTGCTGAGCCGGTTGAAGGTGAAGAGATACCCGAACGGCACACTGTCGGCCGACGCGCTATCGACTTGCGTGCTGAGAAGTCGAGACGATGCCGCCTCGGCATAGAGCGGCACGCCCACCCATACAGCAACGAGACTTGCCATGGAGATCACGACACCGATGCTGACGACAGCATGTGAACGAATCCGACGAGCTGACAGGTAGAGCGCAGCGCCGACCGCGCTCATGGCAACACCAGAACCGTGCCAGGGGTGAGCGCCCCGATCGTGGCGATCTCGCGGACCTCGACATGGGTAGTGGTTCGGCGGCCGAAGCGCACATCGAGACGTTGCAGCCCGCCGTTGGTGGCTTCGGCGAGCAAGAAGGAGTCGCCGTTCCTTCGATGGACTGCTCGGCGTTCGATCCAAAGAACGTCGTCACCGTCTTCCACCGCCGATAGGTCGACTTCGATCTCGATGCGTTGACCAATCTCGATCGATTCGAGAGGCGCTGTCGGCAAGATCGTTAGCTGCACCTGATCGTCGTTCGGACGTGTCTCGATTGCGGAAACCATGGCCGCCTGTTCACGCGACCCAACCAATGACCTCCGCACGCGCACGACATTGCCAACAACAATGCCTTCGGAACGTTCGGCGGTGGTTTCGACGGCGATAACCACGTCGCTCGATGTGGCAATCGCAAACAGTTCGTTGCCTTCATCGACCGCTTGGGTAAGACCGTCGGTGACGCCGAGGACGACACCATCGACAGGTGACCGCACGTCGGTAGCGGTCGCCGCGAGTGCCTGGTCAAACGCTGCGATCGACGCATCTGCCTCAGCGAGTGCGTCCTCGGCGCCCTGTTCGACAGCCAGCTCACGTTGCAACAGCAGGACTTCACGTTCGAGTTCGGAGGCGCGACTGGGTGTTGGCTGGAACCGAAGCACCGTTTGGCCAGCTCGAACTCGGTCACCGGTAGCCACGGTGTTGTCGACGATTCGGCCATCGTTGGATGCACTCACTGGCATCGAGGTAGCTGCGACAACGACACCATCGAATTGCAGCTCGCCAATCTCGGGTGACGCCTCGATGACGACCACCTCGCGAGGCGATTCGTGCACCTCGACACGACCAACTCTCGCCGTATCGGCCCAACGGGGTTCGACCGCTTGTGCGCAGCCAGCGAAGACCAGCGCCGACGCCACCGCGACCCCCACACGACGGGGGAGCCGTGAGCGAGGCTGCGCTGGGGTGAGTATTCGACGAGGAGGTGTCGAACAGTGAAGCATCTGGCCCAGTCTGCACCATTGCCGACCGCAGCGGGAACCAGAGCGTTCAACCAGCAGGTGATGTTTCGCCGAGATCTACTTGAGGTCACCGGAAAATGGGCCGATACCTCAGCGGTGACCAGCCTGCCCCACACGCGAACGACGCTCGAACGCTCGCTTCGGATTGCGGGCGTTGTGGTGTTGTTCGTCGCGTCTGGCCTGTTGGTATGGGGCACCGGCTTCGACGGGCGATCGGTCGGACCGATCCGGTTTGTCCTTCGAGCGTTGCCACACGGCGACAAAGTCGGCCACTTTGCGCTCTACGGAGCGATCGTGTTTGCTCTCGGCCTGCTGCTGCGCAATCGCGTGAGCGTCGTTCGTGCCGCCATGAGTGTTTTTGTCCTCGGCGTGGCCGACGAGTACCGGCAACTGTTCCTCGGTGGACGGAACTTCGACCTGTTCGACGTTCTTGCAAACATGGCCGGGATCTGCGCGGGGCTGACGATTGCCCTCCTCGTCCTTCGCCTGACGATTGTCGATGCTCCGAACACTGCGACGATTGCGACGAGCCCACCGACACGAGAGACCGTCAAGAGCACGGCCACGTTGTCGACGGACATCCCCCAGAACCTCTAGCGCTCGAGCGTCTAGCCCGCGAGTAGCACGAATTGGAGCAGACTGGCGCCGACGATCACCCCGAGTAGGAGCGCGATCAGGAGCACGGTTCGCTTCTTCATGAGGTGTTGTCTCCGCTAGGCGCCGTTGTCTGCGATCAGCTTAGGCCGTTGGACGATTCATCGTCGCCAGCGCGTCAGGCCGGTGTCGATGAGGGGTCGTGGAGAATTTCCTTGTTCGGGTTGACGCGTTGGATCACGACCGAGTCTCGACCCGACCCCTTTGCCTCTCGTAGCGCCGTATCGGCAATGGAGATGAGGGTGTCTCGGTTCGATGCCTGGGTGGCGGCAGCAACACCAATGCTCACCGAGACGGTGATGTTTCCGACG
>CALKGG010000136.1 GCA_938084885.1 uncultured Acidimicrobiales bacterium
CTCGATCGGGCTGCTGTTGGTCTTGCTGCAGAGCAGGTTGGCGGTGCACAAAAGGTGCTCGACATGGCTGTCGAATACGCGAAGGATCGTGTGCAGTTCGGACGCCCAATTGGCTCGTTCCAGGCAATCAAGCACAAGTGCGCCGACATGCTGCTCGAAGTCGAGTCCGCAAAGTCCGCGGCCTATTACGCCGCATGGTGCGCAGCCGAAGACAACGACGAGCTTCCAGCAATGGCGAGCCTGGCCAAGAGCTACTGCTCTGAGGCCTACTTCCACGCCACAGCGGAAAATATCCAAATTCACGGCGGCATCGGCTTCACCTGGGAACACCCCGCACACCTCTACTTCAAACGAGCCAAAAGCTCCGAGCTGCTCTTTGGTGACCCCACCTATCACCGCGAACTCCTCGCCACCCGAATCGGCCTCTAAGCGCCAGCGACTCCGTCGCGATTCGGCTACCGGTGGATTTGGGGTCTGACCCCAAATCCACCGGTAGCCGAACACGAGTGAAACCAGTAAGGCACGTTCATGACACACACTGATCCGATTGCGTACGTTGACTATCTCGATCTCAGCGGTGACCCCCAGCTCATCAGCCAGGCATGCACGCAGTGTGACGCGCAGTTCTTCGATCGGCGAAATGCCTGCGCATCGTGCTCGGCAACGTCGTTTGTCGACAAACCCGTCGACCGAACGGGCCGCATTTCTAGCTTCACGATCGTCAGCGGCCCACAGCCATACGTGTCGGCGATCGTCGACTGCGCTGGGGTTTACGTACCAGCCACGATCATCAACATAGCTCCCGACGCCGAGCACGTTCGCCTCGCCATGACCGTGAAACTCACCACCTACAGCGCAGGCCGAGATGCGAATGGCAGAGAAGCCATCGGCTATGCCTTCGAACCCATGCCCGAACAGTAACTAGCCGGAGAAGGAAACGAGCACATGTCCGACCCCATCTGGATCATTGGATCCAACATGACCAAGTTCGGTAAGCACCCAGACCTCGACGTGCTCGATCTCGCCTCCAGCGCAAGCTTGGCCGCGCTCGAGGACTGTTCGATGACGATGGCCAACGTTGATGTGCTTGCTGTTGGCAACCTCATGAACGCCGCCGGCAGCGTTGGACAGCAGCTGCAAAAACAGATCGGCCAAACCGGCATCCCCGTGTTCAACGTCGCCAACGCGTGCGCAACCGGGGCCACCGCCCTGCGAGTCGCCATCATGGCAATCCAGGCCGGCCAAGCCGAGGTTGGCATGGCGGTCGGTGTCGAGAAGTTGTCGGGAATGGGGCTACTCAGCGGCCCCCCTGAAGCACCGCGCGGCGACACCTGGGAGCCACGAGGCCGACTCGGTGCCCTCGGCCCGACCGAGGGCCACGTTGGAACCGACATCATGCCGGGGGTCTTTGCCCAGATTGGCATGGAGTACGGGCACAAATACGGCGAAGTCAGCTTCGATCTGTTCGCCCGCATCAGTGAGAAGAACCACGCCCACTCGACGCTCAACCCACTCGCTGCCTATCAGAAGCAATTCACCCTCGACGAGATCAAGAACGACGTGATGATCGCGTACCCAAACACTCGTCCAATGTGCTCGGGGAACGTTGACGGCGCCGCCGCCATGATCGTCGTCAGCAACGAACGGAAGCAGAAACTTCCCGCTGACGTACAGCGCCGCGCCGTAAAGATCGCTGCATCAGTGCTCACCTCTGATCCCTATGAGCCTGGCTGCCAAGTGTTGCCCGATATCAACACCCTCACCCGAAACGCGGCAAAACAGGCGTACGAGGCCGCGGGGATTGGGCCAGAGGACCTCGACTTGGTCGAGCTGCACGATTGCTTTGCCACAGCAGAGCTCGTGCACTACGACAACCTCATGTTGTGTGAGCCCGGTGAAGCCGTCAGCTTCTTCGAGAGCGGAGCGCCTTGGCGGGACGGCGCGCTCCCGGTCAACGTGTCCGGCGGGTTGCAGTCAAAGGGTCACCCAATTGCTGCGACAGGAATTGCGAACATTCACGAGATCGTGACGCACTTGCGCGACGAAGCTGGCGACCGCCAGATCGAAGGAGCGCGCGTTGGTCTTGCCCATGTGATCGGGCTTGGTTCGGCGTGTGGCGTGCACATTCTTGAACGGGCCAGCTAAGCCCGAGGCTGAGGGTTGGTTCAGCCTCGGGCCACGTTGGTACTCCAGTACCTCGGTAGTTCGAGCGGATTCACGATGCCGGGTGCGTGATCGCAAACCACCGGGATGGCGTTGACCGCAGGCATCGAGGTCACGCTGGTTGCCGACTCGTAGTCAAAGTTGAGTTCGAGCGTGAAGCTCGGCGTACCTTCGATTTCGACTCGGTACGACAGAAGTTCAGGCCCGAAGCGCTTCCGCCATTGCAATCCTGCATCGTCTGACATTGTGTCGACGTGCTCGACAATGACCAGTGGATGCCCCTCGCACATGCCGCGGAGCTCGAAGTGCACGACGACCGAATCACCGGCAGGAATTGTGCCAATAGCGGTCTCGAGGTCATGGTCGAGGAAGTCGGTTTCATAGACGACCTCCCAGTCATCGATCTCTTTGCCCAGCGCATCGGCGATGGCGCGACACGTCGGTGCCCACATCTCACGGAGAAAGCCACCGGTAATGAGCAGCGGCTCAAAGCCGGGAGGTTTGGCGAAGCCGAAGTACTCCTTGAAGACAAAGTCGGCGGGGAAGCCGACGAAGTTCTGGAGTTCGAGCACACGTACAGACTCGACTTCGCCAGCCGCCGCGAGCGCCGCAATGGCAAGATCGGTCGTGGCCCAGCCAGGATCGATACCAGTAAAGAACAGCGTCGACTGGCCGTCGGCACATGCCTTCTCGGCTGGTTCTCGATACTTCGGGTCGGCCGACTCGACATGGCCGAACGGAAAGTTGGCAATGGTGACAACATTGGTGCCCCGTTCAAGAAATTGACAGATGTCGCGCATGCTGTCCTCTTCCCGGCCAATCGCATCGCCGAAGTAACAAAGACAATCGGGTTCGAGGGCAAGGAGTTCATCCCAGTCGTTGGTGGCGATGACCCCAACGGGGTCAAGACCAACCAGCTCGCCAGAGTCCTTCCCAATCTTGCTCTCGGTCGCGACGAAATGGCCCACCAGCTCGAGATCGGGGTGTGCAATCACCCCACGTAAGGCTGCTGATCCTGTGATCCCGGTTCCGCAATGTACGACGCGCTTGGCCATGTCCATCCCCCCAAACCGAAGATGCGAGACAGCAATCAAACCTCTTCAGCAAGTAGTTCATGATCGAACTATTCGATCTATCGCTAGATACTGTCATGCAACGCAGCTGGGACGCAACATTGCAGATACAGCACCGTGCGTTTCCCGCAACGGGCGCACAGCCCGCTACCCGTTAGGCAACGACCCCTCGATCCCGCAGCGACGCAATCGCGTCGGCCGGGATTCCAGCATTGGCCAAGACCTCATCAGTATTGGCACCCGCAGGTACTGGAGCCGCCGGCGTATGGTGCGGGCGGTTACTGAACCGAGGCGCCGGCGCTGGCTGCACCACTCCGTCGATCTCGATGAAGCTTTTTCGGTCGACGTTGTGCGGGTGCATGGGGGCCTCGACAAGATCGAGCACCGGAGCAAAGCAGGCGTCTGTCCCTTCGAGAATGTCACACCACTCATCTCTGGACTTCTGCGCGAAAATCTCGGCGAACCGCTGTTTGGACGCTGGCCACTCGGCGACGTTGTACTGGGCGGGGGCATCGGGGCTGTCAAGACCGGCGAGCGCAACGAGCTCGGCATAAAAATGCGGCTCGATTGGGCCGACCGAGACGTACTTGGCGTCAGCAGTCTCGTACACGTCATAGAACGGCGCCCCGGTGTCGAGGAGGTTTGCACCGCGCGTGGTCGTCCATCGGCCTTCTGCCATATAGCCATGAAAGAACGCGCCGAGAAGCGATGAACCTTCGGTCATTGCTGCGTCGAGCACCATTCCCTTTCCGGTTCGGTGCACTTCGAGAAGAGCCGACGTGATGCCGAGCGCCAGCAGCATCCCGCCGCCGCCATAGTCCCCAACCAAGTTCAAGGGCGGAACCGGCGGCTGATCAGCCCGTCCAATCGCATGGAGCATGCCAGAAAGCGCGACGTAGTTGAGGTCGTGTCCAGCTGCATGAGCGAGCGGTCCGGTCTGCCCCCATCCGGTCATCCGTCCGTAGACGAGGCGCGGATTGAGCACATGACAGTCGTCTGGCCCAATACCAAGGCGTTCTGCAACGCCGGGTCGAAAGCCCTCGATGAAGACGTCGGCGGCCTTTGCGAGCGTCAGGACCGCAGCGACTCCGTCGGGGTCCTTTAGGTCGACGGCGATCGATTGTTTGCCGCGTCCAAGCACATCAGCCGAGGCGTCATTCTTGCCAGCTCGCACTGCCCCAACGCGGTCGACGCGAATAACTTCGGCGCCCATATCGGCGAGCAACATGCCACAGAACGGGGCAGGGCCCAGTCCAGCGATCTCTACGATTCGAATTCCTTCAAGCGGACCCATTGTCGAATTATATAGCGATCGCTAGCCTAACGTGTCGGTGCGCCCCTACTCGTCGGGGAGAAGCGACTTGGCCACGCGCGCCATGACCTTGCTGGTCAGCAATGGGCTGACGCGAGCCATGACATCGACGGCACGAATGTCGCCGCCTACGAGGAGTCGGGTCTTGTTGCGTTCGATACCGGTGACCATCTTCTTTGCGGCTTCGGCGGTCTCCATCTTTGGAATCTTCTCGGTCGGATCTGTCCCATCGGCAGATTGCAACCCGGAATTCGCTACGAAATCCGACTGCACCACACCGGGCAATATCAGCGTCACGTTGACGGGCGTCTCGGCGAGATCAAGCGCCAACACCTCGGTGAATGCTTTGATTGCGGCCTTTGACGAGGCGTACGCGACCTGGCCAGCGGCGGGGTTCAATGCAACGAGACTGCTGATGTTGGCCACGTGCGCGGTTGGGCGAGACAGCAACAGCGGCAGGAAGGCTTTGGTCATTCGCACTGTGCCGTAGAAGTTGACGTCCATCACCAACTCGATGCGTGCATCGTCGAGGTCCATGAGCGTGCCACGCGGGTGACTGATACCGGCATTGTTGATCAAACCGTCAACCGACCCAAATGCGTCGAGAACCCTCTCGGGGAGGTCCCGAATCCCGTCAGTATTGGTGACATCGAGCGCCGCGGTGACAAGGCGCTTCTGGTCGACTTGCGCGATATCGCTGGTGCCCTCGAGTCCGTGTGGGTCTTTGTCGACTGCAAAGACACGGGCTCCTCGCGACAAGAGTTCGAGAACGAGTCCTCGGCCAATTCCAGCCCCGCCGCCGGTCACGACGATCGTCTTATCAAATACCAACATGTTGCACCTACAGATCGCGGTCTTGTTCGAATACAGCTTTGTGGCCCGAGCAGACCCCAGCTCCAGCCCATGCCACCCCGACAATGGCCGCAGCGACGATGGCGTCGATCCAGAAATGATTCGCCGTCACGACAACAACAAGCAGGGTCGCGATCGGGTGAAGGAGCACGATCAGGCGCCACTTCCCACTACCGACCCGGAGCACGCCGAGCGCCAAGAGCAGCGCCCAACCAACATGGAGCGACGGCATGGCGGCCAGCTGGTTTGCGGACTCGGCGATTTCGAGATCGTAGGGGCTTGGCCCAAAGACCTTTGCGGTATCCACATAGCCAGCGAGCATACGAGGCGGCGCGAGAGGGTAGAGCAGGTGGACCACTAGGCCAACCGCGGTCGTGACAATAAATGCCAGCTGCACCATTGAAAACATTGACCGGTGGCGCACACCGACCCAGACCAGAAAGGCGACCGTCGCTGGGAAATGCGCGAGGTAGTAGAGGTTGGACAGGCGCACGATCCACGTGCTGTCGAGGACCGCCAGCTGCAGCGCCCGTTCGCTCGGAAACCCGAGCGCCCGCTGCACGTCGAGAATTGTGTACGCGTTCGCAAAGGCAACGTCGACATCGGATGCACGAATCCGCCGCACCCAGGAGTAGCTCAGCCACAACGCCCCGAGGAGCGCGACATGAGACGACGCCGCGATCAGATTTGGGCCCGCCCGCCAGATGACAGGAACCAAGGACCCATGGTGCTCAGCTCGTGTGTCGTACGCCACAGAGGCAAGTATATGCTTCGATTTTGAACTATTTCAAGTGCGCTGGCCTTTCCTCCTCAGTAACGCTGCCTTGATAAACGCTGCGTTGAACGCAGTGGGGCGTTCGCTGGTTACCGTCCATACGCTGACCCGATGGACCCGAGCAACATCTCTCCTCCTCAATCGGCCTCCGCCGACTGCGACGTCATCACACACCTGCAATGGACCCTGTCAGTGGACTGGCGCGCCCAGCTGACCCACTCGGCCTTCGACGGCACTCCCCTACAACTTGGATGGCGCGACCGAGCCACGTCGTGGAGAACAGGACAACCCGGCACCGAGCGCTGGGCCGAAGCCCTCGACCCATCACAGACCCCATCGTGGAGCGCACTACAAACTGCCCACGAGGCCGCCGGAATGAACCCCGAGTTTCGCAACGGTCCAGCAAGCTCGGGCGGGCGACACTACGGCTGGTACCAGGACCTCGAACGACGCCTCATTCGCAAACTCGACGTCGACGGCACAAACGAGGCCACGCCGCTGGCCAGAGCGATCCGAGGGTTTCTCGACATTGTCCACACTCGACCATTCGAGGAAGGCAACACCCGGGCCGCGTGCACCTGGGTTGTGTGGAGCCTCGCCGGAGCCGGCATCGACGTTGCCACCCTCGGACCAGTTCTTTACCTTCCCAAAGCACCAGCAGATGATGCTGTGGTCGACCAGATGGCGCATCTACTCGTGTAGTTCTCTCGATACTGGGTTCGCACTGGCCTAACATCGACCAACCCCGAACATCGAGAAACCCACATCGAGACACCATGAGCCGCACCGTTACCTTCGCCGCCACACAACTCGCCATGACGTGGGACATCGACGCCAACCTCGCCAAAGCCGAACGCGCTGTCCGCGACGCGCACGGTCACGGCGCCCAGGTCATCTTGCTCCAGGAACTCTTCGAGACTCCCTACTTCTGCAAGACCCAGAACTACGA
>CALKGG010000137.1 GCA_938084885.1 uncultured Acidimicrobiales bacterium
TCGAACGCTTCGCCCGGCTCGCCGCCGAACTCGAGGTCGTCTTGCCAATCAGCTACTTCGAGCGCGATACCAACACCTTCTTCAACTCGCTCGTCATGATCGACGCCGACGGCACGGTCATGCACAACTACCAAAAGACGCACATCCCCGATGGCCCTGGCTACACCGAGAAGTTCTACTTCTCCCCCGGTACCACTGGCTTTACCGTCTGGAACACCCGCTACGGCGTGTTCGGCGCTGGCATTTGCTGGGACCAATGGTTTCCCGAAACCGCCCGCGCATGCGCGCTCCTTGGCGCCGAAGCAATGCTGTATCCAACAGCGATCGGCTCTGAACCCCACGACCCGACCCTCGATTCGAGCGGCCACTGGCAGCGGGTCATGCAAGGGCACGCCGCAGCCAACATTGTTCCCGTCATTGCCTCAAACCGCGTCGGAGTCGAACACGACGACGGCATCAGCACCACCTTCTATGGCAAGTCGTTCATTACTGATCACACCGGCGACAAACTCGCCGAGGCCGGAGCCGACGAACAGATCGTGACCGCGAAGATCGACCTCGACGCAACAGCCACCTACCGCCGAAATTGGGGACTGTTCCGAGACCGGCGACCAAACCATTACGGCACGATTGTCCCGTCGCCCTGAGCCGCCGTGAGCACGCTACACACCACCACTCCCCGAGCAGATGGATTCCGGATGCCCGGCGAGCACGAGCCGCACCAAGCCATCATCATGGCGTGGCCATATCGCCCGGATAATTGGCGAGAGAACGCACTCCCAGCACAACGAGCGTTCTCCCAACTCGCAGCCTCCATCGATGCCGCGACACCGGTCATCGTCTGCGCTGCGCCCGACCACTACGACACCGCCCGTGAGATGCTGCCAAACAGCGTTGATGTGGTCCCAATCTCGAGCGACGACAGCTGGATGCGAGATATCGGCCCGAGCTATGTCGTGAACAACCACGGCGAACTCCGCGGAGTCGACTGGCCATTCAACGCATGGGGTGGAGTCGTCAACGGCCTGTACGAACGTTGGGACCAAGACGATGCCCTCGCTCGTCAACTACTCGCCTTGCGAGGCGAGGATCGCTACCGAGCGCCGCTCGTCCTCGAAGGCGGATCGATCCACGTCGATGGTGAAGGCACATGCATTACCACCGCCGAGTGCCTCCTTCACTCAGGTCGCAACCCGGACCTTTCCCAAGACGAGATCACCACATTTCTGCGCGACTACCTCAACGTCACAACGATCGTCTGGCTGCCGAACGGCCTGTACAACGACGAAACCGACGGCCATGTCGACAACATCGTGCACTTTGTTCGACCGGGCGTTGTCGTTCTCACCTGGTGCAACGACCCCGAAGATCCGTTTTATACGATCTGCCGCGACGCGTTGTCTGTGCTCGATGCGCAGACCGATGCTCACGGGCGGTCATTCGTTGTCCATAAGCTCCCAATGCCCGGACCGCTGTACATCACCGCAGAAGAGGCTGGAGGTGTCGAGCCTTCGTTGGGCATGTCACGAATCGAGGGCGAGCGATTGGCGGCGTCCTACTCCAACTTCTTGATCACGAACGACCGTGTCATCTACCCGTTGTTAGACGCCACCCACGACGCCGCGGTCGGCGACAGGCTGTCCGAGCTGTTCCCCGATCACACGGTCGTTGGATTTGCTGCCAGGGAGATTCTGCTCGGTGGCGGAAACATCCATTGCGTCACGCAACAAGTCCCGGCGGTGTAACCAGTAACGCTTCAGTTTCACCGTATCCCTGCCGACTAGACAAGGGATGTCGCGGGTTCGGTTCGGTGTGCTAGCGGTCGTGATGCTGTCGATCGTGACCGCATGCGCCAACGCGAACGACCCGGTGGCCCTACCCGAACCGACGGAATTACAGCCAGCAGACGCTCTGAGCTCACCAACGGCGCCAGACGCGTTGGCCTCACGCGATCAAAACGTGCGCTCGTCGCCCCCGTCGTCGACGGTTCCTCTCGTGACCTCGGTTCCCCAATTCGACTACGGGCCTTCTGCACACGATCTGTCATGGCTGGCCGACCAGGCAGCGCTCGCCATCCTCGAACAGTTGCCACCGGGCGCCCGCAGCATCGATCTCGACGGAAAACCAGTGCTCGCCGACCGCATCGCGATTGGACTCGAAGCCCTCGGCGCGCCGTTCACCCGCTCATCGACCGTCGATTCCAGCGGGTACCCGGGCACGCAGCTGACCCTGCACGAGTCGCCCGCCGTCGCGCTGAGTACATGGCCGTTCCTCGAGAGCAACGATGACGCCGAGGCCGTCATGGTTCGGCGAGAAGCGATTGCGGCGATGACCGGGGGCGACCTGACCCACAACACCGATGAGTCGATACTCGGCCCGGAAGCGTGGCTGATTGCAGAGTCAGCTCCTCCCCAACTCCTCGCCACCGAACTCACAGAATCGTCCCGAGACGTCGTTGCCTGGAGCAACCGAGAGGCGCAGCGATATACCGCTCGCAACGTCACACTGGCGAACAACGAGATACGCCTCTCTGCCCAATCTCGAACATCGCCAGCAAATCCCAATGCGCTCCCCTATGACTCGGGGATGGTCCTTAGCGTCGATGACGTGGGGTGGTCGACAATCACCGCCGACGTGCAGCTGCCGACCAACGACGGCCTCTGGCCTGCAATCTGGCTACTCAGCGCTGACGCCTGTGAGGGTGCCGGCCGATGTAGCGGCTACCAGTCCAACGCCTACTACGAGATCGATCTTCTAGAAGTCGCCGGAGATGACCCGTCGACTGCGCATACCACCGTGCACTGGTGGGACGAGGTGCAACGTTCGTCGACAGCCACAACGACATTCACAACCAATCGCCAGAGCAACGTGCGAAAGATCCAACTCGAACGGCGCCCCGGCATGTTGATCTGGTGGATCGATGGCGTAATTGCACACGTCGTCACGGAGCGAGTCGACTCGTTCGATTCGGGACCACACCAGTCCGGGCCAATGATGCTGATTGTCAACCACGCCGTCGGCGGCACCTTTGCTGGTTCATTGGAGATTGGCAGGGACGGTGGGTGGCTGGGCGAAGCGCTCGTGCCGAGCACCTACCCCGAGGTGCTCGACGCCACCTTCACCGTCTCGAACCTCGGTGTTCGCGAGCACTAACAACCGCGTACCAGCACCGCAGCCTGACAACCGCGCAGAATTCAACGTGGAACGTCAACCTTCTTGCGCCACGCACTAAACGAGCGAACAGACGCCCCCCGCACCGGCGCACAAAGCCATGGCCACGGGTGAACTTCGGCTGGTGCAATCGCTGACGAACGGGCCGCAAAGCCTGGCACCGGAGCGTGGGTGACCGCAACGCACCGCCCGGACAGCACGCCTTCGGGGCGACCCCGCCATATCTCGAGCGTCCGGCTTTCGGCGAGATCGGCCAGCGTCTCGGTCAAGAACACGAGGCGCTTCTTCGATAGTGAGAGGCGCTGAAGGAGGGGCTCGTCGAACACAAACACGACGGGGAGATCGGGATTTGCGGCCAGGGCAGGGTCGTCCCCTCCGAGCGACTCTGCGGTCAGCCACACCGCGTCGGGGGTACCAGAGCGCATTGGCGCATCGGGCCCGAAGAGTTCAACTTTGGCCAGTGCCGGTGCTGACACCTCGACATAGGTCGGGTCTGTCGGCCAGTCCTCGATCGGGCAATCGTCGGCGTGCGCACACTGGCGACACAACCCTGGCGACCGTTTCTCCACCTGCCAACGACTAAAGCCATACGGCGTCGACGAGCCAACCCCGCTCGTCCACTGCCAACCCAGGCGATTCGCCGCCCTCGACCCATCGAGAAGATGAGCGAAGAACTCGTCCTCACCCAGCTGCCACTGGCCTCCGCGACGAACCGCCCAATCGCTCGAGAGCCACATTCGAACTTGGTTGACCAACCACCCGCTGCCATAAAGCTCCGTCGCTGCATCGCCGAGGCACGACATCGACACATCCCATGTGACCCCGTCTCCATCTGTAGCCGCCGATAACGGCAGCTCGCGCCGCATCCCGGTCGTTGTGCGACTGCCCAAGGTTGCGTACCAGTGCCTGGCGTACTCTTGCCACAGCAACTCGTCACGGAACTTCGCCACATCGCGAGCTGGTCCTCCCGCAACGACGTCCCATACACGTCGAAGCGGAAGCAGTCCGTGACGAATGTACGGCGACAGCGCGGAGGCGCCACGCCGATGCTCAGGCGAGACGTCATTGCGGGTCGCTGCATACCCGGACACATCAAATCGCACAAGCGCAGCGTCTGCGGCCTGCTGCCCACCTCGGAATCGAGGTGATGCTGCACCATCGGGATCGCACACGAGGTCAGAAAAGTGTTGGTCGACAAATCGCACGCAGGCAGCCCGATCGGAATCGGGGACCAGCAAGTGCCGAGCGCCCTTCGACATGTCTGCATTGTTCACGAGCTCAGTATTGGAGAGTCGCGCCGTCACTGTCGGACTCACCGACCACCAACGCGCACGCCGTTGCATACTCAACGGACCATTCAGGCCCCGAGCCATGAGGTAAATGTCCAGTGATGGTCCTTGATTGCCGTCGATGCATCGGATTGACTCTTGGTATGTACAGCAAGCAAGCAGTCCACGTCACCAGTGCCTGGCACCTGCTTGAGATCCTCGACGAGATGTTGGGCCATCTCGCCAACGCCAGCGGTGCATATTGTGTGATCTCGGTGGACGATGATGCTTTCGTCCAGATCGGAACCCTCGAAGACGGAAGCCTTCGATTGGAAAGCTCATCGAGCAATGCGGTGATCGCCGCGGGGCTCGGGTTCAACGAAACTGTCGAAGGCTACGAGCACATTGCGGCCACCGACATACCAGCCCGCTGGCCGTCCAAAGAGAAGGTTGCCACCGAGACCATGGTGCTTCTACTTCTCGAGGTTCATCGTGCGCACCTGCCCGGTTTCCTCGACTTCGAGCTCGACCATCTCGAGTGGAAGCCTCGTGCATATGAGGTTGCGACCGAGTGCTTCGGCGTGAGGCGAGCAGCTCTCGGCGCACCGCAGCTAGGCGGCTGAAGCAAACGAGTTCCGCTCGTGGAGGAATGCCACGAATTCGGCGGGTGACACAGACTTTGAGACTAGCCAGCCTTGGATGTGCGAGATGCCAGCGTCCCTCAATGGTTGAAGTTGGTGTTGTTCCTCCACCCCTTCACACACGACAGGGGCGCCTCGAGAACCGTGCGCACGCGCAATCGCCCCCACTGCCGAAAGCACCTCGATCGACTGGTGGCCATCCTCGTTGAGCTTCTCGAGGCTCGCAATGAGCAGGCGGTCGACTTTCAAAATGTCGAACGGAATGTGGATCAGCTGCGCCAGATTCGAATACCCCGACCCGAAGTCGTCGATCGCGACCCGAAACCCGAGTTCTTGGATCTCGGCGAGACGTTCCATCACGAGCGGACCAGTCGCTGACGACTCGGTCACCTCAATAATGAGCCTCGACGGATCGATATCGCGAGCCTTCGCTGCGGCGCGAAGCGGCTCCATATAGTGGTCTGCTTCAAGTTCGTAGATCGACGCATTGACCGAGATCGAAAGTTCTTTGGTCAGCGGATCCCTCTGCCACTCGAGGAGCTGATCGAAGGCACTCTGCAAGACCCATCGACCAATGCGAAGAATCTCGCCGCTGCTCTCAGCCATTGGAATGAAGTCGTTCGGCCCCACCCAACCAAGTAGCGGACTATCCCAACGAACAAGCGCCTCGGCAAAGAACACTTCGCCGGCGGCAATATCGACGACTGGCTGGTATTCCAAGTAGAACTCATTGTCGAGGTCAGCGTTGCGCAGGGCACGCAACAACCGTCCGTTGGAGGTCACTGCTTCGCTCATTTGTTCTTCGTAGAGAACAACCGAGGAGCCTTGACGCTTCTTTGCCTCATACATAGCCAGGTTTGCCTGGTTCGCCAGATCGTCGAGCCCAGAAACATTCTTCGTCACCGAAACGCCAATGCTGATGTGCAGCGCGTCCCCCGGACTCGACCGGCTTGTCAGGCTCGTCCGATAACGCTCGGCAACATGCATTGCGTCCTCGGTCGATGCAAGGTTTGCGACAACCACACCAAACTCGTCCCCACCAAGGCGCACCAACGTCTCGTTGGAATGTTCGACGCTCTTCAGTTTCTCCGCAACTACCCGCAAGGTCTCGTCGCCAGTCGCATGACCACCAGCATCGTTGATCTCCTTGAATCCGTCGAGATCCATGTAGAGCATTGCGGTGTATGCGTCCGACGTCTCCATATGTTGCTTGGCAGCATCGAAACGTACCGACACTTCACGCCGGTTCGGTAGCCCGGTCAAGAAGTCGGTGAATGCTTGCTGACGCAGCGAAGCCTTGAGCTTTCGCTCTCGGCGCTGGCTGCTCAGCACCTGAACGAGAACCACAATGCCGCTGAAGGCCGACAGTACGATGAACCGGAACGCTGAATCCTCGGCAGCTGCGCCACGCTCTTCTGAAAGGTCAGCATCAGCATGAAGTATCCCGAGCAGCTCCTCGACGCGCCCCCGTTCGGTCTGCCCGTCGATTTGTGCGTTGTTGGTGAGCTCGGCAATGAGTTCCTCAGCCCGTGCCCGAGTGGCCGTATCGAGCCCGGTGCGTTCGATTGCACGTCCGTCATCGAGCAACGCCACAGCATCAACGCGCTCGATCTCGACACCGACGGGTGGAACATCGATGAGTTCGATCATGGTCAGCGTGTGCGAGGCCAGTTCGAGTTGAGTTGCCGCCGAGCTCATCTGCCGATAGCTGAGCGCTTCGCGACTGTCCACAATGGCACTTGCCGTCGCAAACACGAAGAGCACCCCAAAGACCGTCGTGAGCACCCATCGTGCGCTCAGCGACCTCATGGTCTGCCACCTGTTCCAATCCAACCCATACAGACATATCGACGTGCGATTACTGGATCTAAAGCCCTCAACTCAATTCAGGTCACGCTGGGTCAGCGGTGCGCCGAGACGGCTTCCCAACAGCCATGTCGAACCAGCAGTATCAACCAGCATTGTGAAGCGTTCGGCGTTCGTCGTGCGTAAGCTCTGCGAGTGCACTCCTCTCCACGCGGCCGACCGCTCGACGTCGTTGTCGTCGGCGCCGGCCCTGGTGGGCTTATGGCCGCCGAGATTGCCGCTCGTGCGGGGCAGTCAGTTCTTTTGCTCGATCAACGCAGATCCCCGGGCCGCAAGTTCATCCTCGCTGGCCGGGGTGGTTTGAACATGACTCACAGCGAACCCCTCGACCAGTTTCTTGATCGCTACGGGCCAGAACGCGCCTATCTCGAGCCGATCATCCGCGGGTTCGGCCCCGACGACCTTTGCTCCTGGGCCGAAGGCCTTGGCGAGCCGCCCTTCATTGGCACGAGCGGACGGGTGTTTCCACAGTCGTTCCGCGCCGTTCCGTTGTTGCGAGCTTGGCTTCGCCGATTGCGTGCACGCGGTGTCCGCTTCCACGGCGAGCACGAGTGGCTTGGCTGGGACGATTCCGCCGACCGTCCATCGTTGCGTTTCCGGCTCCCATCGGGGGCCGAGAGACTGGTCGAGTACGACGCTGCGGTCCTTGCACTTGGCGGGCCAAGCTGGCCCCGAGTTGGTTCGGATGGTTCGTGGGTCGAGATACTTCGACGTCAAGGGGTCGACGTGACGGACCTTCAGCCGGCCAACTGTGGCGTCACGATTCGGTGGAGCGCCCCGCTCATCGATCGTTTTGCTGGCGAACCGCTAAAGAACACCGCGGTCATCGTCGACGGACACGCCGTGCGCGGTGACCCGGTCATATCCACAAGCGGCCTCGAAGGCGGCCCTATCTACGCCCACTCCCGAAAACTCCGAGAGCGAATACGCGCCGAGGGGTCCGCACAGCTAACGATCGACCTCATGCCCGACCTTGAACTCGGTACCCTCGTGCGCCGACTCGCTGAACGGCGACAGAAAAAGAAGTCTCTTTCCACCTGGTTGTCACGCAGCGGCATCCATCCCGGCGGGATCGGCCTCATGCGAGAAGCCACCAACAATTCCCTGCCGACCACTCCTGACCAGTTGGCTGAGCTCGCCAAAGCAGTCACCTTTCGGGTCGATGGCCTATCGCCTATGGAACGGGCCATCTCGTGCGCTGGAGGCGTCACATGGTCCGCCGTCGCCGACACGCTGCAGCTACACGCTGCACCACACACCTATGTTGTCGGCGAGATGCTCGACTGGGAAGCACCGACCGGCGGCTACCTGCTGCAAGCCGTGCTCAGCACTGGCCATCACGTTGGGTCAGTGCTCGCCGGAAAAGGAATGCAAAGCTCACACCCATGATCGCTGTCGAGTTCACCGTGACACACAACTTCGCCGCGCCCCCACAACGCGTATGGAAAGACATGCTCGATTGGGAAGGACACGGCGACTGGGTCCCGGCAACACGCGTCGAGATCGACAGCGGCGACCCCCATCAGGTTGGCGGACGGTTCACTGGATACACCGGAATTGGACCACTGATGCTCGTCGACCGGATGGAGGTCGCCGAAATAACCTGGGACGCGACCACGTCCACCGGATATTGCAAGGTCAACAAGATCGGCCCCGTTCTTTCAGGCACTGCTGGCTTCACCGTGAGCCCTCATGGCAGCGGATCTCGAATCGAATGGTTCGAAAACGTCACCGTCGACAACGCACCCAGCCTCCTCAACCCCTTGGCGCCAGCAATCAGCAAAATCGCAGCCTTGGGCTTTTCATACGCAATGAAACAATTCGATGCCTCTCTGCGGGCTGTCTCCCGCTGACCAACATTGGGGCGTACTCGGCCCAATGGTTCAAGAAGACCCCACGTTGCGCCGATGTCCACCCATGCGCGCGAATCAGGTCCCACAAGCATGGCAGATGTATCAAGCCGAAACCGAAGACGGACGAAGCGCCAGCGTGCTCTACAACCGGGGACTCGTCGATGTCGGTCCGCAGCCAAAAGCCCCGCACCTACATCTCATGAACGTCGACATGGTCGAACAAGGTGAAGATGGCCTCGCCAGCAAAACCGAAGCTGCATGGTTCTACGAATTCGAAGACGAGGTCATCGACGTCGCCGAGGACGCTGGCTTCTTCCCGCTAAGCCGCGTGTGCTCGAACGGCCGCTGGGAATTGAGCTTCTACGGTTCGCCCACCGAAAGCCTCGCCGAAGTACTACTCGACGCTCGACCAATCGTGCGAGAACGAGAGATCGAGTTCTCCGGCGAATCCGACCCGGAGTGGAAATACCTGCACGAGTACATCGCCCCAGATCGTCCGCAGCCACTCACCCAAAAAGACGAGGCGGCCTAGCGGGCCCCGAAGCCATCAATCGTCGGACTCGTCAGGCGCTGCCGGTTCGACCTGTTGGAAAAACACCGGCAGCAAGGCTTCGAGGCACGCTCCCAAGACATTGACGGGGACACGATCCTTCTCGGTGCCCATGATCGGCCCAACGAAATCGATCTCGGGTAGCAGCACCGAACGCAACGACATTCCCTCGACGAGTGACGCCACCAAGATCGAGTAGATCTCAAAGGCCTGGTCTCCAAACTCGGCTCGGGGTTCGTACCCAATGGTCTTCCCAAACGGCTTGTACGTGTCTTCGACCCTGGACTGACGGTTTGCCCGCTCACCGGCCGATAGCCACTCGAGCATCTCTGGATCCCGCTCGGCGTGCGGTTGCGAAGCAATCGCGTAGCGCAATGCCAAGTCGGTCGAGAGAAAATCGCCATCGCCAAGCTCCGCGCTTTTCATTCCCGCTTCCAGAGCAGCGGTGGCTCCAGCACGAATGATGTCTTGGGCCGTTGGTTTGTAACCCGATTCAAACAACGCAGCGACCGCATTGGCTGCAGCGTCAGCAAAGAGGGTGCCCTCTCGGTCGAACAGCCATGACTTGACCACCTCGCGCTGAAACTTCTCTTGCGGCGAGAAGCGATCGTCGATGGCCCAAGCAGCATGGCTCGACGACCGAGCGATGTCCTTTTTGATGCAGGCGGCTTCGAGGGTCAATTGGTCGAGTCCAAGGGTTACTCCATGGGCTTGGAGCATCTCCAACCCGGCCTCGATCATTACCTGACGGGTTTCTTCTGCGGACCGTCGAATTCTTGCCATATTCTCCAACCGTAGCCTTTCAGCCCCGAGAAGCCGATACTCAAACGGTGACAGAAAACTGGTTCGGGGGCTGGCTAGGCCAACCCCCGAAACCCATTTTCCACCTGCGACACCAGCCGCCGCACCACCGTTTGGTCATTAGACCCAAAGCACAGTGTGGCAGTCCCGCATCAGCGACGCAACCATGATTTGACCGGTCGCTACGGGGCGACCTCAACCCACGCTGCCGTGTCGGGATCGAGCATTGACGCTACTCCCGGAGACGAGGCGAGCAGCAGCTCGCCTGCCGGTAACTCGATCGACGCCGACGACATATTGACCACCACCTGCACGTTCCCTCGCAGGTACGACAACACCCCGGGACCCAGATCCACCAGCTCGAAGCGTTGATCGACCAGCATGTGCTCGCGCCGAGCAGCAATCGCCGACCGGTACAACGACAACATCGACGCGTCATCACCATCTTGAGACGCTGCACTCAGCTCGCCGAAGCTCGCCGGCTGAGGCAGCCATGGCTCGCCATCACCAAACCCAAACGACGGACCGTCCGCCTCCCACGGAATGGGCACGCGACAGCCATCTCGGCCTTTCTCGGTGTGCCCAGAACGGACCCAGGTTGGATCGTCGAGCACATTGTCTGGAAGATCCCAGACCTCGGGAAGCCCAAGCTCCTCACCCTGGTAGATGTAGGTCGAACCCGGTAGCGACATCGTGATCAAACACGCTGCCCGAGCTCGACGACTACCGAGCTCGACGTCGAGGGCTTCCACCGGGCCGGTCATTGGCCACTTGCGCCACGGGGTGCCTGCTTTGAGGCCATAACGCGTTGCATGACGCATGACATCGTGGTTGGAGAGCACCCACGTAGACGCAGCACCGATGGCTTCGGCTGCGGTCACCGACGTCTCGATGACCTCCGCGAACTCGGCCGCGTCCCAGTCCGTGCTGAGCAGGTCGAAGTTGAACGACTGGTGGTATTCATCGGGCCGCAGGTAGAGCGGCAACCGGTCTGCAGCCACCCAGGCTTCGGCGACCATCATTCGGTTCTCGTACTCGTCGAGTACCTTGCGCCAACGACGGTTGATCTCATGGACGCCATCTCGATCCCAAAACGGATGGTTGGCTACCCGCTCGCTCTCCAAAATTGCGCCCACGTGGCCCACATCGGGAAAGGTCAAATCCTTAATCATCCCATGGGCAACGTCGATGCGGAACCCGTCGATTCCCCGATCGAGCCAGAAACGAAAGACGCTGTCGAACTCGGCACGGACCTCCTCGTTCTCCCAGTTCAGGTCGGGCTGGGACACATCGAAGATGTGCAGATACCACCAGCCATCACCGACTGGTTCCCACGCAGATCCTCCAAAGACGGCAGTCCAATCGGTCGGCGGGCGTTCGCCATTTGCCCCCTTGCCCGGCTGGAAGACGTAGCGGTCGCGCTCGGGGCTACCCGGACCAGCGGCCAACGCCTGTTGGAACCACTCGTGGTCGCTCGATGTGTGGTTCGGCACCAAATCGGCAATGACCTTGATGCCGTGCTCATGAGCTTCTGCAATGAACACCTCTACTTCGCTGGTCGTGCCGAATCGTTCGTCGATTCTGCGATAGTCGACAACGTCATACCCACCGTCGCGAAGCGGCGATGCATACCACGGGTTAATCCACAGCGCATCGACACCGAGCGCCTGCAGATACCCGAGGCGTTGACGCAATCCGGAAACGTCGCCGGTGCCGTCGCCGTTACCGTCGGCGAACGAACGCACGTAGACCTGATAGACAACACCGGTCCTCCACCACTGTTCTGGTGTGCGCTGGACATTATCCGATGGCGTTTCCGGCGGCTCTGCGTGATGCTGTGACATCTCGACAGGGTACCTGCATCGGTGCAACCACGGGTGAGATCTCGGGCGCTTGGCAGCCGGGCCTCACCCCTAGAGGTCACCAGAGAAGAGGGCACGACGAACCTCGACAGCCCGTTCTCGCACGGCATCGAGATCAGCGAGTCGACGCATCCCGGCGAGTTGCTGGCCCATCCGGTGGTTCCCGCGGAACACCTCCTCGTTTCGGGCGAGAAAGTCCCAGTACAGCGTCGTGTAGGGACACGCAGTAGCGCCAGTGCGCTTCTTTGGATCGAATGCGCAGCCAGAACAATAGTTGCTCATCTTGTTGATGTAGGCACCCCCAGAGGCGTAGGGCTTTGTCGCCATCAACCCTCCGTCGGCGTGAAGCGCCATACCAACAACATTCGGCAGCATCACCCACTCGGCCCCATCGACGAACGACGCCCACATCCAATTGGTCATTGCCTGCGGATCGACCCCCGACGTGAGCGCAAGGTTGCCAAGCACCATGAGTCGTTCAATGTGGTGGGCATAGCCGGCGGCTTCAATATGGGAAATCGTGCCCGACACGCACGCCATTTCGGTCTCTGCTTCACCGGTAAACGCAGGCGGAACCGGTTGCATTGCGTCGAGGCCATTGCGGTCTCGGTACTCGGGCATCCACAACCAATACACGCCCCACACATACTCGCGCCATCCAATGACCTGACGAACAAACCCCTCGACGCTGTTGATGGGGGCATTACCGCTTCCGCCATGATCGACGTGTAGCGCCTTGGCAGCCCGCTCTGCGACCTCTAACGGATGCAATAGCCCCAGATTCATCGATGAGCTCAAAACCGAATGAGCGAGTTTCCATTCGGCATCGAGCATCGCGTCTTCGTGGGGACCGAACGGTGCCAGCCCTGCCTCGATGAACTCGTCGAGACGGATAAGCGCCTGTTCGCGTGTGACTGGCCAACGCCCGTCTGGTTCGCTGCCCCACAACGAAATCTCGGCGTTCGCGAGATCGGCGAGTACCGAGCGGTCGATGTCGTCGTGTTCGAACACGGTGATCTCAGGCCAGGAGCGACCGTCGGTCGGCGGGCGTTCACGATTGTCCTTGTCGAAGTTCCACGCGCCACCGGCGGGTTTGCCGTCGATCATCATGATGTCGAGGCGCTGACGCTGCCAGCGATAAAAGTCTTCCATCTTGAAGTTCGTGCGGTTACGAGCCCACGTGGCAAAGTCGTCGTAGTGACAGGTGAACTGATTGTTCGCTGTTAACGACACCCCGTGGCGTTCGAGCATTGCTCGACCGTCGGCGCTCATGGGTTCCATGCAGATGACGTGATCAACGTCGAACTCGTCGACGTGCGCACGGAGCCCCGAGCCAAGCGTCAAGGCTGTGCGATAGTCGACGTCGAATCCGTCCGACCGTAGCTCCTCTGCGAAGTGGCGCATCGCCGAGATCACGAGGTGGGCTCGTTGGACATGCCAGCGCTTCGACGCCAGCTTTGCCGAACTCTCAACGAACAGCACTCGACATGACGTTGGGTCGTGGCTTGCAAGTGACGAGATGGAGCGGTTGAGCTGGTCGCCAAGCACCCAAATCGTGGGCTTGTTCGTCACTTACTCGCTCGGGTTCAACGCGTGGTGGCGTTCGCGAACCTGGGCTGGATAATGTGCCCGCGTGAACTCAAGGTTGTGTGCGAGCGCAATATCGAGCAATTCCATTCGGTCAGGGGTCTGCTTCCACGGGACCGGTACATAGATCGGCAGGTCGTAAACCCGGAGCCGGTCGAGACCGGCATAGATCTTTCGCTGATAGTGGTAGCGCATTGCCCAGTCCCAATGGGCGGGCCCAAACCCGGTTCCTGGATCGAGGTAACAGCGCTGTCGAATGCCGTACACGTCCATCTCTCGCAGACGTTCGCCGAACCACGACACCATGACCTCGACCGGATCACCTTCGACATGTTTGAGGTGGCGAGGGTCGGGCCCCAACATGAACGGCAACACGATGTCGCATTCTCGTTCGGCGGCGAATTCGAGCATCGCTGGGTCTTGGAGTGCGTCGGCGGCATTGAGAACCGACGCTCCCGCATCGAACGCTCGTCGTGCCGTCTCGACTTGCCATGTATCGACCGAAATCGTTACGCCGAGCTCGGCAATGGCACGCAGTGGCCCTTCGAGAATCGCCCACTCCTCATCGGGGGTGACCATCGCTGCGCCGCCATGGCTGGCTTGGCCGCCGAGGTCGATGTGGTCAGCTCCGTCGGCGAGAAGTTTTTCTGCGTATGCTCTCGCGGCTTCGGGGGTAGTTGCGACTGAAAAGTCGGCGAGTGAATCGGGGGACGCGTTAATGACGCCAAAGATTTCCACAACTCCACGCTAGGCCGCCCCCAGTCTTTGGAGGAGACCCAATCGCTATGACCGTTGTCCAGCCCAACCAATTGCGTCGGCGATCGCGACACGGGCCCCAATCGGGTCTTCGATCGGCATCATGTGCCCAATCTTGTCCATCCGAACAACAGTTTTGTTCTGCACAGCATCGAGCAGATCGCCGCTCTTTTTCATCGGAGTCATCTTGTCTTCGGTCCCCAGCACGAACGTGACGGGAACCGTAATCTTTGCCGCCGACGAGACCGCTCCCTGATACGCGTTGCAGGCCGCCATATCGTGGCCCAATGCGTCCTGCGGAGACCGGTCGACGAGCGCCGTCGAGGATCCAATAAGCCACATCCCAGGAGACTGATGCCCGCCGCGATGAGCCCGACTGCCGATGCCCCACGAGGTCATCAGACGGCTCGCATGCGCAATATCGTCATAGCTCGACGACAGCAGTTCAGGATGCACCGGCATTGCTGTGGCCGTACCGATCAGCACCAATGACTCGGCACACGTCGGGTCTTGTGCCCCGGCTTCGATCGCGACGTAGGTCCCGAGCGAGAAACCAACAATGTGGGCTGGAGCGAGCCCCAGTTCGTGGATCAAACCCGCGGTCCACTCCCCCATGTCCTCGATCGAGTCGAGCGGCTCACCGCCGCTCAAACCATGGCCGGGAAGGTCGATGGCCGCCACCCGATATCCGTGATGGGCAAGCCAACGACTTTGCATCTGCCACGTTGTTCGGTCCATGCCCGAGCCGTGGATGAGGACGACGCCAGGCAGGTCGCTCGCATGAGACCTTCCGCCGGTCGCAATCCGGACGGGTTGTCCGCGGTACACAATCTCCATGGGGACTCCTTATCGTTGTGAGGCTCGTAGGGCCTGTGACAGATCGGCGAGAATGTCTTTTTCGTCTTCGAGACCAACCGACAATCGGACAAGGTCCTCGCCAACCCCGGCGACTCTCAGCGCTTCGGTCGACATCTGCTGATGGGTGGTCGACCCCGGGTGCACAACCAACGTACGAGCGTCACCCACGTTTGCAAGATGCGAGGCAAGTTTGACCGATTCGATGAACTTGCGCCCGGCCTCGCGTCCGCCCTTTACGCCGAAACTCAAGATCGCGCCTGCGCCCTTGGGATACAGCTGCTTTGCCAGCTCGTGATCTTTGTGGGTCGGAGCGCTTGGGTGTGACACCCAGCTGACCGCATCGTGTTCGAGGAGCATTGCCACGACCGCCTGCGCATTCGACACATGCTTTTCCATGCGCAACGGCAGCGTTTCGACCCCCTGGAGAATCTGGAACGCGTTCATTGGGCTGATCGATGCGCCGAAGTCTCGAAGCCCTTCTGCGCGGGCCCGGGTAATGAACGCCGCGGGACCGAACTCCTCGGAGAATGCAAGTCCGTGGTACCCGTCGTAGGGCTCGGTCATAGTCGGGAACTTGCCGCCCGTTGCATCCCAGTCGAAATGGCCACCGTCGACGAGCACTCCGCCGAGGGCAACGCCATGACCGCCCATGAACTTGGTGATCGAATGCATGACGATGTCGGCACCGTGTTCGAACGGCTTGATCAGATACGGCGTGGCAAAGGTCGAGTCGACCATTAGGGGCAATCCGTTTCGATGGGCTACGTCGGCAATGGCTTCGATGTCCATCACCTCAATGCCGGGGTTGCCGAGCGTTTCGCCGTAGACCAGGCGGGTGTCTTCGGTGATTGCGGCCTCGAACGCGCTGGGATCACTCGGGTCGACGAAGGTTGTCGTGATACCAAAGCGTGGGAGGGTCTGGGTGAGAATGTTTGCCGTGCCCCCGTACAGGTTCCGAGCCGCAACGATGTGGCCGCCAGCGCCCATGAGCGTCGCAATACCGAGATGAAATGCGGCCATGCCACTCGCCGTGCAGACAGCCCCAACCCCGCCTTCCAAAGCAGCGATGCGCTCTTCGAGAACCGCCGTGGTCGGGTTAGAAATTCGAGAGTAGATGTGGCCGGGAACTTCGAGGTTGAAAAGCCCGGCGGCGTGGTCGGTGCTATCGAACATGTAGGACGTCGACCAATAGATCGGCACCGCCCGAGCGCCTGTTGTCGTATCTGGCTGGTGACCTGCGTGCAGGCTGAGTGTCGAGAACTCAAGGAAGTCGGGTTCGACCATGTGACACCTCCGTAGTGCTGCAAGATCGTACCGCCGTGTCGTCGTGCACGATGACCCGGCCGACATACAATCCTCACGTGCAAACTGCGATGTTCGGAAAAGGCGAAGCCGCCGTGTTGTTTACCCCAACGGGCTTTGAGAAGCGCTATTCCATTGCGGTTCGCGGGTCCCGAGTCGTCTCCCGGTTGTGTTCAACGGTCGAGCTTCCCGACAAGATCGAGCTCCCGACCGACCGCCCCGCGATGATTGCAGCCAACCACTCAAGCCTCTTTGACCTCGCGGCTGCACTGATCTTGCTTGGCCACTACGGCATCACCAGTCGGATCGGCGTGAACTCGAGGTTCTTTGCTAATCCGGCAGCAGGAGCGTTCTTTCGAAACATTGGATGTGTGCCCTTTAGCAAGGCCGATCGCGAAACCGCCGAGAAGACCATGATCGACGCGCTCCTCGATCGCCAAACGACAGCGATCATGCCCGAGGGCCGCATCACCCGACCCGACGATCAGGTCGACGGGGTCGGCATGGGACGACCCGGAGTCTCCCGAATTGCGCGAGCTTCCGGGGCAGCGGTCGTGCCGGTCGGTTTCGCATTCTCAAACGAAGCATGGAAACCGGGAACCCCTCTACCAAAGCCCCGCTTTGGCAGACACGCCGTCGTTGCGCACATTGGTGCGCCGATGCTCTTTGACACCGACGATCATGTGGCCAACGCGAACGCGTTGATGGCAGAGATTGCGAGCCTCGTGATGGCGGGCAGAAACGGTCGCGAGCTCGGCTAGCTCAGTCGACTTAGATAACGAAGCCAAGGAACGTGGCGATGATTGCGGTGATGAACCCAATCGCCCCGAACAATCCTTTCTTCTTTGGGTCGTCGGTTTTTGCATGCATGAGCGCGCCGGCACCAGAGGCAATAACGAAGAGGAACTTGATCCCAAAGGTCATGCTCCACCCGAAGGTCTTCTCGACGCTGTTGAGCGCAAGGATGTTCCAGATGCCGGTGAAGATTGCGACCGCCATTGCTGGCCATGCAACATTCTGAAAGCCTTTGGCCACCTTGGCCGGGAGCCCGTCGATACCGGCCTCTTTGAGGATTGGCATGATCGCCATCATCACGATCTGGCCGCCGACCCAAACAGTCACTGCCATGACGTGCAGGAAGATACGGATGGTCGAGAAATCAAGGTTCGCCTGGAGCATGGCCAAAGAATCACACCGCGAGCGTCCTCGGGGCAAGTCCTGCCGAGAACTCTTCGGTCACAACGTGTGCAGCCAGCTACCCGAGCATCAAACCAAGAGATTCGTACAGGACTGCTGGTTTGTCGTCGCCCACGACGTGCACGGCAACTTCGGTCTTCATCAAAATGCCCGTTGCCTTCTCGGTGATGTCGATGATTCGAGATTTTGCGTGGACCGAAGCACCCGCCGGGACGGGGTTGAGGAAGCGCAACCGGTCGGCTCCGTAGTTGAGTACGCCAGCGAGGCCTTCGATATCGGGAAAGTGCTGTTCGCTAAAATGCGACACGAGGCTCAACGTGAGAAAGCCGTGTGCGATCGGGCCGCCGAAAGGGCCAGCGTTCGCTTTTTCGATGTCGACGTGGATCCATTGATGATCCTTCGTGACATCTGCGAAGGTATTGATCATCTCTTGGGTGACTTCGACCGGGGCAGTCCAGTCGCTCCACTCGTCGGTGATCAGGCCCTTGAGACCGTCGATGTCCTTGATCGAGACGCCCATGATGAACATCCTTTCGCTAGTTACCGTTCGGTTAACGTAGCGCAGCGAGAGCCGCCGCGACCTCTTCGCGGTACCGAGTGACGTTCGCTAGCTTGATCTCATCGAATCCGCGGATCTGATCTGCAAGATCGGCAATCGCGACCGCCTGTGCAAGCGAGTCCTTCGTAAGGCCACTGTGGAGTCGGGTCAGCAACGCAACGTATTCAGTAATGAGCTCGCGTTCGATTCGGCGCTCCTCGGACTTACCGAACGGATCCATGCGGGTCCCTCGCACACGTTTGGATCGCACGAGCGACTTGAACGTCCGGGTGGCCGCCGACGATGGAACAGCGATCTTGTTTTTCACCCCGACCTTCTTTAGCGACGGCGGATGTAGTTGATAGCTAAGCGACGCGTTTGGGCCAAACCGTGCCTTTGCTTGGGCTTCCATGTCGGCGTTGAGGGCGAGGCGGGCAACTTCGTACTCGTCCTTGTAGGCCATCAGCTTGAACAGGTGGCGGGCAGCGACAGACGACAGCGGTGTTCCGTCGACGAACGCCGAGATCTCCGATCGACGGACCGCAGCGATCGACGCAACGTATTGGGTTGCATAGTCTTCGTCGCCCCACGCAATCAGCTCGGGAACTCGCCACTGCAGAATCGCTTCGAGCTCGTTATCTCGTTCGGGCACGGTTTGGATCAACGAACGGACAGCCGCGGTTTGCTCGGGAGGGTTCGGTTCGAGAGTAGCTGCGCTGGCCGCCACCTCGGCGAGTAGTTCAGGGTCGGCCACGACGCGCCGTCCGAGGGTGAATGCGGACACGTTCATGTCGATGGACACGCCGTTGAGACGAATCGCTTCTTCGATCGCAGCGGCCGAGACCGGTATGAGTCCCATCTGATAGGCCATGCCGACAACGAGCATGTTGGCTGCGGGCTGGCTTGCGTACACGTGACGGGCGATTGCTTCAGCATCGATCCACACGTTGTCCTTTGCCCGTGTGACCTGGTCGATTCGTTCCCGGAAGCGGTCGATCTCGGGAAAGGCGGCCTGCTCGAGCGTGGTGACCATCTGACCAGTCGGCACTCGACTCGTCGAGATCACCGCACGGGTATGTTCAGGGTCGCCCCGGTCAAGGACCGCCGGCATCGAACCACCCACCATGTCGAAGAGGAGCAACGCGTCAGCGCGACCGATGCCGACCTTGGCCGCGCCCACATGCGCCGAGCTCCCGAGGTGCAGATTCGAGATGACCTGTCCACCTTTTTGGGCAAGTCCGGTCTGATCGAGGCTGGTCGCCACCTTGTCATCGAACATGGCGGCGGTCGAGAGCACCTGGCTCGCAGTCACGACCCCGGTTCCGCCAACGCCAACGATAAGCAGTGTTGCTTCATTGGGTAGCACAGGGTCCGCTGGGCGTTCGCCGACGGCAAATTCTGCTCCGACCCGAACCGTGTCGACTCGGTCGTTTGGGTCGATCTCGACGGTGACGAACGCCGGACAGTTCCCTCCAAGGCAACTGAAGTCGTAGTTGCAGGACTCTTGATGGATGCGCGTCTTGCGTCCGAACGGAGTTTCGACGGGGTGCACGCTCATGCAATTCGAGACCTCGCCGCAGTGGCCGCACCCTTCGCAGATCGCCTCGTTGATCATCACCCGCGTCGTCGGTGTTTCGACGGTGCCGCGCTTGCGATTTCGTCGTAGGTCGGCTGCACAGCCCTGGTCGTAGATGAGCGCCGTGACCCCGGTACGCAATCGGAGCTGACGCTGGACGTCGTCGAACGCATCACGCTCGACGACTCGAACACCCTTCTCGAATGCGGCGTTCGGACCGTATTGGTCGGGATCGTTGGTCACCACGACTATGGCACCAACCCCCTCGGAGCGAAGCCAACGGGTCAGTTCGGGCACGGGCATCTGACCCGCAGCTTCCTGGCCGCCGGTCATTGCGACGACGTGGTTGTACAGCAGTTTGAAGGTGATGTTCGCTCCAGCAGAAACCGCCTGGCGGATGGCGAGTGAGCCGGAATGAAAGAACGTCCCATCGCCCAGGTTCTGGAAGCGATGCTCGTCGTCAACGAATGGCGCCGTGCCCACCCACTGGGCCCCTTCGCCACCCATTTGGGTGAGACCAGACGTTTCCCGGTCCATCCAGATCGCCATCGTGTGACAGCCAATTCCGCCTGCGGCGGTCGAGCCCTCTGGCACGACCGTCGATTGATTGTGCGGGCATCCCGAGCAGTAGTAGGGCGTGCGGCTCGGTAGCGGATCACCCCCGGAGTCACCAATGAGGGGAATTCGTTCCCGCTGCTTTCTTAGTCGAGACGGGTCGATGTTGCGTTCGAGCACGCGTCGGAGCGGCTCGACAAGGGCCGTTGCACTTAGCGCTCCGCCGATTGGAATGAGGGGCTCTCGGTTCCAGTCGCGCTTGCCATAGACGCGCGGTGGAGCTGTCTCGTCGTAGAGCATGTCGCGCACTTGCGCCTCGATGAACGGTCGCTTGGCTTCGACGACGAGCAACGTATCGACAGAGCGGGCAAAGGCGCGGAGCGCCTGGGGTTCGAGCGGAGAGATCATGCCGGGCACATACACGCCCACGCCGAGGTCTTCGAGTTGGTCATCAATTCCAAGTTGGGCGAGCGCATCGCGCACGTCGCCAACGGGCTTTCCGGCAACGATGATGCCCAACCACGGGTTCATTGATCCGTCAGAGCGATTCATGGCGTTCTCGCGGGCAAAGCCAAGCGCCGCTTCGGTGCGAATACCGAACAGCTCCTCTTCCAACATGACCGATGCCGGAGCAATGAGGTTGTTGTCGATCGTTGCCCGCCACGGTGCGCCATCAACGTCATGGACATAGTTGGAGATCTTTGGATCACCTGCCGACGCAGGCACGGTGGCAAACCCATCGGCGACGTCGGTGTGGAGCTTCAGCCCAACCCATAACCCCGATGCCCGCGACATCTCGTAGCCGTAGCGTCCAAGGCGCAACACGTCGGCCACGTCGGCCGGGTAGAGCACCGGCATCCCGGCATCGCTCAGCGCGAACTCCGATGCCGAGGGGATCGTCGAGGACTTACATTCAGGGTCGTCGCCAGCAACGGCGAGGACACCGCTGTTGGGTCCTATGCCCGCGAAGTTTGCGTGACGGAACGCGTCGCCAGAGCGATCGACCCCCGGCCCTTTGCCGTACCACATGCCGAGCACACCGTCGTAGCGTTTGGTCTTTTCGAGCTCGACCATTTGGGAGCCCCAAATGACCGTGGCGGCCAGCTCTTCGTTGACGCCGCTAATGAAGGACACGTTCGCGGCGTCGAGGATCGATTGGTGCTGGCGAATAATCCCCTCGATACCCGCCACCGGTGAACCTCGATAGCCGCTGATCAATGTTGCGGTCTTGAGGCCTCTGGCGCTATCGGCCCGATGTTGGTCGACGGGCACACGCAGCAGCGCCTGCGCCCCCGACAGTGTGATCTGGCCCTCGACGAGGGACAGGCGGTCGGTTAGCGAGACGTCGCTGTTGGTCATTCTCGCCTGTTCCCTGCCTGTGCGGACTCTTCGATTGCTTGTTCGATGCGCTTGCGAGCCTTGCCGAGCACTCGTCCAAGATCGCCGCCGTAGCCGACGCCTGCGACCTTTGCAATGGTCTGGGGTTGTGTCCGGGCCCGACTATTCGGTGGGCGTGGGGCCAGGACTGGTGGCGGGGGTGCGCTGGCGGTTGCCTGCTCGCTTGTCGTGGCCAGGCGACCGGGAGGGGGTGGAGCCGCTTCAGCGGATTCGGGCGAATCGGAGCCTTCGGGCGCCTCGGGTAGAGCGCCCGGTTCTTCCGCGCCACGCTCGATTCTGTACTTGTAACTCGTAACCTTGGTGGCCGTTGCGTCGGCAACACGTCTGCCAGTCGGCACCACAGCGGTGCCAACGTCGCGCGTACCGCTAGTGGTCGAGTTGCCCGACCGTGCGCCAGACGTTACGGGGCCTCGAGTGGATTGGTTGGCTTGTGTTCGACGTGACGACGATTCACTGTGCAGCTGCGATACCCCGCCATGTCCGGGCGCTGGGGGAAGCGCGAGCGTCGACCAATTGCGTGGATGCTGGCTTTTGGGAT
>CALKGG010000138.1 GCA_938084885.1 uncultured Acidimicrobiales bacterium
GCTTCCGCGGTTCTCTCACCTCGCACATTCTTTGGCCGACTCCGGTCTCAGGTCACCCGCGAGACCAACTCCGAACCGGTGGTTTCGCTACTCCTGAACGCAACGGTGCCCGAGCAGCTGCCCTTTTTCGAGTCGCTCCGAGCAGAACTCCGATCCCGCAGCGTTGAGCTACGCGTCATCATTGCCGACAGCGGAGGCAACGAACAGCAGGCACTACCTCCCCTGCCCTGGATTGAGCGCCGGCCTTCACGCCAAACCAACGTGCTCGGGAGATCGCTGCCTTGGCAGCCAGGTCTCGACATTGCAACGACCTCGGAACTGATCATCACCGAGATCGGTTCCCGCCAGCTCTTGAACCCAGTCTTTGGTCGAAGCCAACGCACATTGCGGACCCGCCACTGCTTCTGGGATGCCAGCGACGACTATCCTTGGTCGACCGACCAACCACCGGAGGAAACGAATCTACGGCGGCTCATCGGCAAGGCTCATTGGTTCTTTGCTAGCAGCGCCCCAATGACCAATGCCGCCATATTGGCAGGCATACCAGCCGACCGAATCACCACCCTCGCTCCGGCTACTGACGCCGATCTCACGACAACAACGACGCGCTTTGCAGACGGCGTAGTCGACGCATTGGACTCCCCTTCCCGCTAATGACCATCGACAGATCAAACAAGGGCCTCGCCCAAAACACCGCGTTCGTGCTCGCCGCTGAACTGCTCGTGCAGGTAACTCGCGCAGCGACGATTTTTGTGCTCGCAAACATTTTTGCCGATGAGGTCTTCGGCAAGTACGTCGGCATCCTTGCCCTCACCACGTTGCTGGCGCCTGCTGCTCAGTGGGGCATGAACCATGTTGGGGTCCGTGCAGTGGCCCTCGAGCTGCCGTTCGCAGAGACATGGAAGAAGGTCACCTCTGCCACCTCGATCGGCGGCGCGCTGGGCACGGTCGTTGCAGTGCTTGCCGCGCTCGTGTTATTCGAGGACACGTCACTCGTGACGGTGGCCCTCTTCGGTGTTGCACAGCTGATTGGCTTCAATACTGCGCAAGCATCGACCATGATGACCGAAGCTCATCATCGCTCCGATATTGGGCTTCGCATCAACATCGCTGGCGGCATCATGCGTCTGGTGCTTCTCGGCACATTCTTTTTGCTCGGGTATGACGACCTGTTTCGTTGGTCGCTGTTCTTGTTGGCGGGCATGGTCGGCTGGGGGCTTGTGAGCGCAGTCCAGGTCGCCCAGGCATTCGGTGGCGCATTCGGTCTCGCCCGCCCAACTCGTGAAGACCTCCGCAACGGCGTTGGCTTCGTGTTTGTGCAGACCTCTTCGAGCGGCCAGACCGATATCGATAAGGTCGTTCTGGGAGCGAACGGTCTTGAACTAGACAATGCGGTCTATTCTCCGGGCTACCGGATTGCCGAGATGTCAACAATCCCGCTGGTTGCACTCGTTCGCGCCTCGTATGCCGAGTTCTTTCGGCGAGGCAGTTCGACGATCTCAGAGGCAATGGCTTTTGCCCGCAAGTTGACCACGCTTGCTGCTGGCTATGGCATCGTCGCAGGTATTGGTCTCGTGATCGCCGCACCTCTTGCACAACTAATCCTGAAAGATGAGCTAGGCGAGGCAGTGACGGTGATCCGATGGATGTCCTTCATCCCGCTCGCCAAGGGCTTGCAATACTTTCCGGGCAACGTGCTCACGGGCTCAGATCACCACGGCGTTCGTTCGTGGATCATCTTTGGAACCGCAGTCGTCAATGTCATTGGCAACATTATCTTCATCCCGCGCTTTGGCTGGCAGGCAGCCGCGGTAACGACCTTTGTTGCCGAGTTCCTTCTCGCCGGCGGACTCTGGGCTGCAGTCTTGCGCCTCGCCAAAGCCGAGCGGAACGCAACGACATCGTAGGTTCTTCGGCGAAGGACGTTGGAAACGACACCTCGTAACTAGCGCAGGCTGCTGTCTCCGAAGTTGTTGCCCGAGATCGTCACGTTGTTCGTGCATGTGCCCGGGTTCCAGAGGTGGTTCACGCCGTCAGGAAGGTGCTGGTTCTCCATGTACACCCGGTTGCCGGTAATGACATGGTCTCGACATTCCGAGCTATAGCCAAAGTGGTTGATCGTCATACCCACCGTGGTGGCGTGCGGTACGTTTCCAGTTCCGACAATGGTGTTGTTCCGTACCGTGATGTGGTCGCCGCCGGCGATGTTGACACCAACGTGACCTGGGTCGATGAACCGGTTGTTCTCAACGACCACGTATTGTGTGGGTCCACGTCCGGGATCGCCGTCACCGAGGATGATGCCGGTACCCGAATCGCTCGGCCCACCGTTGCGGAATGTGTTGCCGCTAATACGGATTGGGCTTCCCGAGGTTCCAGATGAACTGAAGAGGTTGATCATGTCCTCGTAGTCCGAGTCCCAACGACCCCGACCCTCGATGATGTTGTTGGTGATCGAAAGCCCAGACGCACCGCGAACTCGGCTGATCTGCACGCCGTTGCGCCCCGCGTTGTAGAGGTGGTTGCCGCTGATTGAGATGTTCGACGACGATCCTTCAATAACGATGGCTCGGTTGCCTCGATCATTACTGTTGTCGTCGATGTTGCTATGAACGTCCCGGATGGAGTTGTTACGAATGTTGATGCTGGAGCTCGACGTGATCTGAATGGCGTTGTTGCGGCTTCCACCAAAGCGCTCTGCCGAAATGTTACGAATGACGGAGTCTTCAATCGTGATGTTGCTTGCGTTCTCAATCCGGATGATTCCGTTGGCGTAGCTCGGCGAGGTGACCGCTGAGCTCGTACCGCAATTTTCGATGGTGACATTTCGAAGGGTGATGTTCGATGCACCGATCAGGTCGACGCAGCGCCCGCCCGGGTTCGAAATGATCATATTCTCGAGGGTGACATTGCTCTTGTTCGAAAGATCTTGGAACCCAACGGTCTGACAACCACTCGAGCATCCCGGACCAGACGAAGGGGCTGCTGTGGTTGTTGTGGTCGTCGTCGTCGACGTTGTGGTTGTCGTCGACGTTGTGGTCGTCGTTGGAATCTCGACGAAACGGGTCGCTGGATCGGCAACTGGCGCAGTGCGATCAAACGGCGCTTGGGTCGTTGACGTTTGGGTCGTTGACGTTTGGGTCGTTGGCGTTTGCGTCGTCTGCGTTGTTGGAGGCCGCGTTGTCGACGTTCGCTCCGTCACGGTTGCGTCCGGACGAGTACCAGCAACCGATGCACGAGGCAGTGTTGAACTCGTCGTCGTTGCGGCGGTTGCGTCCGTGCGAGGAGAGGCGAGCGGTCCCTCGATCGACCGAGGAGAAGACGACGTGTTTGGCGGTGCTGACGTGTTTGGCGTTGTTTCGGCGGCTTGCGAGCTTGGGCCAGCCAACTGCGAGACAGCACCTGAATCTGACGCTAGGCCATCAACGGTCGTTGGGGTTTCGACTGCAGGCGCTTGCGCTGCTTCGGCGCCCTGAGCGGCTCCAGCAATAGCAACTCCTACAGCGGCGACAGCTTCGTCGATATCAGACCCGAGGGACGCTTCGCCGACGCTTCGCGCAGGTGATGGTTCGCCGACGATTCGTCCGCCCGCGGCAATGACGCTGACGTCGTCGTCGCTAAATGCGACACGAACTCCACCCGCAGTGGTTGCCGCCACTGCAAGTACCACGAATACAGACAGACCGACTTGACGCCGACCGTGTTTCATACGCACGCAGGCAACCTATCACTCGCCGTAACCAAAATGTCATGTCGTAGCAAATTATTTCGGTGATTTTCCACTGGGTTCTCATGGTTTGCGCGATATGACAGCATCATTGCTTACATTACGGTCGTGTAACAGAAGATGTGAGGACCGCCACGAATTTCTTGCTTTTGGGTTCTCGCGTCGACGGGGAGTACCGTCATAGTCATGCAGGAGAAGCAAAACCCTCCGGCGCGGCCGCGCCGGAGAGTGATCTGGTCGGTCACACCCGATCAGAGCCCTAGCCCGTACATTGCCGATATTGTCCGGGGACTACGACAAGACGGTTGGACGATCGAGTCGCTGTCGCTACGGGACCTCGCCACCACAACTGGCGAGATTGTTCATATCCAGTGGCCCGAACATGTGAGTCGTGGCCCAAGCCCAGCCAAGACCGCCGCAAAACACGTCAGAGCCCTTGGCCTTCTCGCAGCGATCAAGCTTGGTAAACATCGGGTTGTTGTCACCGCACACAACATCAGCCCCCACGGCGACTATGACGCATTTGACGCATGGTTCCGTGATCAGATTCTCGGGCTTGCCGAGGTCATGGTCGTCCTCGTGCCAGCTCATGAACAGGAATTGCGTCTGCTCGGGCAGGTCCACCCAACGCTACGAGTTGTCACGAGCCGTCAGCCCGTGGTTCCTGAACCTCGCAATGTCGCTGAAAGCGAGCACGCATCGACCCAATCGACAAGCCTGCTCGTCCTTGGACAGATCCATCCGTATCACCGGATCCAGGAGTTCATCGAGGCGCTGGTCTTTCTCGGCAATACTCGCCCGGTGGAAGTTGTTGGCAGCGTCGGCGACGAGGAACTCGTCGCCGACCTCGAGCGACAGGCGAAGACCATTGAGTGGCTCACTGTTTCACCCGGCTACATCAGTGACGAAGAACTCGGTCCGCTCATTGCACGGACGATCGCGGTCGTGTCGTTGCAACGGACCGCATTCAACTCTGGAGGCCCATTCTTTGCGTTCGCCCGAGAACTTCCAGTGATCTTGTCGGTGGGCGCACAAGCCAAGCTTCTCGCAGAAGAGGTTGGAAACACGTGGGTCTTCGAGGTGCCCGCCGATGAACGAACACTCGACCTCGACGCCCTCAACACATGGCTCGAGTCCGACCGGCCAAGCCCGGTCCTCGATCGGTACACCGTGAGCGCCGTTGCTGCTGAGCACACAGCCATCTACGAATTATTACTTGGGGACACTTAGCGCTACTATGTACTGTTCGGTGGTCTCGGCCGGCGCGTGGCCGACACCATCGAACCGCACCTCGTCTCAATCGAAGGACATACATACCCATGTCAGTAATTCTGGTGACCGGCTCGGGTGGACTCATCGGCTCTCAGGCCGTAACCCACTTTGCTAGCGAGGCCGACGTCATCGTCGGCATAGACAACAATATGCGCGAGCAGTTCTTTGGAGCCGAGGCGTCCACGACGTGGGTCGTCGACGATCTGAACCAACGCCTCGACAACTACCGCCACGTCGCAATCGACATTCGCGACAACGACGCAATCAACCGTCTCTTCGCTGAATACAGCACTGATATTTCACTGATCGTGCACACCGCCGCGCAACCCTCGCACGATTGGGCGGCCCGTGATCCGCACACCGACTTCAGCGTCAACGCAAACGGCACCCTGAACCTGCTCGAGGCAACCCGCCAACACTGCCCAAACGCATCGTTCATCTTCACCTCGACCAACAAGGTGTACGGCGACACGCCAAACCACCTCCCACTTGTCGAGCTCGAAACTCGTTGGGAACTCGACCCTGAACACCCGTGGGCCGAGCACGGTATCCCCGAAGAGATGAGCGTCGATCAGTCAACACACAGCCTCTTTGGCGCCTCGAAGCTCGCCGCCGACGCCCTCGTGCAGGAGTACGGTCGCTACTTCGATATGAAGACCGCCGCTTTTCGAGGTGGGTGCCTGACCGGACCCGACCACAGCGGAGCCGAGCTCCACGGATTCCTTGCCTATCTGGTGAAGTGCACGGTGATTGGACGTCCGTACACCGTGTTTGGCTACAAGGCCAAGCAGGTTCGAGACAACATTCATGCGTCCGACCTGATCTCTGCGTTCGACCACTACTACCGTGCGCCACGCGTCGCCGAGGTGTACAACATCGGCGGCGGCCGCGACATCAACTGCTCGATGATCGAAGCTATTGCCTGCGCCGAAGAGCTCTCGGGCAAGAAGCTCGACTGGACCTACTCCGATGAGAACCGGATCGGCGATCACATGTGGTACGTGAGCGACGTTCGACGGTTCCAAGAGCACTACCCGGAGTGGAAGTTCACTTACGACCTCAAAGCAATCATGGGCGAGATCCACGACAAGATGGCCGAACGTTGGCTTGCCGAGGGAGATGACGCCTAAATGCTTACCACTGGTAGGCGGGTAGACGTCTTTGGTGTCCAGATGTCGGTTACGGACTATGCCGACTCGATCGATCAGATCATCGAGGCCGGCCGCGAGAAGCGGTCGTTTGCAATGAGCGCACTTGCCACCCATGGGCTTATGGAGGCAGTACACGACGACGCGTTCCGCGATGTGGTCAATGATCTCGACCTCGTGACCCCCGACGGCCAACCGGTTCGATGGGCAATGAACATCCTTCACGACGCCGGACTCGATGACCGCGTCTACGGCCCCGACCTCACATGGATGGTTTGTGGCGCTGCCGCAGACGCTGGTGTCGGGATCTATTTGTTCGGATCGACGCCTGAAACCTGCGAGAAGTTCGTTGCCGCAATTCTGAAAGAATGGCCGCACGCGATCATCTCGGATGTCCAACCCGATCGTTTCCGAGAGGCAACCCCCGAGGAGGATGCTGCCGATATTGCCCGGATCAACGCATCGGGAGCGGGTGTTGTGCTGGTCGGCCGGGGATGTCCCCGTCAAGAGAAGTGGGTCGGGGCCCATCGCGGGCATGTCAACGCTGCGATGATGGCGGTCGGCGCAGCGTTCGACTACCACGCCGGCTTGTTGAGAAAGCCGCCAGCAGTGATGCAACGGGTTGGCCTCGAATGGCTGTGGCGAATGGGGCTCGAACCCAAACGTCTCTTCAAGCGGTATGCAGTCACGAACACCCAATACGTCATCGAACTCGCAAAAGCCGTTGCTTCACAACGCAAACGAACCTAGGTTCGCGCACATGTGGACCGGATGCGCAGGACGTGAAGCAGCGTCGCAATTGAGCACTGTGGCTCAAGATCCACCCCTGTCAACCAAGTACAGTCTCATGGCGGAACTATCTAGAATAGAGGACCGAGCCAATGGCTGATTCTTCAGTAGGCGAACTGCAACTCGCTGACTATCTCGACATTGTGAATCGGCGCAAGACGACGATCATCGCATTCGTCCTTGCAACGTTGGTGCTCGCAATCATTCTGTCGGCACTGCAAACACCGCAGTTTCGTGCGTCGGCTCGCGTTCGCGTCGAGGTCGGAAGCACAGACACGCTCGATGACCAGTCGAACACGTCGACCAGCGTTCGTTCACGCAACCTCCAGAACGAAGTGGAGTTCGCAAACAGCGACCGGGTCGCCCAAGCCGCCGCGGACGCCTTCGGTTCTGAAATCTCCGCGGTCATTGCAGCATCGAATGACTCCGACACGCTCACGTTCACCGTGGTCGATGACGATCCCGATACTGCAGCCAACATCGCAAACGTCTTTGCTGATGCCTACGTCACCGAGCGTTCCGATTCAGCGAGCGAACGATTCACCGACGCATCGGTCGTCATCTCTGATCGACTCCTCGCAATTTCGAATGAACGCTCCGCCCTGGTGAATAGTCTTGCCAACGGCGCCGATACGTCGAGTATCGATAACCAGCTCATCGCTCTTGATGCTGAAGAAGCAGGTCTTCGCAGCCAGCTCGGCCAGATCGATGTTATTGGGCAGCTCAACAGCAGCACCTCGGTGTCGGTCCTGAACGCGGCCGAAGCTCCCGGTGGAGCCTTTTCTCCTTCTTGGGTCCGCAACATTGGTTTGGCCCTGATTGCAGGCCTCGTGCTTGGGATGGGTGTCGCGCTCGTCCGTGAGAGCTTGGACAACACCATCTTGTCGAAGCGTTCTCTCGAAAAGGCAATGGACGGGCAACCAATTCTCGGGGTCATTCCGCCGCCATCGCGATCGCGGTTCGGTTCGAAGAGCGAACGGCGACTGGTCACGAGCCGCACCGGCGCATTTACCGAGGCGTACCGGTCGCTCCACTCGTCAATCGAGCTCGGACAAGCAGCAGGTACCGAGATTCGTTCGATCCTCGTGACAAGCCCGAATGCAAGTGAAGGCAAGTCAACCGTTGCCTCCCACCTTGCGATTGCATTCGCTCGATCTGGTTCCAGCGTTGTGGTTATCGACGCCGACATGCACAACCCAACACAGCACCAGCTGTTTGGGGTTCCGAACCAGAACGGCCTCGCCGACCAACTTTCCAACGTTGGTAATGCCGAGATCGTCACCGAGCAGGCGTCGGGCGAAGGTTTGCTTTCGGTCATCCCCGCTGGCACGAGCGCATTGCCGCCAGCTGAATTGTTGCGGTCGGTTCCGGCTCAGGAGTTCATTGAGAAGCTGTCCTATGCCTATGACTTGGTGATTATCGACTCGCCGCCGCTGCGTCCCGTTGTCGATACCATGCCACTGGCCCGTGTTGCCGATGCCACGCTCTTGGTGTCGATGCGAGGACAGACGAATGCCTCCGAAGTCGAAGAAGCAATCGAGCTGCTCGCTCGTGCTCAGACTCGCCCACTCGGTGGCGTTTTGAATGGAGCCGACGACAATCAAACGGGCTATGGCTATGGCTACGGCTCGTCCAACAGCAGCGGCGGTCGCCGCCGGTAGTTCGCTAGTCGCCTAGCGAACTCGCTTTCGGCGCTCGACCGCGCCGGTTCAAAAAGCCGATTGCCGTCGCCATAGAACGCGGGTCGTGGCGCAGATGGTGGCGAGCACCTTCGATGATTCGAAGCTCGGCCGCACCGTGAGCGTCGGCAATTGCTCGTGCGTCGAGTGGCGGGACGGCGTTGTCGCTGCTGCCGTGGATCACCATGAGCCGCACCGAGTCAGCGTCGAGTTGGGCTGCGCCCGCAATCGCAGATATTTCGGTCAGCTCGCTCGCCCATTTCGACATGTCCTTCGGGAAGTTCGGGTCGCTTATCGCTCCGCATTTGCGAGCATGCGAGAGCAGCTCACGGGGGCGAGAGGCCCAATCTTGAAAGTCCGCTGGAGCGGCCATCGACACGATTCCGGCCACGTCTGGTTCGTCGACCGCAGCGGCGATGGCTAGTGCGCCTCCGGTGCCGAATCCCATCATCCAGATTGCACCGTCAATGCCTTCGACTGTTCGAAGATAGCTCGTGGCGACCCGAAGATCTTCACGCCAGCCAGCAAGGGAGAAGTCGCCGGTGCTCTGCGAAATGCCGCGGAAAGCGAACGTCAAGGCAACCATTCGGGCATCCTCGGCAACACGGTCGGCGAGCGCAGGGAAGGTTCGAAAAGAGTTTGGGCCTCCGCCAGGAGCGGTCGGGAAGCCAGGGACGATGATCATCCCTGGTCGACCGTTCGGACCCGGCGATGGTGGCATTGCTAGCCAACCCTCAAGCGTGCCAGCGGGACCCTCGAGGCGCACGTCCACCTTGGTTACGCCTTTGCGAGTCGGTAGCCGCGATTGCGTGCCTCAGGAAGTGTGTCGGGACCGAACGTCCCCACCTGCTCGCTTTCGACGAGCTCGGCAATGACGTCTTCGGGGTAGTCCGAATCCATGTCGTAGACAAGCTGTGTGCGCTTGTCGCCAATGAAGCGATGTTCAGCGTAGGCCTTTGGACGATCCATTCCGTGAGTGTAGTGATGGCGGCACCAAAACGCGAAGAAGACCCGGCCGGCAGGCGAACCTGTCAGCCGGGTCTTCTTTCGAATTCGCTGGAATACCGAAACAACCTTTGCCGATCGCTCGTGCATATACACGAGCTGTTGGCGTCGGTGGAACTACGTCCGACGGTTCACGTTCGGCGGTGTCTGACACTGTCTGCAGGGCAGCCAGCGAGTCAACGTCTCGCCTAGTGGTCCAGCGGGGCCGACCTAACGGTCAGACACCTCCAAGGTTCCAAAAACATATGTAGTAATCTGGACCACCCCCTTTCTCTTGGTAGCTCTACCTTACCTCATCTCCGACCGCTCCGATATCGCGGAGGTACGACACGAAGGCATCGACGATCACGGTGACGTGTAGGGAGTCGATTTGACTGTTCTCTTCGATCCCGCGCGCAACGGCGAAATCGACTGCGCCGATCTCGTCGGCGACGGCGCGCTCGGCCCGCACCCACTCGCCGCCCATCTCCTCGCCAAAGTCGCTGACCATACCAAGTTCGTCGAACCATTCGAGTACCCAGGTGATCACCGACTCGACGTCTTGGTGGCTGACGATTGCCGAGACTTCAAACGGGATTGCAGCTGAGACAGCCTCGACTGCATCTTCCATCTCGAGCACTGCCGGAGCCATGGTTCCTTCGAGTTCGACCGACACCCGAGACACGGCGAACACCGCAATAAACACAATGAGCAATAACCCACCAAGAGCCGCAAGCCAAATCACAACCAGAGCTTACCCATCACCACCAATGACCCCGGCGCCCAGCTATCTCCACCTCAGGCGCCCAGCCTGCAAAGCGTTTGAACGCTCCCCGAAGGGGGACGACAAGCATCGGCTTGGAAGCGCCAAGATCGAGGGTT
>CALKGG010000139.1 GCA_938084885.1 uncultured Acidimicrobiales bacterium
TGGACGCGTGACGGTCGCTGCGAATCCAACGAAACAGCTCGTGCCGCGCCTCAGTTCACCCCAAGTCAACCTGCTCTTGGCGATCTCGTTGACGGGCACGCTCGTGACCGGCATCGTGTCGTGGGGCATCGGCACCGAAGCCGTCCGACTGTGGACGGTCCTTCACACCATCTTCGCTTTCATGACCTTGCTCCTCGCCCCGGCCAAGAACCGGACGTCGGTTCGCACGGGCATGAGACGCAAGAAGGACACCCGGTGGATCTCGGTCAGCTTCGGCGTCCTTGTGATCGCCGCCATTGTGTTCGGCTTCATCCATTCGAGCGGACTGTGGTTTGGAGTCGGCGTTGCCTCATCGCTGTGGATTCATCTGACTGCGGGCTTTCTCTCGATCCCGCTTCTCATCTGGCACATTCGCGCCCGCCCTGTGAACGTGAAGCGGATTAGCCTCGACCGACGCATGGTCGTCCGTGGGGGATTGACCGCCGGTATTGCGAGCATCATGGTCGGCGCCAGTGAGGTTGCCTTTGACGCGCTCGAAACTCCCGGGGCCGGCAGGCGTTTCACTGGGTCGCACGAGATTGCGTCGGGAGATCCATCGCGGATGCCGGTGGTGTCGTGGTACAACGATCGGTTGCCCGGGAGAGGCCAAGATGATTGGCCGCTGTCAATCGGCGGTCAGCTTTACGACATCGGTGCCCTGCGGCAAAGGTCGCGTCCGCTCGATGCGGTCATCGACTGCACGGGAGGTTGGTTCAGCGAGCAGTCGTGGGATGTGGTTCCGGTCAGCGAACTGCTCGACGAAACAGCCCGCAGCTTTCGGGTTACCTCCGATACTGGCTACAGCATGATCTATGCAATGGACGCCGCTCCGGATCTGTTCGTTGCTGTTGGCTACAACGGCGAACCGCTACGACTCGGACATGGTGCCCCCGCCCGGCTGGTGGCCCCTGGCCGGCGCGGACCGTGGTGGGTGAAGTGGGTGATTTCCATCGAACCCACAGACCGACCATCGTGGCTGCAGTTCCCATTCCCTTTGGCGTAAGGGCGAACCCAACCAGGTAGCCGCGGTGACGGTGAACAGTTGCTGAAGGCTCTTACCTAACGCTCAGCGAACGATCAGCGTCGCCTTCTGTACGCCTCAGGTTCGTCTTCATTGGTTGCTCGATGATGAGATCTCACCGCAATTGGTTCACGAAAGGAACCCTCCCTCATGAAGACCACAACCACCATCGCCAAGTTCAGCGCCGCAGGCCTCGCAACCGCCGGGCTCGTCTTTGGAGCAGTTGGTATCGCCGGCGCACAAGACGCCGACACCGACGCCGACACCGACACCGACACCACTACCGAGGAGGCCGTCGAGCGCGAGCAAGGCCACCGCGGCTCGAAGCGCAACGGCAAAAAGCTCCTCATTGCCGAGATCCTCGACATCACCCCCGAAGAGCTTTCCGAGCAACGTGAAGCCGGAGCCACCCTCGCCGAGATCGCAGGCGATCAGGTCGACGAAGTCATCGACGCAATTATTGACAACATCGAAGAGCGCATTGACGCACGCGTCGAGAGCGGCCGCATTACCCAAGAACAAGCCGACGAGCGTCTCGCCGAGCTCGAAGAGCGCGTCACCGAGCGTGTCGAGACCGGCGTTCGCGGCGACGGCGAAGGCCGTGAAGGTCGCCGGGGCTTCCGCCCAGGCAACCGTGGCGCAGGCGCAGACGCAAACGCGCAGGAGACCGGCCTCTCGCTGTCATAACAAACCCGAACCAGCCACCCAAAACCCCGAAGCCAGTGCCCATTCCGCCCGGGCACTGGCTTCGGCCCGTTTTGTGGCGCGTAACCAGACTGCGATCCAGACGAACACCGATCGAGGACTAGTGACCCGGATAGGAAAGGAGCGCGAGCGTGTCGACACCGAGCGCCTTGATTCGATCCATGCCGCCGAGATCGGGAAGGTCGACAACAAATGCGGCAGCGACGATGTCGGCGTTGGCTCGACGGAGCAACGAGATGGCTGCCTCGGCGGTGCCGCCCGTTGCGATGAGGTCGTCCACCAAGAGCACCCGCCCACCAGGCGAGATCGCATCGGTGTGCATCTCGATCGTGTCGGTCCCGTACTCGAGCTCGTAGTCCTGGGCGTAGGTGGCCGCTGGAAGCTTGCCCGACTTGCGGATGGGCGTGAATCCAGCGCCAAGCTCGACCGCCATGGCACCGCCCAAAGTGAAACCTCGAGCTTCGATTCCAGCCACCGAGGCAACGCCCGCGTTCCGATACGGCGCACACAGCTGCTCGACCGTCTCGGCGAAGGCGTCGGCTGAACCCAGCAGCGTGGTGACGTCTCGGAACAAGATGCCCGGCTTTGGATAGTCGGGGATCGTGCGGATGTGGTCTTTGAGGTTCACGACGTGGAGGCTTCTGGTAGTGGGAGCACGAACGACGAGCGTGCCAAATCTGTTTGTAGCTCGCCGTCCGGGTAGAGCGAAGACAACATGGCGTTGGGCCATTCGAAGAGGTCGCCATTGGCCGCCACGAACCCGCCCCAGTCCAGATCGGGTGCGGCAGCGATGCGTTCTCCAACGGTGATGCCCAACGCGTGGGTGATTGTTGCGTTGTACTTTTCTGGGTGGCCTTCTGCTTCGGTGATGCGACGGAGGCAGTGTTGAAACTGCCCGATGGCTCGAAGCGTGCCGCGAGAACGGACGAGCGACCAGATCACGAAGAGGTGTTCGAGGTGGCTGAAGTTGCAGTTGTCGATCGTGCCGTTTTCGAACGACTCGACCAAACCCTCGAGTGTGGTGGCGTCGGAGGTTTCGGTCATTCGCAGCACCCCGGTGATGGGGCGGTCGTCGAAAGAATCACATTCTCTAAGACGTCGGCGTCGCCGGTCTTGACGTACCACTCCCACCGGTTGTCAGGGCCCTCGACCCAGGTTTCAGTCTTCTCGGCGTAGCAGCAGATGGTGTCATCGATGCCCGACGTTGCAACGCCTGCGCTGGCTATGCGCTGCTCGGCGTCGGAGACCTGCGATTTCTCTTCGACCTCGACGCCGAGATGGTTGAGGCTCCCGCCTGCTCCTGGTGTTTCGAACAGGACCAGTTTGAGGGGCGGGTTCTCGATTGCGAAGTTGGCGTAGCCGTCCCTTCGCTTGAGCACGGGGGTGTCGAACATTTTTTCGTAGAAGTCGATGGACGCATCGAGGTCTTCGACGTTGAGTGCCAGTTGTACGCGCATGGAGTTCTCGTCTCTTTCCTGTGGGGATCATATCTGACTGAATACATATTGATCATTATCGATATGTGGATCGTACACTCATATTTACGAATGTCAATATGAAAGGTAGGGTTACGTCATGGCCGACACCATCCAACTCTGCTGCACGCCAATCTCGACGAAACCGCTCGACAACGCCGACGCGACCGCCCTCGCCGACGTGCTCAAAGCCCTCGCCGACCCAACCCGCCTGCAACTCGTCAGCCTTATCGCCGCAAGCGGCGAAGCCTGCACATGCGACCTTCCCGCAGCGGTCGGCAAATCGCAGCCCACCGTGAGCCACCACCTCAAACAACTCGTCGAAGCAGGCATCCTCACACGCGAGCAGCGAGGCAAATGGGCGTGGTTTCAAATCAACACCAACCGGCTAAAGCAGATCTGTTCAATCCTCTGCTGACCAACACCCACCCCTCCGATCAACACAGCCCGACGCCCCAGACAACAGACACAAACGCCCCCAATGAGCGGCCAATCAGCCTTCCGAAAACGCCTCCAGATACGCCACCAAACAGCACCGACATCTGATCAGATCAAATTCTTGACGTAGTCCAGAATCCGGGTAGGATGCGGGCGATGACGGGAGACGCCGAACAACTATTGCGAAGTCACGGGGTGCAGGTCACCGCGCAACGGTTGGCAATTCTGCAGGCAGTCGCGGACCATCCGCACGCCACAGCAGACCAACTCGCCGACGCCGCAAGAGACATCATCGGCTCAGTTTCTCGCCAAGCGGTCTACGACTCGCTCGGCACGCTTGTGGAGAAGAACCTCCTCCGACGTATCCAACCGAACGGTTCAGCCGCTCGCTACGAAGACCGGGTTGGCGACAACCATCACCACCTCGTCTGCCGATCATGCAACGTCATGTTCGACATCGACTGTGCTGTTGGCGACACCCCGTGTCTCACCGCCGACGACGACCATGGCTTTATGATCGACGAGGCCGAAGTTGTCTACTGGGGGTTCTGCCCAACATGTCAGACAGCAACCCAGAAGGCATCGCAAACGTAGCAATCACCGTGCTATGCACGACCAACACCCAGCAAACAAGCACAACAGATATCCAAGGAGCACCCATGAGTGAACAAGAAGGCAAGTGTCCGGTAATTCAACACCAGCCCCAGAACTATGTCGGTAGTACCGCCAACAAGGTCTGGTGGCCAAACCAGCTGAACCTGAACATCCTCGATCAGCACTCGGCACGGTCGAACCCCATGGACGACGATTTCAACTACGCCGAGGCGTTCGCATCGCTCGACCTCGACGCAGTCAAAGCCGACCTCACCGCGGTCATGACCGACTCGAAGGACTGGTGGCCAGCCGACTACGGACACTACGGACCATTCTTCATCCGCATGGCATGGCACTCCGCTGGCACCTACCGCACCCACGACGGTCGCGGCGGTGGTTCGACCGGCACGCAACGCTTCGCTCCACTCAACAGCTGGCCGGACAACGTCAACCTCGATAAGGCTCGACTGCTCCTCGAGCCAATCAAGAAAAAGTACGGCCGCAACCTCTCATGGGCCGACCTGCTTATTCTCACCGGCAACGTCGCCCTCGAATCGATGGGATTCAAAACCTTCGGCTTCGCTGGCGGCCGTGAAGACGTATGGTCTCCTGAAGAGGACATCTACTGGGGACCAGAAGACGTCTGGCTCGAAGACGAGCGCTACAGCGGCGACCGCGAACTTATGGAACCACTCGGCGCCGTCCAGATGGGTCTCATCTACGTGAACCCAGAGGGACCGAACGCCAACCCAGACCCCGTAGCCTCAGGCCGCGACATTCGCGAAACGTTCCGTCGCATGGCAATGAACGACGAAGAGACCGTTGCCCTCGTCGTTGGTGGCCACGCCTTTGGTAAGGCCCACGGTGCCGGTCCCGAAGACGCCGTGAACGCCGAACCAGAAGGCGCGCCAATGGAGCAGCAGCTCATTGGTTGGAAGAACGACTGGGAGTCCGGCGTCGCCGAACACACCACCAGCTCCGGCTTCGAAGGTGCATGGAACTCCACGCCAACCGCGTGGGACAACAACTACCTCGAGACCCTCATGGACAACGACTGGGAACTCACCGAGAGCCCATCGGGTCACAAGCAGTGGCACGCACCAGCCCTTGCGGGCACCGTGCCAGATGCACATCGCGACGACGTCTTCCACGCACCGATGATGACCACTGCTGACATGGCCATGAAAATGGATCCGATCTACAACGAGATCAGCCAACGCTTCCGCGACAACCCAGAACAGCTCGACGACGCGTTCGCTCGTGCGTGGTACAAACTGACCCACCGTGACATGGGGCCATCGGTTCGCTACCTCGGCCCAGAGGTTCCTTCCGAGGAGCTCATCTGGCAAGACCCAATCCCAGCGGGCACCGCACTCAGCGACGCCGACGTTGCAACCGTCAAGGCCGCAATCATGGATTCGGGCCTCAGCATCACCGAACTCGTCGAGACCGCATGGGCATCGGCATCGACCTACCGGGACTCCGACAAGCGCGGCGGAGCAAACGGTGGCCGCCTTCGCCTGTCGCCACAGAACAGCTGGGAAGCAAACAAGCCAGAGCAACTCAGCTCGGTGCTCGCCAAGCTCGAAGAAGTTCAGGGAAGCGTCGGCGTTTCAGTATCGATGGCAGACATGATCGTCCTCGGTGGCGCAGCAGCCGTTGAGGCAGCAGCAGCTGCTGGTGGACACACCGTCAGCGTTCCGGTCTCGACCGGTCGCGGCGACGCAACCCAAGAGCAGACCGACGACGAGTCCTTTGCATGGCTCGAGCCAAAGTGGGACGGCTTCCGCAACGTCTTGGGCAAGGGCACGAGCCACGTTGCCGAGCACCTGCTCGTCGACAAAGCACAGCTCCTTGGCCTCAGCGCACCGCAGATGACCGCACTCGTTGGAGGCCTTCGTGTCCTCGGCGTGTCGAACGATGGTCACGGCGTCTTCACGAACAACGTGGGCACCCTGTCGACCGACTTCTTCGTCAACCTGATGGATTACAACACCGAGTGGACTCCAGCCTCAGGCCAAGAAGACGTCTTCGAAGGCAAGGACCGTGCATCGGGCGACGCCCGCTGGACCGGCACCCGCAACGACCTCGTGTTCGGTTCGAACTCGATCCTTCGTGCAATCGCCGATGTGTACGCCGCTGACGATGCAGCAGAGAAGTTCGCAAACGACTTCGCCGCAGCCTTTGCTCAGGTGATGGACGCAGACCGCTTCGACATCTAGACCACGAGCTCTACCGGGTCTGCCCTCGGGCACGATTCGGTTGATGAAGAGTCCCGTCGCATCCACGTGCGGCGGGGCTCTTTATGTTTTGCCGGGCAACTCGTGCAGCAAACGGGTTGCCATAGGCTGACCTGATGGTATGGACGAAGGCATTGGTTACGGGAGCGTCGAGCGGAATTGGTCTGTCGATCGTTCGTGAGCTCGGGCGGCGCGGCGTCGCCGTCGTGCTAGTTGCACGGGACATCGATCGGCTCAACACCATCGCAAACGAACACCCCGTCGCCGCTGAGGTGCTCCAAGCCGACCTCACCAACACCGAACAACTCGCCGCGGTCGAGCAGCGCATCGAGGTCGGCGACATCGATCTTGTTGTCAACAACGCCGGGTTCGGACTTGACGGCATGTTCATCGATCACACCCGCGACGACGAAACGAACATGGTGCTGGTCAACGTGGTCGCGTTGCATCGGCTGAGTCACGCAGCAGCCATCACGATGAAGACCGCCGGGACGGGCAGTATCTTGAACATCGCGTCGGTCGCTGCCTTCACCTCAACAGCCCGTGCAAGCACCTATTCGGCCACGAAAGCATTCGTTGTTTCATTCACCGATGCTCTGGCATCTGAGCTGAAGGGCACCGGGGTTACAGCAACCTCGCTCTGCCCTGGCCTGACCCGCACCGAGTTCCACGACCGAGGCGACTACGACCTCGACAAGTTTCCTGACTTTGCGTGGCAAACGTCGGACGAGGTTGCCCTCCAAGGCCTGCACGCCGCGGCCAACGGAGAGCGCCGTCGCATCCCCGGAGCGGTCAACAAGGCAATGGTCGGCGTCATCAAGACCATGCCAGAAACGCTCATCCGAGCAGTCGGCAACCGCTTCTTCTAAGCCAATCGGGCCGTCCGCATGGGGATGGGTTAGAGGCCGGGGAGAAGGGGAACATCGGTGGGGCCACCGGTGCCTGCCTTGCCCGGCACGTTGAACCACTCCGAACCAAACGCCATGGCGAACACCTCTTCGGGCATCGTGAGAAACATGCTGTCGGGGCCGATCTGGCTGCGATGGGCAATCATGGCCTCACGCTTCTTGTCGATGTGTTCGCCGACGCTCACCCGATAGGAAATGTCGCCAGCGGGAGTTCCCATGTTGTTCACGTCGATGCGGTCGTCGTCGCTGGTGTCGTCTTCGAACAGATCGGCCTGGGATTCCATCATCGCCTGAATCTCCGAGCGGTTCATCGTGGCCTCAAACACATTGGTCACCCCGGCCTTCGCCGCAGCAGCAAGGCCGACCTTGTGCACCATGATGTGATCCGGATGTCCATAGCCGCCGTTCTCGTCGTAAATCGTCAGCACGTCGGCATCGACCTCGGTGAGGATCTCAGCCAAACGAGACGTCGCCTCGTCAAAATCGGCGGTCCAGAACGAACCGGCAGCATCGTTGGTGTCCTCGCCGATCATTCCCGAGTCGTGATAGCCCAACCAGCGCGGCTCATCGGCACCCAGGATCGCCGCTGACGCAGCCAGCTCGACCATGCGCCGCTCCCACAACGCTTCGCCCGGGTCGAGCACACCCTCTTGCGGCTCGCCTACCTCGCCGCGGGTGGCGCACACCAGCACCACGCGATGGCCAGCCGCAGCGGCCGCCACCATCAAGCCGCCGGTCGAGATTGCTTCGTCGTCGGGATGGGCATGAAAACACACAAGGGTGGACATGGCGATGATCGTAACGGTGTCGGGTGCCCCCTAGCTCGTCGCCTCGACCGGAATCTCGAGACGCCAAATGGTGATGCCGTCGGTATAGAAGATGAACTCGTTAGTCGCGTGAAGAATCGAACCGAAACCCAAACGAACCTGGTCGGCGGCATCATTCGCGATTGGAACGATCGTTTCGACGGCCCGCAACATGGCCCCCTCACCGACACCCAGTTCAACAATCGTGATCGCGCCGTTAGCGACTTGGAAGAAACGGCCAGCATCATCGGCCGATGGAGCAAACTCGGGGGCGAAGGGCGTTTGAAAACCGGCGGCACGGACGCCCTCGGTCAGCATTGTCCACTCCCCCGATAGCGTGTCGATCGCCCAGATCGACCCGCGAACCGACACCACGAGATGGGTTCGATCGCCAAAGAGCTGCACCTCGCCCAGAATCTCCTTGTCGAACCGATCTCGAATATCGATCGCTACCTCGTCGGGTGCTGGATACCCAAACGTGCGGTTCTGTTCGACGTCGACAACAACAACACCCGCATCACGAGCCCGGAACACCCCCGAACCGTCACAACGCGGAAATGCCGAATTACCAACATCGAACACGCCGACCCTTCCCGAGCTGAGCATGCCGAAACGAGGGAAGAAATCGCCGCTGACGAACGACACGGTCGGAAGCTCTCGCGCCCCCGTCGCACCATCGAGTTCGAGCTGCAGTAACGCAAACCCTGGTCGTCCGCCGCTCACCGCAACCGCATCACAGTCCGGCTCAACGACCTCGACGCGCTGGGAGATAGGCGGGTCGCTTGCGACCGAGAAGTCGGCACAATCGCTCAGCGAAAAATTGTCGGGACCAGCCTCATAGGCGCTGCACACCCCGAGATTTCGAGTCTCGACGAACTGACCGAGGAACGGCTCGAGCTCAAGTTCCTCGAACAATTCCAAGGCGACGATCCGGTCGCCGAAAGACGCGACGGGGACAACACGGCGACCGGGGTCATCGACTGGTCCGAGATCGGCAACGAGCTCCCACGTTTGGCCGAATGGTGAGGTGAGCACATCGAGCGCACCAGCCCGTTGCACACTCGATCCCAACACAGTGAGCCCATCGTCACCGACGAGTAGCGAGAACCAGTCGGCGGGTTCGTCGGCGTTGCTTGTCTCAACTCGTTGCGTCTCGATCTCCAACCAACTGAGCCCGTTGGATGAGAACAGTATTTGCGGAACGACGGTCGACTCGACGTCGGGCAAGGCAACGAAGCCCCCACTCGTCGACACGATCTGTTCGATTCGTCGAGGCGACGCGACTCGAACCGAAATGGCAGGTTCATCGACAACCACCGAGTCGCGACGGCGGTTCTCGTCATTGACAATCGTCGGAGACGGCTGCTGCTCGGCAATGGATGTGGGTGTGGGTGTGGATGTCGGTTGCACGGGAACCTCACGAATCGTCCCATCAGCCGCCTCGTCTCCAGCGGGCCGTACGCCAAAGAACGCGACCGCGAGCACCACGATCACCGCCGCGCCAGCAATGACCAGCAACCACTTCGATGGCTTTTCTTCGGTTGTCACGAGAACGTCCGGAGCGTGAAGCGCCCCACCCGTTGCTTCGACCTCTATGCGCACCGATGCCAGTTCGTCGTTGTGACCACCGCTCATCGAGCTACCCGCCTGGCGCGATCGCTGGAATCGGGAACGACCAGAGCGCGCCGCCAAGAGCGAAGGGGTCCAGGTACAGCACACTGTCCGTATCGGCGTACAGGATCGTTCCGGCATCAAATCTCGTGCCGGGGCCCTCGCTTTGCTCAATCGGAACTGTGGTCACGTGTGCTGATTCAACCCCAGCGTCGGAGAAGACCAAATCGAACACCGTGATCTCCCCCGCCACTCGATACACGCGTGGCTCGGCATCTGAGAGGGCGAACGCGGCTCGTCCGTCATCCTCGATCGATGGCCCGGCCGCCGCGAGCAAAGTCCACTCCTCGGCCTCGACGTTGAGAGCCCAGAGCGCATCGCTGATCGTAAAGACGAGATGGTCCGAACCGTCGATTGGTGAGGTCACGACACCAACGAGCTCACTCAACATCGCCTTGGCGAACGACTGCTCCGACTCGGGGAACGCAACCCTCGTGACCTCGAGCGTTTCGGGGTCGAGGATTACCACTCCTGGCAGTCGCTCCTCGCGAAGCTGCACAATTCCAAAACAGGTCTGCTCGACAGAAGACACATCCTCTTCGCCCACGGTCGTAAACAACCCTTCATCTCGAAGCGCTACCGCACCGTTTGACAGCAGTGCACCAATGAAGCCGCCTCCAGCAATTGGCTCGTCGAGTCGCTGCGCCACTGCCTGGTCGCGATCGAACACGGTCACGGTTGATGTCGAGAACGAGCGTGTGAATGGGAGCGACCCAAGACAATTGAGAACCTGCGCCGGCAAGACATCTGAGGTCACGTTCTCGGCGGTCACCGCAATGGGTCCTCCGTTGCAGCCGACAGCGAGTAGTTCGAGCTCGACACGGTCGATGGCACAAATCCCCCCGTCGGGAATCTCGATATTTGTATGGTCGACAATGATCTGGGTCAGCTCCGGGTCGCCAACGAACTCGCGGCCAACGATCCACGAATCATCGACGGCAGCCGGGATGATAATCGGGCCGTCGCCGAGCGATCCGAAAACATCGACCTGCTCCCAGTTGGCACCGTCGTCAGACACGAAGAGGTCGACGCTCTCGCCACCACGAGTCGTCGCATTTTCGAGCGAACCCCACATGGCGAATCCTGACGATGTCGGTTGCAAGCCGAACCAGAAGTAGTCCGCCGAGCTCTGCCCAGCGAAGAACGTCACCGTCGTGTCGACTTCGGACCAGTCGACCCCATTGATCGACCGCAGGAGCCGCAATCGACCCGGGGAATTCTGCGCCAGCCCAATGAGCCCCCGTTCGGTAGCGACGATTCTGATGCTCTCCTCACCGGGAGCTATGCGGTTCGCCACGATGCCACCGTCAACGGAACCAGCACGCAGCGATGTGGTGTCGACCAGCCACAGATCGGTCGCATCGGTGAAAAACACCATGTTGCTGTCGGCGAACACGATTCGGTCGAGGCCTCGGAAAGCCCCCACGAGTGGCGCGGTCGTGGCCTCGACCTCTACCGAAATTTCGGCGTCTACTGCAATATCGAAGGCGGTCATCGAGTCGGCATTCATCTGGTAGATGCGCGTCCCTGCATCGTCGATTGCCACGAGTTCGCGGCCGAGTCGGTTCTCTCCTCCGAGCAATGTCCAGGCTTCGGTCTCCATGTCGACAAGCCAGACAGCTCCCCCTGGTCGTTGCACTACGACATGCTGGTGAGGCTCAGAGATGGTTGTCGCGCCGCCTGGTTCGAGCACCCCGACAACCGACACGTTGGCCGGATTGGTCGAGATTCCATCGTCGGGAAAAGGCACGCGTTGGAAGCCTTCGGTCCACAGCTCGGGGTCGACCACGACGACGGCCGGCTCACCAAGCGTCGGCAACTCGGCAATGCCACCGCACACCCCATCGACAAGTTCCGGATCCGATGGTCCGGTCCGAGCTTCGGTGTCGATCACACCAAAGTCGAGTAGAGCAAGTGGATCTCCGCTCGGCCGCGACGTCGCGGTGCTGAATGCTCCGATCAACCCAAGAGCAGGCGTTACCTCTCCGGTGATCCGGTCGAAGAAAGACACCTCGCCAGGGGTTGCCCCGTAGCGGACGCGGGCTAGACGCTGTACGCACTGAAGCACATCGTCAACCGGAAGGCCAGAAACAACATTCTCTGCTCTCAGCCGCACGAGACCTCCGCCGCACGTGACAAAGAGCAGCGAATCGGTTTCGTCGAAGGCGCTGCAGACGTTCGGCGCGGTGCCACCGCCCAGATCGGTATGGGTCGCAATCACATCATTGAGGACGCCGTTGCCCACCGGAGTCAACCCAATGACCGACTCGGCATCGACAAAGACCGGCGTAGTTGGCGCTCCGTCGACCGAACCGAAACCCGCAACCTGTCTCCACCCCCCACCATCTGCCGAGACGAACAGTGCAACTTCAGGAACATCAACCCGTCGAGCAGTGACCGCGAACCCGGTCGTGGTTCGAGCAAGCCCAGACCAGACGAAGCGCCGTTCACCGGCACTGCTCGGCGAAGACACCGTGGCGTTGACCCGAAGCCAATCCCGCCCATTTCCCGACAGGCGGATCGGCGGCGTTGGCGTGGGCTCTTCGCTCTGTTCGAGACCGAAAAAGCCGGTGTCGGTCGCGACGATCGAATCGACCTCCCAGTCGAGATCGAGGTTGATTGGTGTGAGCGTCGCACGTCGACCATCACGCCGGTTCGGCAACTCATCGTCGAGATTGGCTTGCTCATCATCATTGGCCTCGTCACGAGCCGCTGCAGATTCAGGCGGATTGGGCTGCTCGGCAACCTCAGGTGAATCGGGTTGCAACACCACGAGCGCCGCGCCGACGGCGGCCAACACGGCCAAGGCAAGCGCCGCAAGCCACCGAGGTGGCCCTGCAGAGTCCACTGTTTCGAAATCGGGCGACTCGGCGCGCGGCGCGACGAAACCCTCGACCTCGACACGCACCGAACTCAGCTCATCATCGGGTGTCATTCGACTCGTTGGGGAGCTTCGAGGGTCCACACCGTGACACCATCGCTAAAGAACACCACTGCATTGTCGGCAAAAAGAATCTCTCCACCGAACTCGATCGTTGCGGCATTGCTGACATCGATCGGCACCAGCGTCTCGTTGACGACGACCAAACCAGCCGCGCTCGGATCTTCTGCGATATCGAACACGAACAGACCCGCACCATCCACCAAATACACCCGGTCGCCAGACGCCGACGCCGCGGCTGCTCCCCCGAGCCCATTCGATTCGAACGCAGTGCTGGACAGCGGACCAGTCCACACACCGTTGGCAAGGTTGAGTGCCCACAGCGCCTCCCGATAGACAGTGAGAAGCACCACGTCGCCACTCGCGAGCTCGAATTCGCCCAACGGTTGAACCGAGAAGAACCGCTCGCCCTCGAATACGGCACCATCGGGGAAGGGCCACCGAGTGATCTCGTCGGTGCGAGCATCGACGACAACCATCGCAGGATCGGCCAACTCTGGCACGTCGATCAGACCGATACAGCGGTCCAAGCTCTCGTCGATCGGCCCGGCATCGGGCAGGACAACAGAACCGTTGGACAGGCTCAGGGGAAGCGCTACAGGGCGAAGGTCGAATAGCTCGACGGCTGGCCCGCCCGCAATCTCGCGGCGGACAAAGCTGAGCGAGCGCGACGCGAGCGAGTTGCTCAGCTCTGTCATGCACGCAAAGACGTCACCCGCCGCCACATCGCCGACCGTGCCCGCCTCGTCGAGAGGGCCCACGAGTTCACCCGAACAACTGCCGATGTTGAAGATCGTTTCGCCGGTGACCGATGCACCCGCGGTGATGCCACACACACCATTGGATGGGATATCGAGCGTGGTGTACTCGGTTAGGAAGTCTTCGAGCAGATCGATCCCGGTGAACTCGAACGCAAACGACGAGCCTTCGGAGAACGCGACGGGGAATCCGGTCGAACCTCCGTCACGCAACGAGCCGAATCCGTCGAGCTGTTGCCAGTTCGTACCATCCAGCGAGGTGAAGACTTCGCCCGCTGGGAAGCTGTCCTGAATGACCGGCGCCGCCCGCAAAACGAACAGCTCGCCGGTGAAGCTCATCGAGAACCAGTCCAGGCGCTGTTCGTTTTCTACCCCGCGCGAGGTGACCGTGCTGTTGACTTCGAACCAATCCTCACCGTCGATCGACCGCAACATGGTCGGCGCCACTCCGGCTCGTTCGATAAGGGCAAAGAACCCGAGGTCGCCGGCGAGGATCTGCACTGCGCGGCCGCCGTCGAGCAGCACGCGAGTTGGGACTATCGCCGCCTCGGCGACCTCGCTTTCGGCGTCAATCGCGTCGCCTGTGTCGCCTTGGAGGCTCTCGGCGTCTTGTCCACCGTCGGCCTCCTCGGCGAGGTCCACGGGTTCTCGTTCACTCCCATCAGCAGCGGTATCGCCCATGGGCCGAAGCAACAAGACACCAGCACCGACGACACCGACAATCAAAATCGCTAGCCCGATAACCCATGGTGGCGTCTGACCGTCAGCCGGGTCGACAACAGGGTCACTGGAGCCGGGCGCGTCGGCGACACCTTCGATCTCGACCCGCACCGAATGCAATTCGGTATCCCTAGTGCCCACGCAGCTCCTCCCTCCTCAGCCCATTGTGGACCACGTACCGACGGGTGGAGGGACGGGCAACGTAAGGGTTTGGCTAGTTCCCAGATGGCGAAGGGAATCGCTGACGACAGAGCTCACGAAGGTCAACGAACTCGGGCGACACCGACCCCACCCTGATCTTCGGCGAACTCGAGCTGCCGTTCGCCAGCAGGTAACGGAACATCGATACTCCACAGCCGTCGCCCCAACCCGTCGGTCAGCAGAATCCGATCGTTGGAGGCAAAGTTCATTTCCGACAGCCGGAAACCCTCGATGGAGAAAGTGTCCGGAGGCTCGATGGGAGCTACACCGACGTCGACCGAGACCTCACCATCAGCTGTCTCACCGAGATCGATGATGCGCAGCCCATCGACTGCAGGTTGAAAGAGCCGGTTGCCATTAATCGTGAGCGTGAGCGCGCCAACACGAAATCGCGACGCTTCATTGGTCGTGTCGTAGAGCAACGTCCACTCACCCCGCACCAGCCCGAAGGACCACAGCTCATCACCAATCGTGACCAGCAGATGCGTCGACCCTTCGGCTAGCTCAGCCGTTTGGCCCACGATCTCTACCCCTGATAGCGACCGTCGTCCGGTCCCATTGTCGAGCGTGACCGGAAGTGCAGCGACCGACCGAACACCCAATTCACCATCGAGGACAATCAACGAGGGAGCCCGCGGCGCATCCAGCTGGATGAACTGGCGGCACACCTGACTGTTGGGCACGCCCGTGTCGACGAACGCAATCTCACCGCTCCGCAGCGGCGTGGGGACCGATACCGGGCTCCAATCGTCGCGCTCGGGACCGAACGAGCCAACAGTGCGATCATCCTGGCCAATCTCGACAAAGGTGACGGCGGGCCCAATCCGCCGACCGCCGAGACTCGCTAAGCAATCGAGCACGAGCTCGGCGTCGAAACCATCTTTCACGGTATTGGCGTCGATCAACGCACTTTCTCGACCGGCGCAAGAGAACAACTGAAACTGCCGCTCGGCTCGGGGAGTGCGAAACGCCCCGCAGACGCCAACATTGGGAATCTGGACGTTCGTCAACTCGCGCACGACCCGTTCGATCGGCTGCGATCCCAGCCGCAATGCAACGAGCGAATCGTCGCGAACAGTCAGCACTTGGTTGACACCTCCTGGTTCGCCTTCGCCGCTCAGATCATCTTGCACAGTCCACTCGACAGCATTCTCAGACGATGCGAACTCTGTGCGGAAGTCCTCGTTGGAGTCGTTCGCCATCAGACCAAATCCGTCTGAGGTTGCGAACAGTTCGCCCCAGCTCAACGCTCCAAGTTCGGCACCCGATGACGACGTTACCGTTGTTTCGATTTCGTCCCATTCGAGACCCGTAGTCGATGAGAGCAGTCGCGGTCGCCGAAACGTCTGGTTCGAGGCGGATGCAACAAAACCATCGGAGGTCGCAATGACCTGTCCCAAAAATGCGGGCGTCTCTGCCTCTACTGGGATGACGGGCGCAACGACGCGAAAGCCCGAAACCGAGTCGGACTGTTGGTCGCTCGCGACACCCGCATCGAGTCCTCCCTGCTCGATCGAATCGGCGTCAGGGTCGGCGGGGAGGGTCGTCGGCGTCTCGTTGCGTTGGGTACCGTCGGCGGCTTCGTCCTCATTCGGTGCCAGCGCAACGAGCGCCAGGCCGAGCAACCCAACGAGCACGACCAACAGGATGATTGGCCAGCGGGACGACCCACGGCCCGGCGCCGTGAGTTCGGGCACCTTGAGCACCGGGTCGGACGCGCCCTCTACTTCGATTCGCACCGAGCGAAGGTCGTCGTCTGCCACGTTTCTATTGTGGCGCGTCTGCCGCACCGATTCGCACCAGGACATCACCTGGCGGTTTCCGCTCGAGGTCGGGCACCTGTTCGATCAGCTCGTAAAACGCGGTGGCCGGCTCGGTGTTGTTTTCGCCAGTGCTCCGGTCGGTTGAGCACGATTGCGGGCAGGAGCACTAGAGTGCGTTTCAGCAAACCCTGAGCCAAAGGACCTCCCAATGTTCAACGCACTGAACGCACTTGCCAACCGTCTCCCCGCCGCTGATGTCAGCGCTCACTGCGACGGACCATGCGGCGTCTACGACCCAGCATCGGCCCGCGTCGCGGGTGAAGCCGTGCTCTCGATGACCAAGAAGCTCGTCGATGCCGGACCAGCAACCACGCTCGAAGCCCAGAACACCCAGGCTCGCTACATCGCCATTAAGGAACAGCAAGCGCACCTCGCAAAGGAAGAACTCCTCGTGCTCTGGACCGACTACTTCAAGCCACCGCATCTCGAGGCATACCCTGACCTGCACACCACCTTTTGGAACGCCGCAAAGCTCTGCTCGGAAGCAAAGGTCCACTGCAGCGTCGAGGTCGCCGAGAAGCTCATGGCCGCCATCGAAGAGATTCACAACATCTTCTGGGCAACCAAGGGCCGCGACGACGCGTGGGTAACCGCGAGCTGATCGAGCCTGTCGGCTGAACCGCAAACGAATCTTGGTCATGAGCGCTCGACGGATCCGTCGAGCGCTCATTTCCGTTTTCGGTCACCGTAAAACGTGCGGCGCCCAATGACCCCGGTGCCAGATGCTTCCCGCAGCGAGTTAGCCAAGTGGGTGCTGCGGCGGCGCCGTCGACTTCGCGTTCGAGGGCTCTCGATGGAGCCAACACTCGCAGCCGGCGAGATCGTATTCATCGACCACCGTGCCTACGACAATCACCGACCCAACAATGGTGATGTCGTCGTCGCAATTCACCCGCAACAACCCGGCATTGAGATCGTGAAACGAGTCGAATTCACTGATGACATCGGGGCATACCTCGTGAGTGATAACCGCTCCGAAACGAACGCCGCGGACTCTCGACGCTTCGGCGTGGTTCCATTCGAACTGATCATCGGTCGGGTGACTGCAACGGCTCGAGCCCAAAGATAGAGCACACTAGAACCGTGTCTACCCGCAGCGAATGTCTACGCGCGTTGCTGATCGCGCTAGCGGTCGTTCTCGCCGCGTGCAGCTTGGTGACCGAGACCGCCGGCAAGGTTGCCGACACCGTTGTTGAAAAGCCCGTCGAAGACACCTCCCCTCCGGCCACTTCCCCGCCGGCCGGCACCGACGAGCCAGCCGATACCGAGATCGGGCCCGGCACCGAGGTCGATAACGACAGCCAACTCGACGACATCATCGACAATGCCGATGCCGACAGCAACGACGACGAACCACTGCTCCCGGTGCCCGAGGTGACCTTGCGAGACATCGCCGGCGCATCACTGGACGCAACGCAGCACATTGCCTATGTCGAAGCGTTCTGGACCGACACCGCCGAAGAACTCGGCTTCTCGTATCAGCCGCTCGACAGCGACCGGCTCCTCCCCCGAAGCATCATCGGTGTCACGGCGCTCCAGGTGTGTTCGTTCCGTCGTGTCGAGCAACTGGTCGACCCCGACATTGCCGAGTTCAACGCCTACGTGACGCCATGTGACGAAGGGACGACCGTCGTCTGGGACGACATTGGGCTCGAAGCCGACCTCGAAGAGCGCTTCCCCGGAGCGGGCATGGCGATGCTTATCGCTCACGAATGGGGCCATGTCATCCAGCTGCAACGACAACAATTCGGCCAAAGCGACCTCATTGCCGAACAACAAGCCGACTGCTACTCGGGGGCCTACGCTGCGTGGGCCGAAGACCGTGGAATCGAGCCATTTACCTCGCCCCAAGCCCTCGACTTCGCCATCATCTCTACGCTCGAAACTCGTGACGCCGTTGGTTCTCGCCCCGATGACTTCGGGGCACACGGCAACGGATTCGACCGAGTCCGTGCCACTCAAGAGGGCTACGACCGGGGCGTTGGCTTTTGCGATAGTTACGACCGAACGCCACCGCCGATCACCCAAACCGGCTTCACTACAGCGGCGGATCGCCAAAACGAGGGCAACCTCCCATACGAACCCGCCTTCGAATTGCTCGTACCCGCGGTCACGAACTTCTACGAGTCTCTGAGCGCCGAGTCGCTCGAAGCCTTCGTCGATGAACCCGATGACCGTCTCCTACGTGAACTTCACTTCTCGATTGGCGATCTCGCCATCGGCGCCGAATATGCGCTTCGCTACGGCGCAGCCCTTCAAATCGCCAACGGCGACGAAGTCAACGGGGTCGGCCCTGCCCTCCAGCGTGCGTGTCTCGTCGGAGCATTTCTCGAGGACACGCTCACCAACGGCGTTGGTGACGACGGTACTGGAACTGGAACCGCGGCGGTGACCTTGTCTCCGGGTGACCTCGACGAGGCGATCATCACGCTCACCAGCTCCGACGAGCTGCTTTCAAACCCCGGACTCGTTTTCGAGATGGTCGCAGCACTGCGGGTCGGCACTCTCGAAGGCCTCGACGCATGCGCCCTCGCCTAACCGGACGCGCGTCTTGCGCATACGACGTTTGTACTGGGGCTGTCCCCATGAACTCACCGACAGTTACGCGGTATTGAGCACTCTGAAGCCTTCGGCGAGCGTGTTCGCTGGGTCGAGGGTTTCGCCGTTGCCGTCGAAGTGCTCGACGTTTTTCTTCGCTGCCGCTGCCGAGATTCGCTCTCCCCATTGACGCATGACTTTCTCGAGGTCGAACTCTTCATCGCGCTTAGCCACTTGTGACTGGTGCGAACGCAATGCCCGGAGTTTGGCCTCAAAGCTCGCTGTGATGTCGACAAAGAGTGTCTGGTCGACGTGTGCAATCCAGACGTTCGCCACGGCATGGGGTTCGAAGCCTTCGTCGAGCAGTTCGGCGGTAAACGCTCGTGGATTCCGGGCGTCGGGGTAGACCGCGCGCAGGGTCGCCTCGGCAGTCTCGATGTGGTCGGGATGGCTTCCGTACACGCTGTCGTAATTGCGCTCAGGTGACTGCGTGATGACCACGTCGGGCTTTTCGATGCGGATGACTCGGGAGATGTCTCGGCGCAGGGCAAGGTTTGCTTCAACCATGCCGTCGGCGTGTCGCAGCCAGTGCAGGCTGGTTACGCCAACCTCGTTCGCTGCTGCGGTCTGTTCAGATTCGCGTAGCGCGGCGAGTTCCTCGCTGCTTACGGTCATGTCGTCCTCACCTGCTTCCCCCGAGGTGACGAGGCAGTACGCCACGTGGCTTCCGGCTTTGGTGAGTTCGGCAACGGTGCCAGCCACCCCGAAGTCGATGTCATCGGGGTGGGCGACTACGACGAGCACGCGCTCGGGAATGTCGATTGGTCCGTCGGGTGTAAGGAACTGTCCGCTCATGATGCCACGTTACGGTGTGAGGCAATCGAGGAGGTCCGAATGAGCCAAGTTCCACAGCTACCGGCGGATTTGGGGTCAGACCCCAAATCCGCCGGTAGCGAGTCTGATACGGCCAAAGACACCAACCGGCGACAGTTCGGGGCGAACGCTGCGAACTACGCGACGAGCGAAACCCACGCCAAGGGCGCCAGCCTCGCCCGGCTCGTAGAGCTGGTCGAACCGCAGGGGCACTGGCAGGCACTCGATATTGCAACCGCGGCGGGTCATACAGCGTTCGCCTTTGCGCCGATGGTCGAGCACGTGACGGCTACCGACCTCACCCCAGAGATGGTCGAGCTCGCCGGTAGTCGAGCTCGCGAAGCTGGTCACGACAACGTCACGACGCGGCTCGCCGACGCCGAAAACCTTCCTTTCGACAACTCACACTTCGATCTCGTCACATGCAGAATCGCGCCTCACCATTTCGCAGATAAGCGGGCATTTCTTTCTGAAGTGGCCCGTGTGCTGAACCCCGGCGGGACCTTTGCGCTGGTCGACAATGTCGTCCCCGATAACCCCGAGGTCGCCCTGTTCTGCGACGATTGGGAACAGCGGCGCGACCCGAGCCATATCAGCTGCCTGTCGCTCGAAGAGTGGGCTCGGATGTGTGACGAGGCAGGTCTCACCGTTGCCCACGTCGAGACCGCCGCAAAACAAATGCGCTTCCACGCCTGGGCCAACAACATGTCTGTTCCAGACCAAGCGCGCCCGCAGCTGCTCGCCGATTTGCTTGATGCAACCCCAGCGGTCCGGGCCTTCCTTCGGCCATCTGGCACCTCGCAAGAGGACGCCATTTTCTTCCTTACCGAGGGTCTCATCGTCGCTCGTCGCTAGCCGTTCGGGCCTGCTACCGGCACATTTGGGGTCTGACCCCAAATGTGCCGGTAGGGGTTTGTTTGGGCGTTCAGAATTTTGGGGAGGGTTTGTCGAGTTGGGGTGCACTACAGGGCAGACACATCATGACAACAGCAAAGGAAACCATGAGCACCTCAAGCCCAATCACCGTTAGCGGCCCTCCAGTTCTTGCAAAGGTCGTCACCGCAGTTGCCGCCGTTGTCGGCGCAGCATCGCTCGATGCCTGGCCAAACCCGGTCGCAATCTCGGTCACCGTTCTCGCCGCAATGGTTGCATGGCGACTCTCCCAACTGGCGATCATCATCGAAGGAGACGACCTCGTTGTCCGGAACCTGTTCGCAACCAGCCGAATCCCGCTCGCAAGCGCTGAAGTGCAGCGAGTCAACACCGATCTTCGGACCCGAACCGCCTGGGGCGGACACGCTATCTCGGGCGACTTCATCCCAAAGATGGACGACGACAACATGACCACCAACGCCACCCTCGTCCGCATCAACGACCGAAGCAACAGCGACCGTTCGGTTCACACCGACTGCAGCCTTGGACTCCTCCCCAAAGCCCAAGATGCGCTCTTCGCCAAGCTTCAGAACGCCATTACCTTGGTGGCTCGTTAACGCCCACCGAGGAGATTGGCGAGTTCGGAAGTCCGGTCAGGAGCATCGGGCAACACGATGTCGATTTCATCGCCATAGTCGGCAAAGGTCTGCCACGACTCGACGACCGCATCGACTTCGCCAAGCCCCAGACCGTCGAAGTCGCTCGACTGCGTCGACGCCATTACCGCACCAAGATCCAACGTGCTTTCGATACGGCGAACCAAACCGTCAGCGTCGAGCATCACAACAAGCTCGACCTCGAGGTCGTCAACAAACTCGCGAGCATCATCGAGAACTGGATCATCGGCACCTGCGGTGTCGTCGAGTCCTCCAAACAGGTCGAGACCAGAAAGTTGGTCATCAACATCGATGTCGAGGGCATCGAGAAAGTCGGCCATCGGAACAACCGCTTCAAAGACATCAACCGGCGTGCCGGAAACGGTGTTCGATCCTGCAGGTTCGAGCGCATCGATGACCCGGAGCGCTTCAATCACCATTGCTGGATCGTTAATCGATGCGCCGCCCCCGAACTGCTGGACAATCGTTGCCGCGTCGGCATCACCGAAGTTGCTCAGCTCGGCGAGTTCGACCAGATCAATCGCAACCGGACCGTCGGCAAAGATCGCCAGGTCGGTTGCCGAACCAGGATCGAGTGCGGCCGTGGACCCAACGAAGGCACTCATGTCGATGACCATCACATTGTCGACAGTCCACACATCGATCGCCGCGTCGCTGAGGTCGACACCAAAGAGTGCGGGATCAATGCCGATGGAATCGAACATTCCCGAGATGAAGGCTCCGGCGTCGGTATGGACCACGCTGTCGTCACCGTTTATCACGCCGCTCGCTATTGGGCCGTCGGGGGCAATATCTAGCGCCATTCCGGCGGCGGACGCCGACAGCGACACGCCCTGCTCGAACGAATAGCTCGTGTCTTCGCTGGCCTGCACGGCAAAGGCCAACACGTCAGCATCGGCGACACGGACCTGCGGTGAAGTTGTATCTGGAGCGGTATTGGTTGTCGTCGAAGCCGCATCGTTGGTGGCCGACGCGGCGTCAGTCGATGCACCGCCACAGGCCGCAGCGATCATCGCTAACGCGACCAGCAGTATTAGCAAACCACGCGGGTCGAGTCGTCTACGGGGATTCGATGTGAGTGAGCCATCCATGTTTGTCCTCCGATTTACCTGTCTGGATATCGGTGAGTGCCTCACGAAGCATACGTGTTGTGGGACCCGGCTGGCCGTCGCCCACCTCGATGTACTCGCCCCGAGTAATGACCTTGCCCACCGGGGCAATAACTGCTGCGGTACCCGATAAAAACATCTCGCCGTGCTCTGACCACGCCCGTAGTTCTTCGACCGAAATGCTGCGCTCCTCAACCTCCATGCCCAAGTCGTGAGCAATCTGGATGATCGACTTGCGGGTGATGCCATGAAGGAAGGAATCGTCGAGATTGCGGGTGATGACCCGGTCCTCGTCACAGAGGAAGAAGTTCGATGCTCCCGTTTCGGTGATGTCATCGCTGGTTGCAAAGAGCACCTGGTCGGCAACATGATCACGCTTGGCGTCGAGCGTTGGTCCGAGCGCCATGACGTAGTTCGCTCCGCTCTTGACCGAACCGAACTGCGGGGTCGTTCGCGGAATGTCGTTCTCGATGTAGATGGTGAGCGGTCGGACGCCACCGGGAAAATAGTCGCCCACTGGAGAGTTGATGACGTAGAGCAGCGCCTCGCGACTCGGGGTGGCTGCGGCGCCGATGTTTGCTGCGGTTCCAATGAACGTCGGACGAATGTATAGCGAGCCGGGAGGCTCGGGGGTAGACGATGCGTTGGCCGTTGTGGCATCGACGATGAGTTGGCGCAACAGGTCGGCGCTCGGCGGCGTCGCCCGCAACTTCGCAATGCTCAACAACATCCGCTCGATCGAGTCTTCCATGCGGAAAATGGCGACAGAACCATCGACCTGTCGGTGCGCCTTCAATCCCTCAAAGCACTCGCTGGCGTAATGCAGCACGTGGGTTCCCGGGTGTAGAGAGAACGGAGCCAACGGCACGGCCGCGCCGGGATAGTCATAGTCACCATCGACGTAGGTCGACACGGCCATGTGGTCGCTAAATAGCGTTCCGAACGGGGCACTGAATGGATCTGGCTTGTCGCTCATCAGATAGTTGTACTCGCTCTTTTGCAGACGCGCCACGTCTCGCCCATTCAGCACTACGGTCGTCGGTATTGCCTCCTCAAAAAGAGCCGCCAAATTGACGAACATTCACATCACGACGACAGACAGTGTCGCGACCATCACGATCGATGCACCCCCGGTCAACGCGCTCGGCCCAGACGGCTGGGTTGCGCTTCGCGAGACACTTGCGTCCTGCTCGGCCAACGCCGACATTCGGGCCGTCATTCTGCAAGGTAGCGACGGTCGATTTTGTGCTGGAGCGGACATTGCGATCCTTGCCGAACCCCAAGAAGAAGAGGCCTTCATGCTTCGCATCGTCGGGGAGGCTGCGGCGGCGATTCGCAATTGTCGAGCACCGGTGATCGCCGCCATCGATGGTCCTGCTCACGGCGGCGGACTCGAGCTCGCCCTCGCATGCGATATTCGAATCGCATCGGCTCGCGCCACGTTCGCAGCTTCCGGTGTGAACATGGGTCTA
>CALKGG010000140.1 GCA_938084885.1 uncultured Acidimicrobiales bacterium
GTGACGTCTGGTCGTTGTGGAACAGGAACCGGTTGAGTTGGCGCAGGTTCGGTCGTCGCCGGCGCGAGTTGCGTCGTGGTGGAGGATGCAGAATCCGACTCGCCATCGACCACTGTGGACGTCGTTGCGAGCGCGGTGGTGCTCGTCGTCGACGACGAAACCAGCCCGTCCTGCACAACGAGTGTTGTTGTGGTGGAAGCAAGGGGCAGGGTTGGTTCTTCGATGTCGATCGACTCGACAAACGCGGCCGCGCTCGGCACGCCAACCGCATCGGGGCCAATCAAGCCCGGCCCGCCAGGACCGACCGCAGCTGCCGAGACTGCCACTGCAACCGTGGCAGTGGTCGCTGTTTGTCCGGCTGTTGCCAGTAGCAGCTTGGCCAATCCGGGCAGTTCGAGCAACCAACCAAAAGAGCCTGCCCGGCTCTTGGTCGTCAGCCCCGCCTCGATGAGCGCTCGCACGATAGTCGGGTCGAATTGGGTTCCGGAAGAACGAACCATCTCTTTGCGCGCAAACTCCGCAGTCATTGGCTGTTTGTACGACCGACGCGACGTAATGACGTCGTACGCATCAGCGACCGCGACAATGCGTCCGGCCAACGAGATTTCGTGGCCAGAGAGCCCCGCCGGATATCCGCTGCCGTCCCATTTTTCGTGATGCTGCCCAGCTGCCAGAAGCCAGTCCCCAAGCCAGTCCTCGAGGGGAGCCAGCATTGCGGCTCCCGCAGCAGGGTGCCCGCGAAGTATTTCCCACTCGACCTCGTTGGGTGTTCCGGCCTTGTTCAAGATCCGGGCTGGCACGCGAAGCTTCCCAATATCGTGTAGCAGCGCACCCCACCGCAAGCCATTGATGGCGTCTTCGTCGAGTCCGAGCTGTCGTCCAATTACCTCGGTGTAGGCCCTGACACGTTCGGTGTGGCCTCGCGTCAACGGCTCGTGCCTACTCAACCGACCTACCAGTTCCACCGCCTGCTCGGCGGACTCTTGGAGCGAGCCGCTCAGCTTTAGGTCTTCGTTTTCCAGAAGCTTGTTGAGGCCACCGGATCGCAACGCTATCCCGAACCGAGACGGCGTGGAATCTGGGAAGACCAAACTCATATTGAGTAGCGCAACGAGCGGGGTGAACCGATGCATCAACTTGGCCACAACCCCCGATACGAGCACCGTGATGGCGATGGCCTGGATAATCCATCCCATTGCAAAGATTGCCCGGGATTCTGAGACCACAACGAAGTACGGCTGGAGCAAACGGATGGCGAACCAACCAGCGATAAAAGGCAGGAGTATCTGGGCCGCCCTCGCCACCCGAGCCAAGGCCGGACGCGCCTGCCAGCCTGGTTGTGCGTCACCGGCCGACGTCGCCTCCAGTTGCGTCATCCCGCCGGTCGCACTACGCACATCTTGGGTTTCGGCGCTTCACCACTAGTCCTTGAGAGGCCGTTCGAACCACTGCGGACGACGGAACAGAGCTCGCGCTCCAATGTCATCTCCTACGCTGTGCACATGCTTACGGACAAGACGATCCTGATCACCGGCGGTTCGAGAGGAATCGGGGCTGCCACCGCAGTGATGGCAGCCGAACGTGGGGCTCGCGTCTTCGTCCACTATTTGAGCAACCATGATGCCGCCGCCGCCGTGATCGCACGCTGTCGAGCCGCCGGATCTGCCGCCGAGAGCCTCTCGGGAGACGTGAGTAGCGAGGCTGACGTGATCGACCTGTTCGACGCGTGCCGAGAACGCTTTGGGGCGCTCGACGTGCTCGTCAACAATGCCGGGATTCTCCACCCGCTCGACCGCCTGGAGAACTTCTCGGCGGAACGCCTGCACGAGGTGGTCAACGTCAACATCGTCGGCGCGTTTTTGTGCGCGCGAGAAGCAGTCAAGGCAATGTCGATCAACCACGGGGGCAAGGGCGGCGCAATCGTCAACGTCTCTTCGGCTGCGGCCTATCTTGGTAGCCCCAACGAATACGTTGACTACGCGGCCACCAAGGGCGCAATGGACACAATGACTGTGGGGCTGGCGAAAGAGTTGGCTGGCGATGGCATCCGGGTGAACGCAGTTCGACCTGGGCTGATCGATACCGACATTCACGAAGGCGATCGCCTCGAACGCCTGTATCGGACAATTCCACTCCAGCGTGTCGGGGAAGCCACCGAGGTCGCCGAGACGATCCTGTTCCTCGCCTCCGATGCCTCCAGCTACGTTTCTGGTTCGTTGATCAACGTTTCAGGCGGGCGGTAGCGGGCGCCGACTGCTCGTGGTCGACGAGGTTGCCGAGCATTTCCCCACGACGGGATTTCAAAACGCTATGGGCGAACACCTAACTCGGTGGTGCGTTGAAACGTCTTGCGATACCGGGTGGGGGTAGTGCGGAGAACCTGTTGGAAGTGATGGCGCAAGTTGGCCGAGCTACCGAGTCCCGATTCGCCAGCAATCTGTTCGACGCTGAGGGTCGTCGTCTCAAGTAGATCCTGCGCCCGTCTGATCCGATTTTGCGTGATCCACCGGTGCGGTGTTGTACCGGTGGCATCTGTGAAACGACGGGCGAACGTCCGCTCACTCATCTGTGCGTGGCGAGCCATGACCTTTGTCGTCAGCGGCGCCTGAAGTTCGCCGAGCGCCCAGTCGAGGGTGTGACTGATCGAACCATCCGCCTCGTACGAGACCGGCTGGGAAATGAACTGCGCCTGACCGCCATCTCGATGCGTCGGCACGACCATACGCCGAGCGACTTCGTTTGCAACGTCGGCCCCGTAGTCGAGACGGATGATGTGCAGACCTAGGTCGATGCCGGCGGCGCTACCGGCCGACGTCAATACAGATCCGTTGTCGATGTAGAGCACGTCGGGTTGGACATCGATTGCTGGGTATCGAGCACGAAGCTCATCGATATAGCGCCAATGCGTCGTTGCCGCGATGCCGTCGAGCAATCCGGTTGCAGCAAGCGCGAACACGCCCGAGCAGATCGATACAAGTCGAGCACCTCGCTCGTGAGCCCGCAGGAGCGCATCGATCAGTTCTTGGGGCGGCGCCTCGGCGCGATCACTCCATCCTGGGATGATGATCGTGCCCGCTTCTTCGAGCAGGTTCAGGCTTGCATCGGCGGTGATCTGCACACCGATGGATTGCAATGACCCACCTGTCGAAGACACCACTCGGAAGTCGTACCAAAGGCAATCGAGCTCGGGACGGTCGAGTCCGAAGAGCTCGGCTGCTACCGCAAACTCGAACATGCAAAGGTTGTCGTAAGCGACTGCGACGACGAGACGATTTGGTGGAGCCATTGGCGCGATATTAGCGAACACTGGCATTTCTGCCACTGGTGAGGAGGCCCGTATTCGCCAATGCTGTTTCCAACAACATCCGAGGAGACACTCAACCATGCAAGCCAACACCGCTCAACTGCCACCGCTACTCGATGCAGTACAGCTGTATTTCGACTCGCTCTACTACTGCGATACAGACATGCTCAACGAGGTTTTCCATCCGTCGTCGAGCCTCTTCGATGCTGACGAAGGCAAACTCTTTGTCGAGCCAATCGATAGCTTCAGCAGCGACGTGGAGGGTCGAGAATCTCCGGCGAGCAAGGAGCAAATTCGCGAGGACGAAATCTTGGCGATCGATATTCTCTCACCCCTGAGCGCCACGGTGAAGGTCCGGTTGCGAGCACATCGAAAAGTGTTCGTCGACCACCTTGGCTTTGTATTGACCGAGAATGGATGGAAGATCGTGTCGAAGATCTGGCACCTCGAAATGGAGATGGCCGATGCCTGATTTCCCTGAGAACGCACAGTCAACCCAACGAGTCGCGATCCTGCTGTTCGAGGGTTGCGACTTGCTCGACTCCGGCGGCCCGTACGAAGTCTTTCTCACTGCGTCGCGCCTGGCTGAGCGCGAAGGAGCGAACCGTCTGTTCGAAGTCGACATGGTCACCATCGATGGCAAACCAGTGACGGCCTACGGCGGACTCGGGCTCGTGCCGACGGCCCCTCCCGAGGCTCTGGAGACAGCGGACCTGGTGATCGTTCCGGGCGCGATAGACCTCGACACGACACTCGCGAATGCCGATCTACTCGCTGCCCTCAAGAAGCGCACTGAACAACAGGACCGAACCGTGGCGAGCGTCTGCACCGGCGCCTTCCTACTCGGACGAGTCGGCGCACTCGATGGTCTCGACTGGACGACCCACTGGGAAGACATCGACCTTCTCGCCACGACCATTCCCACCGGAGCCCAGCGCGGCGTTCGTTGGGTCGACAACGGCAACATCGTCACCGGTGGAGCACTGTCTTGTGGCATTGCAATGTCGCTACATCTCGTCGCTCGAATGACGAACCTCGAGCTTGCAGAAAAGACAGCGATCCAACTCGACTACGAATGGAACAACACCTCGCTGGTCGACTGAACAACGACCTGCGATTTCTCCTCGTTGCAGCGCCTTTGGCAAGGTATCTCATGTCTGCTTCTTCGTTTCTCGACGCCCGCAACTTCCTGCTCCAGAACCGGACCGACTACGACGCTGCGGTGAAGGGCTTCGAATGGCCCAATGTCGGCCCCACCTTCAACTGGGTCAACGACTACTTCGATCCAATGTCTGCTGGCAACGACAACAACGCGTTGCATCTGGTCGAGGAACGTGGCGATGCAACCATCCTCACCTATGCCCAACTCGCTGAGCGGTCTCGACGAGTCGCCAACTTCTTGGTCGACAACGGCGCGAAACGAGGCGAGCGAATTCTGGTAATGCTCGGCAACGAAACCGCCCTGTGGGAAACCATGTTGGCCGCCATTCGAATCGGAGCGGTCGTCATCCCCGCAACCACCCTCTTGGCGGGCGCCGACCTCGCTGACCGTTTCGAGCGTGGCGGCGCGTCGATGGTCGTGACCAATCAAGCAGCAATCGGCGCCGTCGATGCCCTCGATACTGCCCTGACCAACGGCGTCACCAAGGTCGCGGTCGGCGGTGGTAACGGATGGATCGATTTCGCCGATGCCGACAGGTCACCAACCGAGTTTGTCGCAGCGAGCGCTACGGCAGCGGACGACCCGCTGTTGGAATACTTCACCTCGGGAACCACCTCAAAGCCGAAGCTCGTTCGACACAGCCACACCAGTTACCCGGTCGGCCATCTCAGCACCATGTACTGGCTCGGCCTACAACCGGGCGATGTCCATTGGACGATTAGCTCGCCCGGCTGGGCCAAGCATGCGTGGAGCTGTTTCTTTGCGCCATTCAACGCCCAGGCATGCGTGTTCATCTACAACTACACCCGCTTCGATGCACCGACGGTCCTCGGTGTCCTCATCGACAATGGGGTCAACACGCTATGTGCACCACCGACCGTGTGGCGATTCCTCATCCAAGAGGACCTCTCGCAGTACAGAACGGCGCTGCGCGAGCTGATCTCGGCGGGCGAACCACTCAACCCCGAGGTAATTTCCCAGGTTGAGTCTGCGTGGGGCATCCAGATTCGCGATGGCTACGGTCAAACCGAAACCACTGCGCAGGTGGGTAACACGCCTGGTCAGAAGCTGGTGCCGGGTTCGATGGGGCGCCCGCTCCCCGGTTATCCAATCGTCCTGGTCGACCCCGACGGCAACCCCGCCGACGAGGGAGAGCTGTCGATCGACCTCTCTGCTCGACCGACGGGATTGATGGAGGCATATGCAGACGATGCCGACCTGACCGCCGAGGTGATGCGAGAGGGCTACTACCACACCGGAGACGTCGTCTCCCAAGATGAGAATGGCTACATCACCTATGTAGGTCGAGCCGACGACGTGTTCAAGGCCTCCGGCTATCGGATCAGCCCGTTCGAGCTTGAGAGTGTGCTGATCGAGCATCCCGCGGTGGCTGAGGCAGCGGTGGTGCCGTCACCTGATGACCTGCGCGGGTTCGTTCCGAAGGCGTATGTGATTGCCGCGCCAGGTCATGCTACGAACGCCGAAACCGCAGCCAGCATCTTTGCGTTCATGCGCGAGAGGGTCTCGGGATACAAGCTCGTCCGGCGACTCGAGTTCTCCGATCTGCCAAAGACAATCTCGGGCAAGATCCGCCGGGTCGATCTGCGCGGTCAAGAAGACGGACGGGAAGGCGCCAGCGCCCGCAATGACAGTGAGTTCATCGAAGCCGACCTCTAGTGGTGAAGTAGGGACTGTCCCTACTTGACGACTCAGACGGAATCGACATGGGACGTAGCGTGTTTGGTTGTCTATGGCTACGACCAAACCAAAAGCACTGTCCAGCTCGACCTTCGATGATGCGCTTGGCGATCATCGGGTTGTCCTCGTCGACTTTTGGGCCACATGGTGCGGGCCGTGCAAGACCATGGCGCCAGACTTGCAACAACTCGCGACTGAAGTTCCCGATGATGTGCTCGTTGCGAAAGTTGATGTCGACAAGGAGCGCAAGCTCGCCGAACGCTTCGGCGTTCAGTCGATGCCGACGATCATGACCTTTGTCGAGGGAAACCATCACAGCACCTACGTGGGTGCAACGCCGATCGCCGGCCTGCGGGCCGCACTTGCAGACGCGGACAAGCCGAAGCGCAAAGGTTTCCTCCGGTCGATACTCGGCGGCTGATGAGCCTGAGAACCAACACTGGGTATTGACATGTCGGGTGGCTTCTTTGCCTAGGACTGCTCGCACCCACGGGACGATTCGGCGCTGACGCAACGGTCGATGCCCTCGCCGCCCCTCGCTGTGTCGGTTCCGGCACCGCCGCGAATATTGTCGGTTCCCGCTCCGCCATAGAGCGTGTCGTTGCCACGGCCTCCCACGACGCGGTCGTCGCCGCGCTCGCCGCGAAGCGTGTCGTTGCCCCGGTTGCCGGCGAGGTCATCATCGCCACCTTCTCCGCGCACTATGTCGTTGCCGCGGCCTCCGTCGATTGTGTCGTTGCCTTGGCCACCGAATGCCATATCGCTGCCGCTACCAAGTCGAATCTGATCCGTGCCCTTCCCGCCATAGACGACGTCGTTGCCGCCGCCAGCGTCGATGGTGTCATTCCCGCCTCGTGCGCAGATCAGATCGTCGCCGCCAAACCCTCGGATCACGTCGTTGCCATCAGTGCCAATGATGACATCGTCACCTTCGGTTCCAATGAGTCCCGAAACAGTGGCCTCGAGCCCTCGGCACAACCTCGGGGTTACGGGTGACATCACTGGCGTCGTCGCTGGTGGCGGGGTCACAGCCAGGGCGGAGAACACGTCGATCACCGCCGCCTCACCTGCACCAAACGAGTCGGCGATATTCGCCGCATCACATGGCGTCGAATCGCCAAAGCCGAGGCACCAGTTCCACCGGCCAGCATCGCCATAGACGTAGCCCGCAACGCCGGCGTTTCTTGCAGCGATGGCATCGGCTCGAACCTCTGGTACTCCAGGGTTGTTCGCTTCGGCTGGGATCCAATCGTAGGAGATGTTGAAATAGCGCGCTTCGCCTTGCCACACGGGCAGTCCGTAGCCTTCGCCGACCGCAATGAGCTCGTCCTCGGTAACCGACGCTCCTTGGATGTGTCCGGTTTCGGGGGAGATGAAGTCGAGCCACGGCTCATCGACGTAGGTGAAGTGATCGAAGAAACCCGACGGGAGGTGATGGGTGATATCGAGGGTCGAACCCGCGTCGCGGACTGCTTGGGCCATGATCCGAAAGACTTCGACGTTCGCAACCGTATTGTTCGATCCGGCGTCGCCACCGGTGATCCACATGCTCACAGCGGGGTGATCGCCAAAGGCCTCGACCATTTGTTTCCCGTAGGCATAGGCGTTTGACGTGTCGATCGTTCCGCGAACAAGGTCGGACTTTGCGAGGGATTGATCGGAGCGACCGCCGGGCAGGTACAGGTTCTGCCATGCCATGACCATGCCGACCTTCATGTTGTGGTCGTGCGCGGTGTCAAGAATAGTACGGACGTGCGCGATGTAGCCGGGTGTGAGTACGACCTCGCCGTCAGCGTTGAGCTCGCCAATCAGGCCGCCGCCCTCAAAGTTGTCGTTGTACCGGGCTGGCGCGTGATGAATCACTCCCGCCCAGGCACCGGTGAAACCGTTCGCTTCGAGCGCACGGAAGTACTCATCAGCTTCGGCCACGCTTGCTTGGGAGAAGATCTGCCATGCCGTGTCGTACACGGGGATATTCGTCCCGGCGTTGGGCGCAATGTAGTGAGAGCTCGAGTTTCCACTTCCTGCTCCCGCTGGGGACGCGAGAGCAGAGCCAAGGAGTACTACCGCCAGAAGTGTTCCGAGAACACCGGCAATTTTTCGCATATCTGTTGAGCGTACAGAGCAGCGGGCAATCGACTCAAGGGGCCATTTGGCATCCATCTAGCCGTGAGCAAGCGCAGACTCGCTGCGACAACTCACGATCGCTGGTGCGGTTTGTATGAGGTCGCTGTTCGTGAGTGCTTCGACCATGAATAGGGCGAAGTCGATTCGCTTGGTGCGATTGCTTTCGAGAATTGCATCGCCGACGCGGTTCGACCAGACAGGCAGTCCCTCGCTTTCGCCTTCTTTGAGGTCGCTTCCCCGGACGACGGTCCAGCTGGTTTGGCTTTTGAAGATCCGTCGGCAGGCTTCGACCTGGTCGTCGAGGTCAGCAATGCGTAGCCATTTTCCGATTCGTCCGCCGATGGCGACCTGGGCCTTGAGTGATCGGGAGTAGGCATCCTTGCCGTCTAACGAGATGTGCCAGCCGCACGAGAACACGAGCCGGGCGTGTGGTTCGGCGTGGTCGAGGACAGCTTGAGCAGTGCCAGATGCGTATCCGTCCATGCCCCATGGGACGAGCACGGTAAGCACGCCGTCGCAACCTTGGACCGCTTGGGAAATGACTGCGGAATCGTTGGTTCGCCCGGGCACGATGGTGATGCGGTCACCGAAATCGGCAAGCTTCCCGACGCTCTCTGGCCGACAGACGCCCACGACGTCGTAGTTCCGGTCGAGGGCATGGCGGACCATGTATCGGCCCAGCTTTCCCGACGCTCCAACAATGCACACTCGCGTGATTTCCGACATTTTTCCGCCTCCGTTGACTTACATCTGTAAGGCAACCATACAAGTGTAAGGTTGTCAACCATGACGACGAAACGAACCACGCCGCTCAGCCGCGAACTGGTCCTCGAAGCCGCCATCAACGTCGCCGATGCGGGAGGCGTTCACGCGCTCTCCATGCGAAAGGTTGCCGCCGAGCTCGGCGTCGAAGCAATGTCGCTGTATCACCATGTTGCAACCAAGAACGAAATTCTCGATGGTGTTGTTGACACCCTGTTCGCAAAGATCGACATGCCAGACCCGGCTACGCCCTGGAAGAAGGCCATGCGGGCTCGCGCCGTTTCGGCTCGATCAGTTCTCGCAGCACACCCGTGGGCTCTCGGCCTGATGGAATCTCGCAAGGCGCCCGGCCCGTCAGTGACTGCCCACCACAATGCCGTCTTGGGATCTCTTCGCAGCGGCGGTTTCTCGATCCCACTGTCCGCCCATGCCTACGCGCTAATCGATAGCTACGTCTACGGATTCACCCTTCAGGAAGCGAGCCTGCCGTTTCGTTCCCCCGACGAGCTCGACGAGGTGATGAACAACTTCGACCTTGAGGCAATGGCAACCGACCTACCCCACCTCGCCGAACTCGCTCAAGAGCATGTGCTTCAACCCGGCTACTCGTTCTCTGACGAATTCGACTTCGGCCTCGACCTTATTCTCGACGCGCTCGAGCAACGGCTGGCGTCGTAGCTTTTCGAACTCCCTCCTGCCGAAACTTTCCGACGAAGGCTCGGAGGGAGCCTCGACGTCGTAGTAGCGTCGACTTCAACAACCCAGGCGGCACGAAGGAGTGAGGGCGTGAACGACCTTCAGTCACACCTAAATGACCCCCAAAGGTTGCGCGCTCTGCGGTCGATCACGCTGCTTGACTCCCCCGTCGAGGAGGCATTCGATCGGTTGTCTCGGCTTGCAGCACGCCTGTTGCAGGCGCCGGTCGCGTTGATCTCTCTCGTCGACGCTGATCGACAGTTTTTCAAGAGCTGCATCGGCCTCGAAAGCGAGCCATGGAAATCCGAGCGGCAGACTCCGCTCAGCCACTCGTTCTGCCAACACAACCGAGTTGCCGGGCAGCCGCTGGTTATCGAAGACGCACGAACCCATCCGCTGGTCAAAGACAACCTCGCAGTCGACGAGCTCGACGTTGTTGCCTATCTCGGCTTTCCGTTGTCGGCCGAGGACGGCCACATCCTCGGTTCGTTCTGCGTGATCGACTCCAAACCACGACGGTGGGCGAAAGACGACATTGACACGCTGCGCGATCTCGCAGGGACGGTGATGCTCGAGATACAGCTTCGTTCAGAGATTGCGATTCGACACGAAATCGAAGGCGAACGAGACACCCTCAACCAGTTGAACGCGCAGTTGGTCGGAGAGATCCGGGCGCGCCAAGTCGCCGAAGAACAACAACAACGACTGCAAGCCCAGCTCAGTCGAGCCCGCAAGATCGAGGTGGTCGGACAGCTTGCGGGAGGTGTCGCACACGATCTGAACAACCTTCTCGCTCCGATTCTCATCTACACATCGGCATTGATTGACCAAGATGGACTGAGCACTTCCCATGCTGAGATCGTGGAACGAATTCAGGAGACCGGTCTGCGGGCACGTGAAGTCATCCGTGAGCTACTGACGTTCAGCCGCATGCAGACCGACGCGTTCTCGCTTCTCGAACCCAACGAAGTCATCGGCGAGCTCGACACGCTGTTTCGCCGAACACTTCCCGAGGACATCACCCTGTCGGTATCGCTTGAACCGGACCTGCCAAACGTCCTCGCAGACCGAAGCCAGTTCGAACGGGTTCTCATGAACTTGGTGGTCAATGCGTGTGACGCGATGCCCAATGGCGGTCCGCTCACGATCGAAACAAACAAAGCAACGCTCGATGCCGAAGCTTTGCAAGCAAATCCGGACGCAAGCCCTGGTGAGTTTGTTCGCCTCGGCGTTCGCGATGCCGGGGTTGGAATGGATG
>CALKGG010000141.1 GCA_938084885.1 uncultured Acidimicrobiales bacterium
TGGATCGATGGTGTTGCGAATTTCGCCCTCGGCAATTCCGCTGGTAATCACCGTTGCAAGCCAGTCCTGCTGGTCGGAAAAGAAGTTGGCGGTTTCGGCTCGAACTTCGTCAGTCAAGGAGTTCGCCTCACTCGCGAGCATGCCGCACAGGCAAATCCGGTCGAGCTCCTCGAGTGTGTTTTGAAAGATCTCGGCGAAGCCGGCTAGGCGTTGAATGGGGGCGTGTGTTGACGCCTCGAGGGTGGTCAGTTTTTCAGCGAACTCGGCCCGGTATTGGCGAGCGACCGACAGGGCGAGGTCGGTCTTGGTGGGGAAGTAGTAGTGGATCGTCGCGCTGCGGATGCCGACGCGTTCGGCAACATCGCGGTAACTGAACCCGTCGTAACCCTGGGTTTGGATGAGCTCTTGGGCGACTTGGGTGATCTCGTCTGCCTTGGTGGTGCCGGGCTTGTCGTGTTGATTGGTCGCCATGGTGTTTCACCTTGTTGTCTGTGCGGTTTCGTCAGTCTACCAAGTACTAGATAGGGGTTGTGGTGGTGGGTTGTGGGCGCTACCGTCAGGTGTCTACCTACTACTAGATAGATAAGTACACAGAGAGAAGGAAGAACACATGCGTTTTGCGAACAAGGTTGCCGTCGTCACCGGCGGAAGTTCTGGCATTGGCAAGCAGGCAGCAATCCAGCTCGCCGCCGAGGGCGCGCAGGTGGTGATTGGCGGGCGTGATCAAGAAAAGCTCCAGGCCGCAGCTGTCGAGATCGACCCAAGTGGAAACAACGTGGCCTACCGCAGTGGCGACATTGGTCAGCCGTCTGTCGCCAACGAGCTCGTCGATGCCGCCATCGATTCTTTTGGGGGCGTCGACATCTTGATCAACAACGCAGGCATCTTCGCCCCAAAGCCATTCCTTGAACTGAGCGAAGACGAGTACGACGCCTTTGTCGACACCATATTAAAAGGCAAGTTTTTCGCAGCTCAGGCCGCCGCCAAAGCAATGCAGCGCCGTGGCGGCGGTGTCATTGTCCAAACCGGTTCGATGTGGGCAATACAAGCAATTGGGGCAACGCCATCGTCGGCGTACTCCGCAGCGAATGGTGGCGTCCACCAGCTCACGCAAAACCTCGCCATCGAGCTCGCGGGCGACAATATCCGAGTCAATACGGTCGCTCCCGCAGTCGTCGAGACACCCGTCTACTCGACGTTTCTCACCCAGGAACAGATCGATGCTGCGTTGCCAGGCTTTGCGGCGATGCACCCGCTGGGCCGAAACGGCCAAGCCTCCGATGTCGTGAGCGCGCTGTTGTTCCTCGCATCCAACGAGGCGTCATGGATCACCGGCGTGACGCTGCCCGTGGACGGTGGCGTGACCGCCGGGCGAAACTAGCCGCTGTCGCTAACGCCAGACCCGCAGCATGCGGGTGCAAAACCCAGACAGGTCCGTTCAACCGAAATCGGTCGAACGGACCTGCCTAGAGGGACCTGTTGAGGTAGCTAACCGCCGACGAGCACCGACGGAAGCCAAAGCGCTACCTGCGGGAACGCAACGACAATGATGAGGCCAACGACTTGCAGTCCCATGAATTGGAACATGCCGCCATAGATATCCTTCAAGTCCCAGTGCGGCGCAACCCCTTTGAGGAAATACGCCGATAGGGCAACGGGCGGCGATAACCACGCGGTCTGCAGGGTGACCGCAATCAAAATGCCGAACCAGATCTTGTTGAAGCCGAACTGTTCGATCACTGGCAGCAAGATCGGGATGAAGATCAACACGATCGGGACCCACTCCAGTGGCCACCCGAGAATGAAGATCAGCAACAAGATCAGCGCCAACATGATGATCCAATGCAGCTGCAATTCGACCAGCGTGTTCGCCATTGCCGACGCACTTCCAACCCGAGAGAACACTCGACCAAAGAAGTCTGAGGCAACGACCAAGATCATGATCATGGACGTTGTCAGCATCGTCGATTCGAGCGCACTCTTCATCAGCTTGAACGTAAGCCGGCGGGACACGACCGCAAGCGCCAACGCACCGGCTGCACCGAGTGCTGAGCCCTCAACGGTCGTTGCAACACCGAAGAGAATCGAACCCAACGTCACCGCAATGAGCACCGTTGGCGGGATAATCCCGAGCAGAATCTCCTTGGCAATCTCACGCCGAGACAGCGTCTGCTCCTCCTTTGGCAACGGCGGACCCAAGTCGGGGTTCAGCCATGACCGCGTCATTGCGTAGGCAATGTAGAGGCCTGACAGAATCAATCCCGGGAAGATCGCCGCAGCGAACAACTCGAGAACGTTCTCGCCAAGCACCGGCGCCATCACGACGAGCATGATGCTCGGGGGAATAAGAATGCCCAAGGTGCCACCAGCGGTGATTGCCCCGGCCGACAACCTCGTGTCGTACCCACTGCGGGTCATCGACGGAATCGCCATCAACCCAATGAGCGTGACCGAAGCGCCAACGATTCCGGTCGCTGCAGCAAAGATCGTCGCCGCCGAGATCACGGCGAGATACAGCGAACCACGAAGGTTCGCCATCGATAGCTGCAACGCACGGAAGAGTCGGTCCATCAATCCCGCTTGCTCGAGCAAATACCCCATGAAAATAAACAAGGGGATTGCCGCGAGCTGCACGTTTGTGAGGTTGTTGATCGCCGACAACGTGAACAGGTTGAACACGGTGTCGCCAATCGCCCACGCTCCAAAACCAAAGCTCATCACCAGAAGGGTTTGAGCGATTGGGAACCCAGCGATGATCGCGCCAAACAGCGCCCCAAGCATCAAGAACCCGATCGTTTCGGTTGAGAAGTCCGGCAGGATACCGCCGAGGAAAGTGGCGATTGCGGTGACAATGTCGGCGAGCCAGCTCACCGGCTTTTGCACAATGTCAAACACTCGACGGCTCCCACTCGTTGGCACGGAATGCCCGGATTGATTTCACTAACTCAGATAACGACTGCAACAGCCACAAGAAGATCCCGATCGGAAGCATGAACTTCAGCGGCCACAGTGGACCGTCCCATGGGCTCAAGATCGTGGTCTCACGCTGATCGAACGAAGCCTTTGCGAATTCGAGCGATACGTCGAGAGCCAAGATCATCACCGGGATAAACAGGAAGGCATAGATGAAGGCATCGATGCCCGCCTGCTTTCTCACGCTCCACTTGCGATATTCGAAGTCGGTTCGAATATGGCCGTTTCGCTTCAAGGTGAACGCAGCCCCCAAAAGGAAGTGCGTTGCGTAGATCATGTAGCCAACGTCTTGGGCCCACACAATCGACGATCCAAGGCCCAAACTTCGCCATAGCGCTGAGCCTCCGAGGACCGCGAGCAGTGGAAGGGTCAGCCACGCTGCGGCCTTCCCTATCCACTCGCTCAGTGCGGCTATCCAACCAATATTGCCCCCGTCGGTGTTCCACGGTTCAGCAATACCTTCGGCTTCCTCGTCGACCGTTACGCCGTACCTTGCGGCTACTTCGGCGTCGGTCGTTGATGTCATGGGTTCTCGCCGACCTTTTCTGGGTAGAACGTCTCGCCGATCTCTTGGTAGAGCTCGGTGATGGTCAGGCGGAATGGCATGACGCGATCGGCGTATGCCTGCTGTGACTCGCGAACCTCAGCAAAGAATGGATCCTCTGCTGCGAGGTCGGTCGCCACGGTCTCCCATGCGTCGATGAATGCGTCGTAGAACTCCGGTGGAGTGTTGAAGATGTTGATGCCCTGCTCCTGGTACTCGGCCACGGCGTCAGCGTTGACGGTGATCGAAACGTTCTGGCAGTCGACGATGGTTGCCTGCGTGGCGATCTGCACCATCTCTTGGAGATCGGCTGGCAATGCGTCCCACCAGTCGAGGTTGAAGAGAAGCTCACCAATGTCGGTCGACTGGTGAAGTCCCTGCAGGTAGTAGTTGTCCCACACGTCGGACAGGCCGAGCGCACGGTCGTCGGCTGGTGAGATCCACTCTGCACCCTCGATGATTCCGGACTGTGCCGATGGAACAATGTCGCCGCCAGGCATGGCGATTGCATCAACGCCGAGTTCCTGGAAGGTCAAACCTGGCAGGCCCGGAGGTGAGCGGAATGGCAAGCCCTGCACGTCAGCAACGCTGGTGATTGGCTCAGCGAACCAACCAAAGGGATCTGGTCCCATTGGGCACACGGGAAGTGGTTTCACGTTGACGCCGATCTCTTCGGTGTAGAGGCGCTGGTAGAGGTCGAGGCCTCCGCCGTCATACATCCACGCAAGAGACGAGCTCTGATCGAGGCCAGTCGATCCCACTGGCGGGTTCGAGAAGAGTGCAGCGGTTGGGTTCTTGCCGGTCCAGTAGTTGGACCAGGCCATACCGACCGGGACGATCTCAGTGTCGACTGCGTCGAGGATTTCAAGCGCGCCGACCACAGCACCCGATGGGACGACCTCGGCTTGGAGGCGTCCGCCTGACATGCGGTTGAGGCGCTCGCCCCATTCGACGATTTCGGCGTGGTACACCGACGATGCTGGAACGCCGGTTTGCACCTGGAACTCGAACGTCTCTCCGCCTTGGGCGAGATCGACTTCTTCGTCGTCGGAGTCTCCCGAGTCTCCGGAGTCGTCGGAATCTCCCGAATCTCCCGAATCTCCCGAATCTCCGGAGTCGCTCGAGTCGGTATCGACGTTGCCCTCTGCAGTCTGGTCAACGGCTCCACCGGTGCACGCTGCGGCGATCATCGCCGTAGCGAAGATGATGGCGAGTAAGCGTAATATTCGTGACGTGCTGCGACGTTTCGTCGCATTGATCATGGGCTTGCTGGTCATAGGTCCCCCTCTTTCGAGCGACTCCCTCTGAGCCGCAATGTAGAGACATTCCACATTGTGGAAGTGCCGTTCTATATTCGCATCCTTGTTTGTGACCGACGTCATGTCAATCCGGATGCGTCAAAATTTTGAAATCGGCCGGCAGCCACGACAACGCACGCTCGCCCGTAGAGGCGAACAGCGGCGGTCAACTACAGCAGGTGGACTGGATGGGGTGCAGAGTTGCCCGTGAGGCGGGCCGCTTGAGAACGACACGAGTAGCCAGTAGTGACCGTCTGGTCTCGACCATCGGCCACCGCGTCGGCCCAACCCATGTTCCAGAGCGTTTTGGACATCTCTTGGTTGGCTTCCTCGTGGCCAAAGATGCCCGCCATGCCACAACAGCCGAGCATCGGTGCCTCGACGCTGTACCCGGCTGCGGTGAGGACGGCCTCCCACTTGGTGAGTGACTGTGGACGTGTTGCTCGCTCCGTGCAGTGGCCGAGGAGGGACACCGTTCCAGACGCGCCGTCGGCCGCGGTTCCTCTCGACTTCGCTGCCCTGGCGAATGCGTCGATGTGGTCGTGGAGAATATCGACGAGATGTTCGACCGCTCGTGGGTAGTCGGGGTCGACCGACCGATACTCGTGCTCGTGGAGCAACGCCACAGCTGGTTCGATCGCCACCGGTGTGGCTCCCGCCGCGACGATCTTTTCGATCAGCGACCGCTGTGCAGCAACCGACTTTGCAAACGCCTTCCGCTTGCCCTTCACGTGGTCGAACTTGCCCGATGGAACAAAGGGCGACAGCTCGACCCGCAATCCGAGCTGGGTAAGCACGACTCCTGCCTGTTCGATCGTGTCGGGTTCGAGCTTGTCGGTAAAGACATCTCGAAGCAGCACGACGTCGACCTTGGTCGGCGAGCTGGAGTCGAAGGTATTGAACGCCGTTGGAGTGCTTCGCTTCTTCGGCGACGGCAGATCGACGAGCCCAAGCGCCTTGCCAGCCGGCTTCGACGCGAATCCGGCCAGAGTCGGCGACAACGCAAAAAGCCCTGCGAGCGATTCGAACTTGCTCAACAAAAGGTGGGCGAGTGGGCGCTTCCGGTTCTCGTAGTACGTCTCGAAGAACTGACTTTTTAGCTCGGGTATGTCGACTTCGACCGGACAGGTCCCCGAGCAGGCCGCGCACGACAAACACTGGTCGAGGTTCTGGGCAACGGCGTCTTCGAATTCGATCGTGGTCGGGTCGGTAGCGCTCTTTTCCTGTCGCCGCAGCAACAGCGACCGCATGAGATCGGCGCGTCCCTTCGGTGAAAGGGCCGGATCACCGCTCGCCTTATAGGACGGGCACATGACATTGGTCGCCGAGTGCTGATGACAGAGGCCGTTGCCGTTGCATGCGAAGGCGTTGCTGAACTCGCGTCGAATCTCGACTGGCACTGCCCGATTGGCATGGCCTCGCATCGGTGCAGCATCGAGTTTGATGATGTCGAGGTTGGATCCAGCTGGCCGGTAGAGCTTTCCCGGGTTGAGGAGGTCGGTGGGGTCGAAGATTGCCTTGATCTCGCGCATGACGGCGATCGTCTCGGCCGTAAGGAACTCTGCAGCGACATCGCCGCGCAGGCCGCGGCCATGTTCACCCCAGAGCACGCCCTTGTGCTCTTTGACCACCTCGACCACCTTGTCGGTGATGTCGCGCACCAGCTGTTCGTGTCCGGGGTCTGTGGTGTCGAGGGCCGGGCGAACATGCACGCAGCCAACATCGGCGTGACCAAACATTCCATACGTCACGCCGAAACCGTCGAGGGCACGTCGGAAATCGGCGATGAATTCGGGCATGTTCGCAACCGGGACAGCGCAGTCCTCGACCATCGCTGTTGGGCGAGCAGAGAGTTCGGGTGCACCGACCTCGACTTTGGCGAGGAGGCCAACAGCATCGGCTCTAACTTTCCACGCTTGGGCTCGCTCGGCCGCGGTGTGGAGCGTTTTTGCGGTAACTGCCCGACCGCTCGCATCGATTGCAGCATGTATTGGTTCAGGATCGATTGGTTCCGGCCCGTCGTATTCGAGAAGAAGCACCGACCCGGCCAGGTCTCCAACGACGCGGCCAAGCGCTGGCCAGGCGGGAGAGTTGCGACCCGCGTCGAGCGTGCGTTCATCGAACGACTCGATTGCCGTCGGGTGGGTATCGCGCAAGTAGATGGCATCTCGCAACGCGTCGTCGAAGCTCGCATAGGCCGCGACGATGAGCGTGGTGTGCTCAGGAATCGGTGAGAGACGAATCGTTGCTCTCGTGGTGATGCCCAAGGTTCCCTCCGAGCCGACCAACAGCGCGAGTGGATCGATCATGGCGTCGCGGCGGAGGCGATCGACCCCATAGCCGCTAAAGCCGCGAGCGAGTTCGGGGAGGTCGAATGTATCGCCTTCGGAAATGTCGAGGTTGAGGAGTGCCCGCCAAATCTCGCCGACCCGACCCGCAGTGTCAGCGCGAGCTTCGGCATCGGCAATGGTGAGTGGCTCGGCTCGGAACTCGGTGCCGTCTGCCAGGACGATATCGAGCGCAAGCACATGGCGATGTGCTCGGCCGTAGACGAGCGAGCCCTTTCCGGCCGCATCGGTGGCGATCATGCCGCCGACGGTGGCTCGACTGAGCGTGGAGGTGTGTGGGGCCCAAAAGAGACCGTGATTCTTGAGTTCGGCGTTTAGTGCCGCGGTTACGACCCCCGGCTCGACGACGGCGGTGAGGGTGGTCGGGTCGATTTCGATGATGCGGTTGAGGTTTCGTTTGAGGTCGATCATGACCCCGTCGGTGAGACTCTGACCGTTGGTGCCGGTGCCGCCGCCGCGAGCCACGATCGGAGCGGGGTTGGGGCTCTCGGCGTTTGCCTTCATAACGCTGATGAGGTCGGCAACGGTGTTCGGGAGGGCCACACCGGCCGGTTCAATTTGGTAGATCGAGTTGTCGGTCGAATACACCGTCCGCGTTACTTCGTCGGTGGACACATGGGCAGCGAGGTGCGCCGTGCGTGGTGACAGCGAAGGTGGATTCATGGAAACAGCTTTCCATTTTTCGGTCTAGAGTGCAGAATCGTTCAGGCGATCACTGCACTGCGGTGATCGCAACAAGACGATGCCAGTATGGCAACGAGTCCCGCGTTGGGGCAGACCAGGGGGAAGAACAACATGTTGTGCCAGCACTATGACCTGAAGCTCGAGGGGGCCGATACGGCCTTTAGCGTCGACGCATCGAACACGACGTTCGGTGCTGGGTGCCTTTCCGAAGCGGGCGAGATTGCCAAGTCGCTCGGGATTTCGCGCATTGCACTCTTTACCGATGATGCGCTGGCGAAGACCGAACACGTCGCCAAGGTGATCACGTCGCTAAAGGACGCCAACGTCGACATTGCGCTCTACGACAACGTCCGTGTCGAACCAACCGACGACTCGTTCATCGCCGCGTCAAAGTTCGCGAGCGACTCGAACGTCGACGGGTTCATCTCGGTTGGTGGCGGTTCGGTCATCGACACCGCGAAGGCCGCAAACCTCTACAGCACCTACCCGGCCGAGTTCCTCGACTACGTCAATGCGCCAATTGGGAAGGGTGTTCCCGTACCTGGCGCGCTCAAGCCACACATTGCGTGCCCGACAACTTCGGGAACCGGCAGCGAATGCACGGGCATTGCCGTGTTCGACCTTCTCGAAATGAAGGCCAAGACCGGTATTGCATCGAAGATGATCCGCCCGACGCGTGCGCTCATTGATCCCGACACGACCTTGACCCTTCCGCCCAACGTGGTCGCCGCGAGCTGTTTCGATGTGCTTAGCCACGCTCTTGAGAGCTACACCGCCCGGCCCTACACGCAACGTCCAGCGGCGGCGTCTCCTGCGCTGCGTCCATCGAGTCAGGGCTCGAACCCGTGGAGCGATTTGGGTTGTGCCGAGGCGCTTCGTCTCGCCGGCATCTATCTCGAGCGGGCGGTCGGTGACGCCAACGATGTGGAAGCTCGCCATCAGTTGATGTGGGCGTCGACCCTTGCAGGTATTGCCTTCGGTAACGCTGGCTGTCATGCCCCTCACGGCATGAGCTACTCGGTCTCTGGTCTCGTCAAGGACTTCCAACCCGACGGCTACCCGCAGGGCGAGCCAATGGTTCCTCACGGAATGAGCGTCATTGTCAACTCGCCATCGGTCTTCCGGATTACCGGTGTCGATCAACCCGATCGTCACATCGATGGTGCTCGCTTCCTCGGCGCTGATGTGTCTGATGTTGGTCCGACCGAAGCCGGTGAAGTGCTGTCCGATCGCATCATCGAGCTGATGAAGGCGACCGACATGCCCAATGGGCTGACCGGTGTTGGCTACAGCGCAGATGACATCCCCGACCTCGTCAACGGGTCGATCAACCAGCGTCGTCTCCTCGACAACGCGCCGATGTCGATCGACGAAGAGGTGCTCACCAACATGTATGCCGGTGCGGTGAGCTACTGGTAGCAGGAGAAGCAGCGAGTGCGGTTAGCCGCTGACGTTGCTGAGCTTGTCGAGGCCGAGGGTGTCGCGGATTTCGTTTGCTGCGGTGATGACCTGGTCGGAGATTGCCGCAATGCGCTCTCGGGTCATGCGCACGGTAGGGCCTTGAACAGCAATGGCAGCAACAGCAGTGCCTTCTGCATCGAGAACGGGTGCTGCAACGCAACTGACTCCCGGGATGCTCTCCTGTTTGTCGATTGCGTACCCCCGTTTCTTTGTCTTCGCCAGCTCCTTTATGAAGTCGGCTTCAGTGGTGATCGACGTGGGCGTGATTTGGTTGTAGCTGAGCTCGGGCAGCGGTTCGTTGCTGAACGCGAGCAGCGTTTTGCCCATCGAGGAGCAGTGCATGGAGATGCGTGAGCCCGCTGGCTGGTCGAAGCGCAGAGGCTGCACGGACTCGACGCGGAGTAACACGACGACCTCGTTGCCATCGGCGATGCCCATGTTGACCGATTCTCCAGTGAGGCTGCCGATGCGTTCGAGAATGGGGAGCGCCCGGTCATAGCCCCACGATTCTCGAGCTGACTGCCCAAGCACGTGCGCTGCGTGGCCAAGGTGGTAGCGATCGGTTTCGGCGCTCTGCTCGAGATAGCCGCTTTGGACGAGCGCCTGCACAATTCGGTGCACGGTGCTGGGGCTGAGGTCGGCGTGCGCTGCGATCTCGGTAATTCCTTGCTCGGGCGTGGCCACAAAGCTGGAAAGTACATAGAGCGCCCGATCAATTGCTTTCGTGCCAGCGACGCTCTTCGAGCTCTTTGCTGCAATGTCGGTGTCTGATGTCATCACACCAGAGCATGCAGCACCTGTCGGTGCAACGCCATTTGGTCGAAAACATAGAACAATGATTCCACAATGTGGAATGGTTTCGAGCCGTCAGTTAGAGTGCGCTTGGGAGAGGAAATTCGGCTGCCCTCCGGCGTTGCCCGCTCACCGTGCCACCACTAGGCATCAATCAAAGACTCTGAATCGAATGGGGATTTTCACATGACACGTATGACACCGAGTGAGGCGTTTGTTGAGACGCTTGTAGCGAATCAGGTTGATACGACGTTTGGCATTATGGGTTCGGCGTTTATGGACGCGATGGACATTTTTGCTCCTGCGGGGATTCGTTTGGTGCCGGTT
>CALKGG010000142.1 GCA_938084885.1 uncultured Acidimicrobiales bacterium
TCCCGACACGCTCGCCGACCTCGGGCTGTCCGCAGGCGTTGATGTCACGGTGAGTAACGATTCCGGCTCGATTGAACTGCCGTGTGTGGGCGACGAGAATGTGGCGCTTGGGTGTGTCGCAATTGACTTCAATCAACCCAATGCTTCAGTAGCGGAACTCTTCGATGCATCCCGTATCGTCACGACCGTGCGAGTGGAGAACGCGTCATGATGCTGGCGCAACAGGAATTTCTTGATGAGTTCGACTGGTTCGTCAGTCGTTGGTGGACGCTGTGGTTGAGCGGGGATGTTCTCTTCCTGCTCGGTCAAGTGATTTTCATCTTCGTGTTCCTACTCGTTTCGGTCATGTTGATGGTCTGGTTCGAGCGCAAGGTCGTCTCCGACATGCAGAACCGAATCGGCCCAAATGTGGCTGGTCCGTGGGGAATCATGCAGACCCTCGCCGACGGCATCAAGCTGTTCTTTAAAGAGGACCTCACCCCAGACGGCGCCGACCGGACCGTCTTCAAGCTGGCCCCGTATCTGTCTCTCATTCCGGCGTTCTTGATGTTCGCAATTGTCCCGATCGGCGGTGATTTCTCGAACGCGGACGGCAGCGTCAACTTCTTCTGGGGAGACTTCGATTTCCGCCTGCAGGTCGTGGACCCGCCGATGGGAGTCCTCTTGTTCCTCGCCATGTCGGGGCTTGGCATCTACGGCGTCATGCTCGCTGGTTGGGCGTCTGGATCCAAGTACCCGCTGTTCGGTTCAGTCCGCGCATCCGCGCAGATGGTGTCGTATGAAGCAGCACTTGGTCTGTCGCTCGCTGCTGTGTTCTTGACAAGCGGCTCACTTCGCACGAGTGAGATCGTGCAGAGCCAGGTCGACGGAATCTGGAATGTCTTCGGCCTCGGCTTCTTCCCGTTCATCATCTTCTTGATCGCCGGAACCGCCGAGCTCAACCGACCACCTTTCGACCTCGTCGAGGCAGAACAGGAGCTCGTTGGTGGGTTCCATACCGAGTACAGCTCGCTTCGGTTCTCGTTGTTCTTCCTCGCAGAGTTCATGAACGTGGTCACCATGGCCGGCATTATCGTGACCCTCTTCTTTGGTGGACCCGACGGGCCGATCTTCACCGAGACGCTCGGCTGGGCCTGGGGCATGCTCTGGTTCTTCCTCAAGACCGTCGTCTTCCTGTTCATCTTTGTCTGGTTCCGTGCCACGCTTCCACGCTTGCGTTACGACCAACTGATGGACCTCGGATGGAAGGTGCTGATCCCGTTCGCACTCGGATGGTTCCTGCTTCTTTCGGCAATTAGCGTCGCCGACGTCGAGGGCTGGAATATCTTTGTCACGATCGCGATCGCAATCGCCGTGTTCATGGCAGGTGCAATGTTGTTGATGGCCGCAATTCGGACCGCTCGAAAGAGCCGACTCGAGTCCGAGATTCTGGAGTATGGCTGATGGGATACCTCGAAGGATTCGCCGTCACGTTCAAGAAGCTCGGTGAAGAGCGCGTTACTGGTGAATACAAGGCCGGTGGCGAAGGCGAAAAGCGTGACAAACCAGAACGTTTCCACGGACGCCACGTGCTCAACCGTTACGAAGACGGCATGGAAAAGTGCATTGGATGCGAGTTGTGCGCGGGCGTCTGCCCCGCCCGCTGCATCTACGTACGCGGCGCCGACAATGAACCAGCAAACCCGGTCTCACCCGGCGAGCGGTACGGCTACGTCTATGAGATCAACTACTTGCGCTGCATTCACTGCGACCTATGTGTCGAGGCATGCCCAACGCAAGCAATCACCGAATCGAAGCTGTTCGAGTTCTCGTTCACGAACCGTCAAGACGCCATCTACACCAAGGACGAGCTCGTCGTTGGTGACGACGGCATGCCACAAAAGCTTCCATGGGAAGACTGGCGCGAAGGCGACGACGCGCTGACCTCAGGTTGGATGCGTGCAACGTCGCCCGGCGGTTCGGTTGCCTATGAGAACACTGTGGCGTGGTCTGGAGAGCTCGGCTACGGCGTGCGCCCAGCCGAGCAAGGTCAGGTTGGCGAGACAGCACACCCTGCGGGCGACGTGGCGCCGGACCAACAGGCACATGATGCACACGACGGTGGCCACTGATGAGTCTGCAACTCTTCTCGTTTCTCGTTGCCGGTGTCGTCGTGCTCACCGGGTCACTCGGTGTTGTTATGGCCAAGCACCCTGTGCACGCTGCACTCTTTTTGATCCAGACGCTCTTTGGTGTCGCGGTCGAGTTCCTTGTGGTCGAGGCCCACTTCCTCGCCGCTATCCAAGTCATTGTGTATGCGGGCGCAATTGTGATCTTGTTCCTCTTTGTGATCATGCTCCTCGGTGTTGATAACGCCGAAGATTTGTCCGTCGAGCCAATCATTGGGCAGCGCCCCCTCGCCTTTGTGGGTGGCGCTGCGATCCTTGGCCTGTTGCTCGCCATCATCAATTCGGCAGGAATTACCGGCGTACCGGGCAATGTCGATGCTCCTGGCCCAACCGGTGAGGTGCTTCCAAACGTGAACCAACTCGCCGAATCGATCTTTACCGAACAGGTCTTTGCGTTCGAAGTGACCGGCATTCTGTTGACCGTCGCCGTCGTTGGCGCAGTGGTCATGGCCCGCCGAATTCCCGGCGCCCTCCAGCCACTTCCCGACATCCCCGCAATTAGTGGATTTGGGTTTGGCTCCACGGGCGACACCGATACCGACGGCGACGCCGATGCAGCCATGGCTGCTGGAGACGAACAGGGGGACGACAGCTAATGCTCACACCCACCTACTATCTCGTGCTGTCCGCACTCGTGTTCTCGATCGGTGCGGTTGGCGTCCTCGTACGCCGAAACCCACTCGTCATGTTCATGTGCGTCGAGCTGATGTTGAACGCCGTCAACCTCACCTTCATCGGCCTCGCGTGGGGCCTGAATGATATTGGTGGCCAGGTGTCGGTCTTTTTCGTCATGGTTGTTGCCGCGGCTGAGGTCGTTGTTGGCCTCGCCATTGTCGTGGCCATCATGCGACGTCGCGACGGCGCCACAGCCGACGATCTTTCGGTACTGAGGGGCTAATTTTCATGGTCGATTTCGTATACCTCGTACCGCTCTTTCCCCTGCTCGGTTTCATCTCGTTGATGCTCGTTGGCCGTCGCCTCGGCGAACCGGCTGCTGGATACCTCGCCACTGCTGCATGCGGCGGTGCCTTCGCGTCCACCGTCGTCACCTTCTTTGGCATCCGCGGCCTCGAAGAAGAAGAACGGCAGGTCACCAAGACCCTTTTCAACTGGGTCATCGCTGGTGACTTTGGTGTCGACGTCGCGTTCCTTGTCGACCCGCTATCGGTCGCCATGATGCTCTTCGTCACCGGAATCGGCACGCTCATCCACCTCTATTCGGTGGGGTACATGCACGGTGATCCGAACTTCTCGAAGTTCTTCATCTACCTCAACATGTTCGTGTTTTCGATGTTGATCCTGGTGCTTGGCGACAACCTGCTGCTCACGTTCCTTGGTTGGGAAGGTGTGGGTGCCTGCTCGTACTTCCTTGTGAGCTTTTGGTTCACCGAAGAGAAAAACGCTATGGCCGGCAAGAAGGCATTTGTCACCAACCGCGTTGGTGACTGGGGCTTCATGGTTGCGACATTCTTGGCGTTCGCAACGATTGGATCCATTGATTACCTGACGATCAACGGCACCGCAGCTCAGCTCAGCACCCCGGTGCTCGCAGCACTGATTTTGCTGTTGTTTGTTGGAGTGATGGGCAAGTCTGCGCAGTTCCCGCTGTACCTGTGGCTCCCCGACGCCATGGCTGGACCAACCCCGGTCTCGGCGCTCATCCACGCCGCCACCATGGTGACCTCCGGCGTCTACCTTTTGACTCGCGTCAACGGTCTGATCTACGAAGCGTTGCTCCACGCCCAATGGGTAACCAACATCATTGCGTGGGTCGGCGTGGGCACAGCCTTCTTCGCAGCCACGATCGCGATCGCGCAAACCGATATCAAAAAGGTCCTCGCGTACTCGACGGTTTCTCAGCTTGGCTACATGGTTCTCGCTGTGGGGTCCGGTGTGTTTGTCGCTGCCATCTTCCACATGATCACCCACGCCTTCTTCAAGGCGCTGCTCTTCCTCGGGTCAGGGTCGGTCATTCATGGCATGGACGACGACCAAGACATGCGCCGCTACGGTGGCCTGCGCAAGCTGATGCCGATCACGTCGGCGACGTTCATCATTGGCTGGCTCGCCATTGCCGGTGTCCCTCCGTTCGCCGGATTCTGGTCGAAAGATGAGATCCTGCTCAGCGCCTGGGACCTCGGCGGTCTCAACGGCAAGCTGCTCTGGTTCTTTGGTTTGATCACCGCGCTGATGACGGCGTTTTACATGAGCCGCCAGGTCTTTATGACGTTCTATGGCGACTACCGTTTCGGCGATCCTGATGCGGACGAAGTCGACGAGGCGTGGGCGGCGTATCTGGCCCATGCCCAAGACGCAAAGCTCGAGGCAGGAACCGCAGCCGACGATGCAATCGAGGCGCACACCAAGGCTGTCGCTGCGCTCGAAACCGCTCGGGAGGCATACGTCGATGCACAAATCGAGCTCTCCCAAGCCGCTGACGAAGAGGCAACAGTTGCTGCCCAGAAGGTCGTCGACGCAAAGAGCACTGCTGTGGACAAGGCCGAGGCTGCAGAAGAAAAGGCCCAAGCTGCTCGCGACGAGGCAGGCGCGGTAGCCAAGGCGGCCAGCCAAGCCGACGCCGATGCCCGCAGCGAAGCATCACGCCGCGTCGAACCTGCGCCCGGAGAACAACTGACCGCAGGTGCAGCGAGCGAGTTCGTTCCCGCAGCGGTCAAACAGCGCGCCGAACATCACCCGCACGAGTCCAACTGGCAGATGACGACTCCGCTCGTTGTCTTGGCGGTGCTGAGCATCTTTGGTGGCTTGTTGAACCTGCCGTTCACGTCCGACCTGCATTTCCTTGAGCACTGGCTCGAACCGTCGATCGTCTTTGAGCACAAGTTCGCAGCGTCTGGTCTCACCAAGTGGATTCTCGCCATCGTCTCCATCGTCGCCGGCGGTATCGGCATCATGGGAGCGGTCATGATCTACCTCAAACACAACGCCGATCCGAAGAAGATCGAGAAGCCGATCCTGCTCGACGCGTGGGGCTACGATCGGGCGGTTTCGGCCTTTATGGGTGGCCCCGGCGCCAAGATGTTCGAAGGCATTGCCTGGCTTGACGCCAACATTGTCGACGGCATGGTCAACGGCACGGGCTCGTTTGTTCGTGGCAGTGGCTCGGCTGTTCGCCGCCTCCAATCCGGTCTTGTGCGGTCATATGCCCTCGGCATCACGCTCGGCTCGGTCGCCCTACTCGCATGGTTCCTAGTCAGGGTTGCCGCATGACCAATTTCCTCGTTGCCGCAGAAAGCTCCGCGGAGCTTTCGTTCCCTGTCTTGACCTCGTTGATCGTCGTGCCGTTCCTCGGTGCGGTCCTGGTGGCACTCGTCCCCAAGGCACGTGTCGAAGCTCACCGCCTCATTGCGCTGATGGCCTCGGTAATCACCGGTGCGCTTAGTGTGTGGGTGCTGTTGACCTTTGACCGCACGGACGGCGGTTTCCAGTTCCGAAGCGACGATCCAAACGTGTGGATCGAAAGTTTGGGTATTCGGTGGGACCTCGCAGTCGACGGCATCAGCCTGTTCTTGGTGGTCCTGACCGGATTCTTGTTCCCGCTTGCCATCATCGGCGTGAAACCCGAGCACAGCCCAAAGAGCTATTTCGCGTGGATCATCCTGCTCGAAGCAGGCGTCATGGGCGTCTTTATGTCCCTCGATTTGTTCTTCTTCTTTGTGTTCTTCGAGGTTGTTCTGGTGCCGATGTACTTCCTCATTGGTACCTGGGGCCACGGCAACCGCATTTATGCGGCCACCAAGTTCTTCTTGTTCACCATGTTTGGCTCGGCGCTAATGATGATCGGCATTCTCGCCATTGTCTTCTTCCACGAGAGCGCAACCGGCATTGTCACCTTCGATGTGGTGGCGCTGGCCGAAGGCCAGAACTGGGGAGTTGACGCAGGCCGCTGGATCTTCTTGTCGTTCGTCCTCGCGTTCTCGGTGAAGGTGCCGGTGTTTCCGGTGCATACGTGGCTGCCCGACGCACACACCGAGGCGCCAACCGCTGGCTCGGTCATCCTCGCTGGTGTGATGTTGAAGCTTGGTACCTACGGCTTCTTCCGGTTCGGGCTCTACCTCTTCCCCGAGGCCGCGACCTGGTTCGCTCCCGTTCTGATGATCCTCGGTACGGTCGGCATCCTCTATGGCGCTGCCGCGGCGACTGTCCAAAAAGATCTCAAACGTCTCGTTGCCTATTCGTCTGTTGCCCACCTCGGCTTTATCGTGCTCGGTACGTTTGCGATCACCACGGAGTCGCTCACTGGCTCGGTCGTGCAGATGGTCAACCACGGCCTGTCGACCGGCGCTCTCTTCTTCCTCGTGGGGTGGATGTACGAACGACGCCACACTCGCCAGATCGCCGAGCTCGGCGGCTTGCAGAAAGCAGCGCCTGTCTTTGCGGCGATGTTCACACTCGTCATGCTCAGTTCGATCGGCCTTCCAGGTTTGAACGGTTTCGTTGGCGAGTTCTTGATCTTGCTCGGCGCATTTGTTGCGAATCCATGGATTGCTTCTGTGGCTGCAACCGGTGTCATCTTTGCTGCGGTGTATTTGTTGTGGGCCTACCAGCGGGTGTTCCACGGCAAGGCCGAGGGCGACAACGCAACGATGGAAGATCTGCGACCAAACGAACTGTTGGTGCTCTTCCCGATGATCGTGTTGATCATCTTCCTCGGTGTCTATCCAAAGCCGATGATCGAACGGATCGAACCATCGATCGAAGTTCTTGTCGCCCACATCGATGCCAACGTGGACGGCTGGACGGAGCCAACCGCCGACGTTCTCGTTGCTGAGGAGTCCCATGACGAGGGCGAAGAAGAGGAAGAGGAGGGTGAATCAGAATGATCCTTGCTCAAGCTCAGACCATCGCTGCCCCAAGTGTCGATGTCTCGATCCTGTTGCCCATGTTGTTTATGGCTGTCGGCGGGTTGCTTATCCTCACGATGACTTCTATTAAGAAGGACATCCCGGCCTGGTTCATCACAAGTTGGGCTGTCGGGTCGTGCGGCGGGGCCATCATCTCATCGATCGTGTTGTGGAATCAGCTCGGCAATGACGGTGCAAGCTCGACCGTCGCCGGAGCGGTTGGCTTCGACGGGTTCTCGGTGTTCTTGACCGTCGTCATTGCGTCGGCTGTCGCTATGGCGTCCCTACTCGCACATCCCTACCTCGAGCGTGAAGGTCTCGAAGGTGTCGAACTACACGTGCTGCTTCTGCTTTCGGGAACCGGCGGCATTGTTATGGCGTTCTCCAACGACCTGATCGTCTTCTTCCTTGGCTTGGAAACATTGTCGATGGCGGTGTACGTGCTTGCCGCAATGCATCGTCGTCGCATCCAAAGTCAGGAAGCGGGCATGAAGTACTTCGTGCTCGGCGCGTTCTCGTCGACCTTCTTGCTCTATGGCATTGCGCTGATCTATGGAGCGACTGGTTCCACCAACCTCATCGAAATTCAGGGATTCCTTGCGAACAACCTTCTTGTCGAGGACGGATTGCTTCTCGGTGGCATTGCGTTGCTTATTGTCGGCCTTGCGTTCAAAGTTGGCGCAGCCCCGTTCCATTCGTGGACTCCCGACGTGTACGACGGTGCCCCAACGCCGGTCGTTGCGTACATGGCGTCGGGCGTCAAGGCCGCTGGCTTTGCAGCGCTTCTCCGTATCTTGTCGAGCACCTTCTCGAGCGTCGTCGACGACTGGGTGCCGGCCATCGAGGTGATTGCGGCCTTGACGTTGATCATTGGTTCGCTCAGCGCCATTGTCCAAACCAACGTCAAACGCATGCTCGCCTACTCATCCATTAGTCACGCGGGCTTCATCATGCTCGGCGTGCTTGCAGCGTCGGACCGTGGAACCTCCGCAGCCTTGTTCTATCTCTTCACGTATGCATTCTTGGTGAGCGGAACAATGGCGGCACTCACGATCCTTGGCGGCAAGGGCGACAACGACTTCTCGTTCGAATCTATGCAGGGGCTCGGACGTCGCAAGCCGATCCTTGCCTTTGCGTTGATGATCTTCTTGTTCGCCCAAGCTGGCATTCCGTTTACGAGCGGGTTCGTGGCGAAGTTTGGTGTCATAGCCGCTGCGGTTGACTCGGAGAACTATTGGGTTGCCATTGTGGCGGTGTTCGCTGCGGTCGTCGGCGCATTCCTCTATCTCAAAGTGCTCGTGTCGATGTTCCTTCAGGAGCCACAAGACAATGCGCGTGACGTCGAGATCCCCGGTTCGGTCGGCGTGGTTCTCGCTACTGCGGTTGTTGTCACGTTGCTCTTTGGAATCTTCCCTGGACTTCTCGACGGTTTCGCTACCGACGCCCTCGTCGAACTCACCACTGGCCAATAGCTCGTGAGCCTCTCACGTGATGAGGCTCGTGAAGTCGCGGCGGTCGCTATTGGCCTGACCATTGCGCTGCGGTGGATTGCTGGGGTTTTTCAAGCGATCGATGAAATCGGCGGTCAATGGACGGTCCGCTCGGTTTTGGGGCGCTTCCTGGCACCGGTCGGGGCAACGATGGGGATGCTCACGCTTGCTCTTGCCTTGCTGATTGTTCTCTCACCGACCGGCAGTATCGAAAAGCGAACGTTCACGTTTGCTGAATGGCTCGCTGCGGCGTGTGCAGGCCTAGGCGTTGTTTCGGTGTTGAACAGCCTTGTGTTCGGCTTCGGCAGTGCGATTGGCCGCATCTGGTTCGCTGCGCTCAACGGTTTTGCCGCAGTTATCCTCGGCGCCGCAGCCTGGTGGATTTTGTCCAACTTCGAGAGCCGCCGGTAGTACGGTGGCGACGGGCAGCGAGGCTGCTGCCCGTTGCCCAAAACGCAAAGAAACCCGGTCGATGACCGGGTTTCTTGCACACTTTTCTGATGCCGCAAATCTCGTGACTTCCACTCGATTTGGGGTCCGCTCGTTAGAGCGCTGCGTTCGTTGTTAGGCCTCGAGGAAGATGCACTCGCCTGGGCACTCTTCGGCCGATTCGATGACGCTTTCGATGAGGTTGTCGGGCACGCGAGCCATACCTTCGGAGCCGGCGGGGTTGTTCGTGCCGTCGAAGAGCTTCTCTTCACCGTAATTATCGGCGGTTTCCTTCACGTAGAAGAGACCGTCGTCTTGTCCGAAGAACACGGCGGGTGCAATCTCTTCGCAGAGCCCGTCGCCGGTGCACAAGTCTTGGTCGATCCATACCTTCATAATCTCGATCTCCTCCGAGAGAGCGCTGTTCGCTTCCCTCCATCATAGTCGTCGGTACCACAAACGGTGGCTTGAGCCGTAGCTGGTTGTCTGTGACGAATGCACCGGCGATGTCCTTGGCTTGATCAGCCAAAAGTTGCTCTATTCCCGATAGCGTCGTGACGTCCGTAACGTTGCCGTTCCAGACTTTGGCGACATCGAAATCCCACAGTTAGCCTGAGCAGCCGTGTCAGAGTTTCTACGAAGTTATTTTGTCGTCGCCATCTTCGGTGGCCTTGGTGTTCTCCTCGTTGGAACATTCTTGGGTATCGGGTCCATTTTCCGACCCTCAAAACCCAACGAGCAGAAGCAAACGGTCTACGAATCCGGTGTCGACCCCACTGGTGAAATGTGGTCACAGGCCAACATTCGCTACTACGTCTTTGCGCTCCTCTTCGTCTTGTTCGACGTCGAAGCAATCTTTATCTTTCCGTGGGCAACACGCCTGGAAGCATTCGGACTATTCGGCCTCATTGAGATGGCCATCTTTGTGTTCATTCTCCTGCTTGGGTTGATGTACGCATGGCGAAAGGGGATGCTCAAATGGGTCTAGTGGAATCGGGCAAACTCCCAAAGCCGTTGACCGGCTTGCTCAACATGAGCCGCAAGTATTCACTCTGGGTATATCAGTGGGGTCTCGCGTGCTGCGCACTCGAAATGGGCGCCGCCTTTGCGTCCCCTCGCTATGACGTGATGCGTCTCGGTGTCATCCCGTTTCCAGCGAGTCCGCGCCAAGCCGACCTCGTGGTCATCTCGGGAACCGTTACCGACAAGATGGCACCGGCGATCCGTCGTCTCTACGAACAGATGCCCGAGCCAAAGTACGTCATCTCCATGGGATCATGTGCCAACTGCGGGGGCCCGTATTGGGATTCCTACTCGGTAACTAAAGGCGTCGATCAGATCGTTCCCGTCGACGTCTACGTCCCGGGTTGCCCGCCGCGGCCTGAGGCATTGCTCGAGGGCATCGTCATGCTCCAAGAGCGGATCTTGAACGAAGACATGACCGAGCGTTGGACCCAAGAACCTCTCGTGGTGGGTGCCTGATGTCGGACGTCGAAACCGTCGAAGACGAGGCCGTTGAGGTCGATGAAGCCCGTGAAGCCATACTTTCGGAACTTTCCACCGAACTCGGTGGCGACATCATCGAGAGCTTTGTGAAGCCTGGCGACGATCTGTGGATTCGCGTCTCGGCCGAATCGTGGGTCACGACCGCCGATATAATGAAGAACCAGCTCGGGTTTGGCTTCTTCAATTTCTTGTCGGTAATCGACTGGCTCCCATCGCCCTTTGGACGCGACATGGACGCCCAGGTCGATGTTGCCATGGCTGCAGAACAAGGCGACGCTCCCGACGCTCCCAATACCACCATCGAAACTGGCTACGCCGGCGGCGACACCCGGTTCCAAGCTTTTGCTCGTGTCAACGACATCACGTCTGAACGTGCCGTCACCATCAAAGCGGATATCCCCGAAGATACGCTC
>CALKGG010000143.1 GCA_938084885.1 uncultured Acidimicrobiales bacterium
CCACGACCACGACCACGACCATGACCACGAAGCGGCGCGGGTGTCCAGCCCCGAGGAGCGAGCGCTGCTGACACCATTTCTCGATGATCTTCACGGGTTTGCCCGTACTGCCCTCGCCGGTGTCGATGGACCAATCGCCGAGATCGGCGCAGGCGATGGTGTGCTCGCCGAACGACTCCGCGCTGACGGGTTCAACGTCGTTGCCATCGACGCACACGAAGAGACCGCTGCTGCAGCTCAAGCGCAGGGCCGCGACGTCCAAGTTGCTGACTGGCTCACGTGGGATGGCGGCGGCCACGGGGCGTTCGCAGCACTGCTCTTTACCCGTTCACTCCACCACATCGAGCCGCTCGATGTCGCCGTTGCACAGATGTCGCGGCTCGCTCCCGGCGGCCTTGTGATCGCTGACGAGTTTGGCTTTGAACTGGTCGATAACGCAGGTGCCCAGTTCTTGATCGACGCGTGGGCACTGCTCGCTGCTGCGGGCCTCCGCGACGATGACGCCGTTGCAACCCCTGACCCGCTCACTGCGTGGCGCCAGCGCATGACCGTCGATCACCGCGTGGCTTCATCAGAAATGATGCTCGACGCGATCGCAACGGTGGCCAACATCGAACAGGTCGACAAGGGGCTGTTCATGACACAGCTGGCGATGTGGAAGGTCGACCCAACACATCCCCGCGCGGCGGCGGTTCGTGACCTGTTACACGAGATCGAAAAGACGCGTCTTGACGCGGGGACGATGACCAAGGCGGGCATCCGCCTCATCGCCCGTCTCCACAGCTAGAAGCGTCCTCCGTCAACGAGGAATTGCTGCGCGGTACACGCCGCGCCGTCGTCGGCTGCAAGGAAGAGCACCATCTGGGCGAACTCCTTTGCGTAGATGCGTCGCTTGATCTGCTGGTCGTTGAGCGTGCCCGCTTCGTCTTCGGGCGTCCACCACTTTTCGAGTTGGCGTTCGGTCGCGACCCAGCCCGGAAGCACCGTATTGACCCGCACACCATGTGGCCCAAACGTGCGAGCCAGCGTGCGGGTGATCCCCTCGACACCGGCCTTGGCAACTGCGTAGCCCGGAAACTGGTCTTCTTTCATCATGTAACTGCTCGAGCCAATGTTGACGATCGAACCCTTTTCGGCCTCGATCATCTGCGGCGCGACCGATTGGATCGCGAAGAAGTAATGCCGCAGGTTCGTGTGCATACGGTCATCCCAGTAGTCGGGTGTGAGGTCTTGCCACCCGTGCCGGTCGTCGCTCGCCGCGTTGTTTACAAGCACGCCGATGCTGCCAAAGCGTTCGAGGACCTCGGCAATGACCATTTGGGTGCGAGCAATATCCACGAGATCAACCCGATGAAACTGCGGGACGTGGCGAACTCCTGCGGCTTCACACCTGCTGATCACCTGGGCGGCTTTTGCGTCTTGGATATCGAGGAACGCGACGCGACTGCCTTGTTTCGCGAACTCTTCGACGAGTCCGGCGCCGATGCCGTCGGCACCACCGGTGACGAGCACGGTTTGGTCTACGAGAGACGGATAGGTCGCGTATTCGGCGTCGGGGGCAGCGGTTGGGTCGATTGGCATGGGGTTCTCCTGCTTAGAAGTCGTAGAGCATGGCGGGGTTGTCGACGAGCACCTGCTGGCGAAGCGTATCGGTGGGCAACCACTGGTCGCGTAAGTTGATCAGGTCGTTGGCCAAGGGTGGGTCGACCTGTCCCGGATGGGGCCAATTCGAGGCCCACAGCAGCTGCTCGGGAGCTCGTTCGACCAGTGCCTTGACGCATCTGGTGACGACCTCGTATCGATGATGTGGGTCCTTGGCCGATTCGTATGGGGCCGACAGCTTCACATGCGCTCCGGCGTCGACGAGATCGAGCAGCGCCGAAAATGGTTCGCTGTCCGGCTCGACGGGGCCCATAAACCTGCCCACGTGGTCGATGACCAGCGGGCAGGCCAATGTCTGCAACTGCGCTTTGCGGGCCGCCAGCTCGTGGCCGTCGAGCTGGAGTTGAATGTGCCAACCAAACGGCGCAATGCGCTCGGCAACGGCGGCGAGGTGATCCCAGCCAACCGCTCCCCCGGGCAGCATGTGAAAGCGGGCTCCACGAACACCTAGGTGGGCGTAGGTCCACAGGGTCGAGTCCTCAACGTTGGCGTCGAGAACCATGATGCCGCGCGCTGACGGCCCAATGCGGGCCATGGCTTCGAGTTGGCACCGATTGTCGAGCCCATAGGTCGTTGGTTGCACCACCACGACGCGGTTCGTTCCCAACGCGTCCTGGATGTGTGCGTAGTCGGCAACGCTGGCGTTGGGCGGTCGAAGCACCGCGTTGGTCGCAGCCGGGTACGCGTCGTCATAGACGTGCATGTGCGTGTCGGTGTATCCGCTCAACGCTGCGCCCACCAGTTGGATAGGTTCGTCGCTGCGTGGGCATTGACGCTTCGAGGTGGCATCTCGCCGGTGAGCATCGCGGCGACCTGTTCGACGCTGCTCGCTGCTTGGGCGTCGGCGTTCTCTGGTGTCAGCCCGCCGAGGTGTGGGGTTGCGACGACTCCGGGACGTGAGGCGAGATGTAACGACGGGCGCTGGTCGCTAGCCATGCCCACATCGATGCCAAGGGCACCGAGATGCCCCGAATCGAGGGCTGCATGCACTGCATCTTCGTCGAGAAGCTCTCCTCGGGACACATTGATAAGTGTGGCTCCCGGTTTCATTGCCGCCAACGCGTTCGTCCCGATGAGGTGATGTGTTTCGGGGATTGCTGGGGCGAGCGGAAAGACCGCGTCTGCGCGGCCCAACAGCTCGGCGAGCTCGACCCGTTCGATGCCGTGCGCGACGTCGGTGACGACCGGGTCGGTGACGAGCACGTGCATTCCGAGACTCGAGAGGAGGTCGGCGAGGTACGAGCCAATTGCGCCGTAGCCAATGACGCCTGCAGTTTGCCCTCGTAGTTGGCGACCCGAACGTTGGGGTGGCTCGACGCCGTTGTGGTAGTCGAGTGTCGAGGCCGAGACGCTGCGGGCAGTGTCCATGAGTAGCGCCAGGGCAAGTTCTGCCGTGGACGCCACGAAGCTCTTGTCGGCTTGGCCCACAAGCACCCCAGCAGCACTAGCCGCGCCGACGTCGATCGTGCTGATATCGACCGCACAGCGAAGGAACGCCAACAGGTTGGACATGTTGGCAAAGAGTGTTGGTTCTCCGGGCGTGGCGCGGTGGGCGACGATCACGTCGCATCCGGCTGCCGCATCGAGGAGCTCCGGTGTGGTGAGGTCGCGGTCGAGCGGGTTAATCACGACGTCGGCGATGGCCTCGAGTTGGGGTAGGGCCCTTCCGTAGTAGGCGGAGAGGTCTTCAGGGTTGTGGGTGACAAAGACGCGCATTGGTCGCGAACCTAGCCGACCGTCGACCGGTTAGATATCTCGTGCTTCTCCAACGACATAGAGCGATCCGGTGACGATCACCATGCCTTCGTCGCCGGCGAGAATTCGGGCTCGTTCGACGGCGCCCTCGGTCTCTGATGCAGTCTCGGCGGTTGCTCCGGCGTCGGTCGCGGCTTCGGCAATTCGTTCCGGGCTAATCGAACGCGGCGAATTCACTGGAGTCGCCACGACATAGTCTCCTGGCCCGATCCCCGCTTCATCGATGAAGGCCGCTGGATCTCGCGGTTCGAGCGCAGCGAGCACGAATACTCGGGGCGACAGGCCGGAGAACGCGGTGGCGAGCGTGAGGCTGAGGGCTTCGGCGGCTTCGGGGTTATGCGCGCCGTCGAGGATGACTGTTGGTTCCTTGTCGACCAACTCGACCCGACCGGGGAGGCGCAGTTCGCCGAACGCTTCGGCGATCACATCATCGGGCAGCGCCGAATCGAAAAATTCTTCGACGGCGGTGAGCGCGATCGACGCGTTGGCGGCTTGGTGACTGCCGTGGACCGACAGGTATACCTCTTCGTACAGGCCTCGGGGTGTGCGCAGGTCGATAAGGCGCCCGCCGACCGCTGGCAGGTCAGCGGTCAGGGCAAAGTCGGTGTCGGCGAACAGCACCGACGCTGCGCCCTCGCCTTCGAAGATGTCGTGAAGGTCGGCGTCTGTTTCCCCAACGACCAGGGTCGATTCTGCCTTTGCTATGCCAACCTTTTCGGTTGCGATGTTGCGACGCCAATCTCCAACTTGGTCGGTGTGGTCGGTGCCAATGTTGGTGACGACAGCAACGTCGGCGTTAATGACGTTGGTGGCATCGAAGCGCCCGAGTACGCCGACCTCGACCACGGCAACCTCGACTGCTTCGGCGGCGAAGATTCGATATGCGGTTGCGGTCAGGAGCTCGAAGTAGCTCGGCGGATGGTCCGAGAGCTCGGCGACGGCAGCGAGCGAGAGCACCTCGTCGGCAAAGAGCTCACGGGAAACGGCTTCGCCGTCGATCTCGATGCGTTCGGTGATTGACGACAGGTGCGGGCTCGAGTAGCGGCCAACGCGAAGCCCTTGGGCCATCAGGAGCCGAGCAATCATCGTGGCGGTCGAACCTTTGCCGTTGGTACCAGTCACGTGGATCGTGCGAAACGCCGTGTGCGGGTCGCCGGAGAGCTCCATGAGTTTTTCCATGGAGTTCAGCGAAAGGTCTTCGAAATACCCCGCGCGTGCTTCGAGGTTGATGTGTGAATCCAGGTAGCGAAGCGCCTCGGTAAAGCTCATACCGAGAGCCTAGGCAGCCAGCCCGTAGCTCAGACGCCGCCTGCGGCGCACAGCCTGTGTGGCTAATGACGGCCCGCCGGTTTTAGGACGCAGCGCGGCTCGGACGCTCGTCGCCCTTCTTTGGCGGCTTGACTGGATGCAGCGTGGGAAGCACGCCTTCGAGGACGACCTCTTCGGTGATGATGACCTTGCTGACATCTTCACGACCGGGCAGGTCGTACATGGTGGCGAGCAGGACCTCTTCGAGGACGGCACGAAGGCCACGAGCGCCAACACCACGAGCAAGCGACTGGTCGGCGATTGCGCCGAGCGCCTCTTCGGTGAACTCGAGTTCGCAGTTCTCGAACTCGAAGAACTTCTTGTACTGCTTGATCAGTGCGTTCTTTGGCTCAGTGAGCACACGAACGAGATCTTCGCGGTAGAGGTTGCCGACCGATCCAACAACCGGGAGACGGCCGATGAACTCGGGGATAAGACCAAAGTTCATAAGGTCCTCGGGACGGATGCGGGTGAGCACATCGCCGAGGTCGTTGCGTTCTTTTCGCTTGGCAATGCTGGCACCAAAGCCAACCCCGCCACGGTCTTCACGCTGGTCGATGATCTTTTCGATGCCGGCAAAGGCGCCGCCACAGATGAACAGCACGTTCGTGGTGTCGATCTGGATGAACTCTTGGTGCGGATGCTTGCGTCCACCCTGCGGTGGGACAGCTGCACTCGTTCCCTCGAGGATCTTCAGCAGCGCCTGTTGGACTCCCTCGCCGGAAACGTCACGGGTGATCGATGGGTTCTCGCTCTTTCGGGCGACCTTGTCGATCTCGTCGATGTAGATGATGCCGGTCTCGGCCTTTTTCACGTCGTACTCGGCTGCTTGGAGCAACTTGAGCAGGATGTTCTCGACATCCTCGCCAACGTATCCAGCTTCGGTGAGTGCGGTTGCATCGGCAATAGCGAACGGCACGTTCAGCATCCGGGCGAGCGTTTGGGCCAGCAACGTCTTGCCACAGCCCGTTGGGCCGACGAGCAAGATGTTCGACTTCGAGAGTTCGACCTCATTGTCGAGGTTCGCTCCAAACTCGACTCGCTTGTAGTGGTTATAGACGGCCACGGCGAGGATCTTCTTCGCGTGGGTCTGCCCAATGATGTAGGTATCGAGAAACTCGTGGATCTCCGATGGTGTGGGAAGGCTGGTGAAGTCGATGTCGCTTGCTTCGGCGAGCTCTTCTTCGATGATCTCGTTACAGAGATCAATGCATTCGTCACAGATATACACGCCGGGGCCAGCGATGAGTTTCTTCACCTGTTTTTGGGACTTGCCACAGAAGGAGCACTTGAGCAGCTCTCCCCCTTCACCAAATTTGGCCACGCGCTAGTTCTCCCGGTTCGAAATCAGTAGGGAATCGTATTACTTGTCGGACGATTAGTCGACGGCCTTGATGGGCCCTGAGGTATCTACAGTGTCTCTGTTGTCGATGACCTCGTCAATGATCCCATATTCCTTTGCTTGGTCGGCGGTCATTACGAAATCTCGATCGGTATCTGTTGAGATCTTCTCTGCTGTTTGGCCCGTGTGGTGCGCCAAAACGTGCTCCAGAGAGACTTTCATACGGTTGATTTCGTTGGCAGCGATCTCGATATCGGAGACCTGACCTTGTGCGCCGGAGTAGGGCTGATGGATCAAAATGCGCGAGTGCTTGAGCGCGAGACGCTTTCCAGGGGTACCGGCGGCGAGCAGTACAGCTGCAGCAGATGCGGCCTGACCGAAGCAAATCGTGGTGATATCTGGCTTGACGTACTGCATCGTGTCGTAGATGGCGAACAATGCGTTGATATCGCCGCCCGGGGAGTTGATGTAGATGTTGATGTCACGGTCGGGGTTCTCTGCCTCAAGGTGCAACAACTGCGCAGAGATCACGTTCGCGACCATGTCGTCGATCGGCGTTCCCAAGAAGATGATGTTCTCGCGTAGGAGACGCGAGAAGATGTCCGACCCGCGCTCGCCGTGCGGAGTCTTTTCAATGACGTTTGGAATGACAGGACTCATCTGGATCTACTCTTCCTCTGACCCGTGGTCAGCGTCTTCATGGTCGTGGTCGTCGTGATCGTGTTCGAGAAGGTCTCGGTCGACTGCATTGCCATCTTCATCGACAATCTCGGCACGTTCTGTAATCCACTCGAGCGCAGCTCGTATTCTCATGTCGGACCGAATCGGCTTCAGTCGACCCGCAGCCTCTAATTGTTCGCGAATTGCTTCGAGCGGCTGATCGAGTTGTGTGGCGAGAATTCGGAGCTCTTCGTCGAGGTCTTCGTCGGAAACTTCGATGTTTTCGGCGTCGGCCACTGCCCGCAGGACGAGGTCGACTCGGGCGCTGACCTCGGCTTGTTCGCGGAGCTGTTCGCGGAACTCCTCGGGCGAGGTGCCGGTGATCTGCAGGTACTGTTCGAGCTGGATGCCCTGTGCTTGCATTCGCATCGACATGTCTTGGGCACGGTTTTCCATCTCGTCTTCGAGAAGGGCTTCGGAGATATCTTCGGTGACGAGCTCGGCGAGGGCCTCGCCGGTCTTTTCGTCGAGTGCTTGGATTGCCTGGTTGCGCTTAACGTCGGAGAGGCGCTCGAGCAGGTCGGCTTTTAGTTCGTCGATCGTCTCGAATTCGCTGGCGAGCTTTGCGAACGCGTCGTCTGCTTCTGGCAGCACGGACTCTTGGACTTCTTTGATCGTGATTTCGAACTCGATCTCGGTGTCTTGGGACTCGTCGGGGTGGTCGGCGGTGAACTTCAGTTCGTCGCCAGCTTTGGCTCCGGCGAGGTTCTCGTCGATTGCTTCGATGCCGACAGCGTTTGTGCCAACGATGTAGTCGTAGTCACTGGTGGTGAGTCCGGGGATTTCGTCACCGTCGATGACTGCCTTGATGTCGATGGTGACGTGGTCGTCGTCTGCTGCGGCTCGTTCGACCGGTGACAACTCGGCGTGCTGACGACGAATCGAGTCGAGACGTTCGTCGAGGTCGTCGTTGCTGGCAAGCGGTGAGGGGATCTCGACCTTGAGTGCGTCGTAGCCCGAGACAGTGAGAACCGGGCGAACCTCGACGACGGCGTCGAAGGTGATGTCGCCTTCGGTTTGGCCACCGGTGATGTCGATTTCGGGTGGGGCAATGACGTCGACGTCGTTGTCGTAGACGGCCTTGCTGTAGAACTCGGGGAGTGCGGTGCGAAGCGCTTCTTCGCGGGCCATCTCCGGTCCGTACTGCTTCTCGATCAATTTGCGAGGGACTTTGCCGGGCCGAAAGCCGGGCATGCGGACCTCTTTCGAGATCGCCTTGTAGGCCGCGTCGAGCTTTGGCTCGAACTCTTCGGCGTCGATAGTTACGGACAACTTGACCTTGTTGTCCTCGAGGGTTTCAAGCGTTGCGTTCACAGGGACAGAAGCTTACTGTTATCTCAAGTCAGTCCCCCTGGGTCCGCCGTCCGTTTTTGTCGGCTATTCGCGGACCATTTGGCGAACGTCTCGCCGGGCCGGCGCGACAAGGGTGTGACGGCGCACGTAAAGATGACATGTGGGGTCTGACCCCGAGGGGCACTTTAGGACCGTGTTGCTCGATCAGCGGGCGGTGTAGCCGGCGTCGACGTGGACGATTTCTCCGGTCATGTAGCTCGCGTCCGCGCTGGCGAGGAAGGCCACGACCTTGGCGATCTCTTCGGGTTCGGCGAGGCGCTTCATTGGGATGGTGGCGTCTGCCAGTGCTTGGAGCTCGTACTCGGTCGGGGCGGTTTCTCGTTCGGCCAAGAGCATTGGTGTGCGAACTTCCCCTGGGGCGACCGCGTTGACACGAATGTTGTCCTCGGCGTGATCGAGCGCGAGCGCCTTGGTCAGTTGATGCACGGCACCTTTTGAGACGCAGTAGGCAGTGGAGCCAGCCGATGCGACGCCTCCCCAGATGCTGCCAAAGTTGATGATCACTCCCCCGCCGGCGTCGACCATGTGCCCAAGGGCGGCCCGGCACAGGTAGAACATGCCGTCGATGTTGGTGCCCATGACCCGGCGCCAGTCGTCGTTAGAGGTGCCGAGCGCATCGGCTCGATGAATCGTGCCAGCTGCATTGACGAGTATGTCGATTTTCCCGAATCGATCGATGATGGCGTCGATGGTCGACGCGCAGAAGGCGCTGTCTGACACGTCGCCTCCAAATATCGAGTTGGTGCCGAGCTCGTTGGCCACGGTTCGCAATCGGGGTTCGTCGAGGTCGAGGAGACACACGGTTGCCGCACGCGACGCAAACTCGCGTGCACACGCGGCCCCCATCCCCGACGCCGCTCCGGTCACGAGCACCACCGACCCAGCAAACGTTTCGCCCATCCGCCGACCCTAACCCACGTTTTTTGGGGTCAGACCCCAAATCCGCCGATAGCGGTGCAGAGGCGAAAGCGCCCGACGACCATAATTTGGCCGGAGGCTAGTCGGAGGGCGATCAGCCTCCGTGGCGTTTGAACGGCCCCCGAAGGGAGAACAAAAGCGAAAGCGCCCGACGACCATAATTTGGCCGGAGGCCATGGTCGGAGGGCGATCAGCCTCCGTGGCGTTTGAACGGCCCCCGGAGGGAGAACAAAAGCGAAAGCGCCCGACGACCATAATTTGGCCGGAGGCCATGGTCGTCGGGCGATTGAGCGGGTGGGGGTAATCGAAACCCCATCATCAGATTGGAAATCTGAGGTTCTACCGTTGAACTACACCCGCAGGTGCTGTAACGATCGCCCAGCATAGCGAATGTTCAGGCTTCGCAACTCATAGTTCCGAATACATATTCCAGAATTGTGGGATTGTTCAACGCCTCTTCTCCACTTCCTTCCTGCATACAACAAGAGATCAGGAAAGTAGCTATGGCTGAATACCAAACAGACGTGATCGTGATCGGGCTTGGCCCGGCAGGTGAATCCGTCGGCGGTCAACTCGGAGAAGCTGGGTTGGATGTCGTCGGCATTGAGGCCGCCCTCGTCGGCGGCGAATGCCCCTACTGGGGATGTGTCCCATCGAAGATGATGATCCGGGCAGCAAACGCGCTCGCTGAAGTGCGCCGGGTCGAAGGACTCGCTGGCACCGCAACCGCAACTCCCGACTGGGCTCCCGTTGCCCGACGCATCCGCGAACAAGCGACCGACACGTGGGACGACACCGTCGCTGTCGACCGTTTCGTCGGCAAGGGCGGCACCTTCGTGCGCGGCCGCGGCGTGATCACCGGGCCGAAAACCGTCGAGGTAAACGGCGAAACCTACGTGGCACGCAAGGGCATCGTCGTCGCTACCGGAACGCTCGCTGCTGTTCCACCGATCCCGGGACTTGCCGACACTCCGTACTGGACCAACCATGGCATCGTCGAAACCGAAACGCTTCCCGGGAGCATGATCGTTCTCGGCGGCGGCGCTATCGGCGCTGAGCTGGGCCAGGCAGTTTCACGCTTTGGGGTCAAGGTGTCGATCATCGAAGGCGCAGACCGGTTGATGCCCCGCAACGAACCCGAGGTTGGCGAGGTTCTCGCCGATACCTTCGCCGCTGAAGGTATCGACGTGCACGTTGGGCAGTTTGCATCCAACGTCTCCCACGACGACACCGGATTCACCGTCACGTTGGCCAATGGCACGGAGATCAACGCCGAGAAGCTTTTGGTCGCGACCGGCCGCCGGACATTCCTCGATGACCTCGGGGTTGGGAACCTCGGCATCGACGCCAGCGCAATGTTCCTCGACGTCGACGAAAACATGGCGGTCCAAGATGGCCTGTGGGCTGTCGGCGACATCGCCGGCGAGGGCATGTTCACACACCTCGGCCTGCGTCAAGCAAACGTTGCCGTCGACAGCATCCTCGGCCGGGAAACCGCACCGCTCAACATGGACGCACTTTCGGCAGTCACGTTCACCGATCCTGAAATCGGCCAGGTCGGCAAGACCGAGGCCGAAGCTCGTGAAGCGGGGATCGATGTGGCCGTGGCCTACAAGCTTGTTGGCCACACCGCGCGCGGGTGGCTTCATTCGAACGGAAACGAAGGTTTCATCAAGCTCATTGCTGACACCGACCGCAACGTGCTCGTCGGTGCAACCTCGGTTGGTCCGCATGGCGGAGAGGTCCTTGGACTGCTGTCACTCGCTGTGCATTCGAGAATCCCCATTCCCGAGTTGCGTCACATGATCTTTGCGTACCCGACCTTCCATATGGGCATCGAAGACGCCCTCAAAGAATTGTCCTAACCACCGGACCTGCCCCCTAATCGAAATTTGAAGAGTGCTGGTTCTGAGAGGACCAGCACTCTTCAAATTTCAGCCAGTGCGACGCGGACACTGCGGACCAGTTCGCCTGGCCTCGTGCTGAAGTCGTCCCACGTGAAGGTGAGCACTCGCCAACCTTCGAGAAGTAGCGCGTTCTTACGACGGGGATCGGCAACGAACGAGTCGAGATTGTGATGCCACCGAACACTGTCCAACTCAATCGCGAGCTTTATGCGGGGGTAGGCAAGATCAACCCGAGCAACGAACTCCCCCGCCCGGTTCACAACTTCGTGTTCGTAGACCGGTTCAGCCAGTCCGGCGTCGAGCAGCAACGTACCGACCATTCTGTTCCAACGGCTATCGGGAATTGCCGTGTCGCCGTAACGGGCTTCGAGCATGGTGCGAAGCTTGCCGCACCCATTTCTCCCCCGAGCCGAGTGACGGATCAGCACTTCGTACACGTCTGGCCATTCGACAAGCTTTTGGCGAATGACGGCATCGAGTGCGTAGTCAAGTCGACGCGGCGAGACCACAGCTGCGAGGTCAAGCACAGTACGAGCGATCCCGGTCACGGGCAGTCCATCGATCATGGTCAGGTCGGCGAATCGGTATTGCTTTGACCTATGGACCTTCACACCCGGCAGATGAACCGATCGCGAATACGGGATGGTGAGCTCGACCAGAGCGAGTGGGAAGCCGTCGATCCTCCACAGCGCTGCGGCCGAACGGTGACTAAGAATGCCGTCCGCCGAGACGGCAGCACCGCGTGCCTGCGACTTCCATCCACGACGGTGAGCGGTGGACCGGAACGTCGACGGATGGGTTCGGACGGCCTCGTTCCGTCGCAACAGGCCAGCAATCTGGTTGTCCGATAGTCCGAGTTCACGAGCCTCCTTGCGAGAAAACACCCCGTGATGTCCGGCAAGGTGAGCCAAAAATTCAGTCATTGAAAAGTCGAACTAGTGATGGCGACCGGGGGAAGAGAGTCGAATTTTGAAGAGTGCTGGTTGCGAGAGAACCACAACTCTTCAAAATTCGATAGGACGAACACTAAATGAGAGGTCTGACAGCCGGACCCGAGGCTTGTCCGAATGCCTGTCAACGTTCCGAATTTTGAAGAGTGCTGATTGTCAGAGAACTAGCACTCTTCAAAATTCGGTGGGGTCACCTATTGTGAGGCGAGGGGGATACAAATGACAGAGTTTTCTGACGGGCTGATTGCATTTGTGAAGCGGGATTGCGCAACCTGCGTGACGGTCGTGCCGGTACTCCAGCAGCTGATCGACGCAGGCGCACTCACTCAGGTCGTCGTCCAGGATGACCCAGCCTTCCCGAGCGTCTCTGGCCTCGAAGTCGACCACGATGCTGACTTAGGGCTGTCGTGGCACGCCGATGTCGAGACAGTTCCCACGCTGATCAAGAAGGCGAACGGCACCGAGACCGATCGGACCGTTGGCTGGGATCGTGAGCAGTGGGAAGCGTTGACCGGCGTTCCCGAGCTCGGCCCGGGTCTAGCAAATCAGCGCCCGGGCTGCGGGTCGATGAGCGTCGACCCCGATCGTGTCGATGCGCTCGCCGCGGCGTTTGGCGGTGGGTTGACGACGAGCCGGACGGTCGAATTCGCCGAGCTCGAGGACGAGTTCGAAGCCATGGTTGATCGAGGCTGGAGCGATGGCCTGCCGCTCGTTCCGCCGACCGAAGCGCGTGTCCGCAAAATGCTGGCAGGGACGAGTCGAGCGCCGAGTGAAGTCGTCTGCACGGTGCCGCCGACGCTGGTCGATCTCACCGTCGAGAAGATCGCGATCAACGCAGTCATGGCCGGGTGCCTTCCCGAATACCTTCCGGTGGTGATCGCCGCGCTCGAAGCCGTTTGCACCGACGAGTTCAACATGCACGGTTTGTTGTGCACCACGATGCCGAACGGGCCCGTCTTCGTCGTCAATGGCCCCATCCGCAATGCGATCGGCATGAACGCGAAAGGCAACGTGCTCGGCCAGGGAAATCGGGCGAATTCGACTATTGGTCGAGCAGTACAGTTGACCATTCGAAACGTTGGTGGCGGCCTTCCCGGCGAGATCGATCGGGCGACCCACGGGTCGCCAGCGAAAGTGGGATTTTGCTTTGCCGAGGACGAAGAGGGGTCGCCGTGGGAGCCGTTGTCTGTCGATCGAGGCTTTGATGCCGGTGTCAGCACGGTTACGGCGTTCGCTGGCGAGGCTCCTCGGGTCGTGTTCGACCAGTTAACTCGAGAACCCGAAGCCCTCGTCTTGTCGCTGGCCGAACACCTCAAGACGGTGGTATCGCCTCGGCTCGCCATGGCCTTCGATGCAATCTTGGTGTTGTGCCCCGAGCACGCAAACCGATTCCGAGACGCTGGCTGGAGCAAAGCGCAATTCCGTGAAGCGCTGGACAAAGCCCTCGAGATGGACGGCGCATCGATCATCCGCGGTGCCGGCGGCATTGCCGAGGGGATTCCCGAAGCCTTCGGTGAAACAACGGTGCCGAAGTTCGACAACAACGGCCCCGGTGGGCTGATGATTGTTCACGCTGGCGCCGACGCTGGCTTGTTTTCGTCGATCATCGGCGGTTGGGTCAACAACGCAATGGGCAGCACACCGGTCACCGTCGAGATTCAATCAGGAGAGATCTAGCCATGAGCACCACCCGAGTTCTTGATCCAACAGATGAGACCACACCGCAGGTGATTGGAAATGCCGCCCGCTTCGACTCGCTCGCCGGGAAGACCGTCGGCCTTCTCGACATTTCAAAGGCGCGAGGCAACGTGTTCTTGGACCGTGTCGAAGAGCGTCTCAACGCGCTCGATGTTGTAACGATTCGGTTCTCGAAGCCCACGTTTGCAAAACCGGCGCCCGTCGATCTTCGCCATGAGATTGCGACGAGCTGCGATGCGGTGATCGAGGCGTTAGCCGATTGAGGTTCGTGTACGTCGTGCAGTGTGCACGACATTGCCGACTTTGAGCGTCGAGGTGTCCCCGGTGTGTTTGTTGCGTCGAATCAGTTCGTCGATGCTGCCGACGCGCAAAGCGAGCGGCTCGGATTTTCGCCAGCGAACGTCTTTGTGTCGCATCCCATTCAGGACCGTACCGATGCCGAGATGCACGCGATTGCCGATGACGCCATCGACGAGTTGGTGTCGCTTCTCACCGAGTAGTTCGCCCGAGTAACCGAAGCTACGCGCCGACCTTTGAGGCGGCGCGGCGCTCGAGGCGTTCGGCCCGCTCGACGAGCATGGCGGGCATTGCCAAGAGCGCCTCACGATCGGCGTCGGCTTCGGGTGTGAGCCCTTCGAGCTTTTCGAGCTTCCACTCGCGAAGCACCGGGGCAATAATTTTCTCGGCGTGAATCCGCAGGTCGTAGATCTCTGCGCGCGCAGCGAGTGCGGCGCGACGTCGAAATCGCGGCACGACTGTTCCGGGCATGTTGAAGTTCTCGTACACCTTGCGCATGGACTGCACGCACGCCGACGGGTCGTGTTCCATCATTGCGGTGACGATGCCCTTGTAGAAGATGTAGTGATAGTTCTCGTCGGCTGCGACGCGCTTCATGATCTCGTAGGCAACTTCATCGTCGGCCTTCACGCCGGTGTTGCGATGTGACACTCGGGTCGCTAACTCTTGGGCGCTCGTGTAGACGAAGATGTCGATGGGGTCGGTCCACGGCGAGTCCCAACCCTTAGAGATCGTGGCGACACGGTCGTCTTCGAGCGCAACCGGATCACAGTTGCGACTGATCATGAGGTAGTCGCGAATCACAATTGCGTGCTGGCCCTCTTCGGCCGTCCACCGTCGAGTCCAACGGCCAATTGCCGAGTCGATCGGGAACTGACTGGCGATCGAATGGTGATAGTAGGGCAGGTTGTCCTCGGTGAGCAGGTTGAGCACCAGGGCTTCTCGCACCTCGGGGCTGATCGTGCACTGCGATTCGTCCCACGGCTCGTCGACGTAGTTACGGCCCTCTTCCCAGTTGATGAGGTCGTGGGCGTACCAGGTGGGGCGCTTGTCGAGGTGGTCGGCCATCAGGCGTTCGATATCACCTTCAACAGCTGCGATGAGTTCGTGTCGGTTGGTCGTCATGGTCCCAGATGTAAGAGAGAGCCTGTCAAGAGTTGCCCGTTCTTGCGAACGAGCGCCGCCGTAATCATGCCACGCTAGGACGACCGGAACGTACTCCAACAAATTTCACAGTGGCGGGTGCTGAACGGGGCCCAACCTCGCGGTACGGTCCTTTCTCGATGACTGTCACCCTCATTGGTATTGCCGGTGGGAGCGGGTCCGGAAAGACCCGCCTCGCTCGTGAACTAAAGGACGCCCTTGGCCCAGAACGGGTCACGCTGGTTCCGTTCGATGCCTATTACAAAGACCTTCGCCACCTCAGCCTCGAAGAGCGCAATGAGGTCAACTTTGACCACCCCGATTCGCTCGATGCCGATCTGCTGGGTTTTCAGCTCGATGGCCTCGCCGCTGGGCTCGACGTGGCAATTCCGGTCTACAACTTTGCCGACCATCGCCGCGAAGACGACCTGCTTATCCTCCCAGCGACCGAGATTGTCATTGCCGAAGGCATCTTGTTGTTCGCCTTTCCCGAGCTCGCCGAGCGATTCGACTTTCGGATCTTTCGCCAGTGCGACGAACCGACGCGTTTCGCGCGTCGACTCAAACGCGATGTCAAAGAGCGCGGCCGTGACGAGTCGAGTGTGCGACGCCAGTTCGCCGAGTCGGTGGCGCCAATGCACGATCAGTTCGTCGAACCGAGTTGCTCCGGCGTCGATCGCCTCGTCACCCAAGACGAAGACCTCGACACGGTCGTACGCGAGCTCGCCGAATCGATTCTGTCGCTTTCGGTCTAGCCCGTCCGTAAGACATGGGCCGAACGGGTCTGACAATTCGATAGACCGCGACATACCATTGCAGGCATCACTGCCTGTCCAGCTAGTTGGAAAGTCGCTATGACACTGTTCAATACCGAGACTCTGTTCACCACCGATTCTGCTTGCACCGCCACGGCGAACGCGGACACGGTCACGGCGCCAATCACGACGCCCACCACCACGCCGAAGACGGTGCCTACCGATGGCGGCGATCACGACAAGTTTGCGCACTACGTGAAGAAGGACAAGATCACCGAGAGCGCCATCACTGGCAAGGCTGTTCGGGCGATCTGTGGCAAGAAGTGGGTTCCGACCCGCAAGCCGGACGAGTTTCCTGTGTGCCCGGACTGCAAGCGAATCTATGAACAGCTAAAGCCGTCGAAGTCTTGATGTTGTGTTGCGCCTGACCGTCGGACGGCGACTTGCACTCGTCGTTGCCCTCAGCATTCTTGCGGTCACCATCGTGGTGATTGCGGTGTTGCGCGGCCAGGCGAGCGACGCACGGGCCCAAGCTGAAGAACACGTCAGCACGGTCTCCTTCTCGGTTTCTTCGTTCATTGCGTCAGATCTCGATACTGCCGCCGAGCGACTCGAGGCAGTGGCAGCAGGATTAAGCGACGACCAGCGTTCTGGCCAAGAGCCAATTGTTACGAGCGCATTCCTTTCGCTCGAAGTCGTCAACGATGGCACCACCTCAGCGCTGAACGCCACTGAGAATATGCTCGACCGCTCGCAGGCGGGCACGGTTATTGGCGCTACTCGTGCACTCGACGACGCGGTGGCGGTGCTCATCGGCACTCCCCTTCCTCCTCCCGACGGTACGACGCAGAATTCGGTATTGGTCGGGGCATACGACACCAGTCCGCTGGTCGAATTGGTGGACAGCATCGGCGAGGAAACAATCGTCGAGATCCTGCTGGCGGTGCGAAACTCGAGCGGCGACATCGTGATCTTCACCGAGTCTGACATGGATGATGGCGATGCGGTCGACGAGATCGCCACCGACACCCGGTCGCTGATCGATGAGGTGTTGACCGGCCAGGACGTGTTGACAAATGACAACACCGAGATCCGTGGTGTGACGTCGATTGTGTCGATGCAGCGGATACCTGGGGTTGAGTGGGTTGTTGTTGTGGCATCTCCCATGAGCGCTGTTCGGGGCGGAATGATTCCGCTATGGCTGATTCCCGTGTTCGGTTTGATCGGTGCAATTTCACTGATTCCGATCGCGCTGATGCGTCGTCGGCTCGGGCGGGTGGTTCGTGGCGCTCAGGAGTTGTTCCGTGGCCGTCTCGAAGCGCCGCTAGACGATGACAGCGACGATGAAATCGGCATTTTGTCCCGCAGTTTGCAATCGCTCGACGAGCGGTTGCAGTCCGAAGCTCAGCTTCGTTCACAGTCGGCAGCGACGCTTCAGCATCGTGCAACTCATGACCCGTTGACCGGGCTCGCGAACCGGGCGCGTCTGGTCGATGAGCTGACCGAGGCGTTGGGTGGGCGTGACGGTGTTGCGCTGATCTTTTGCGATATCGATGGTTTCAAGGGGATCAACGACTCGCAGGGTCACGAGGCCGGCGACGTCGTCTTAAAGTTCGTGGCCCAGCAGTTGGCTTCGGCGGTTCGACCAACCGATTTGATTGCCCGCTTCGGCGGCGATGAGTTCTGTGTGTTGGTTCGAGGCGAACCCCACACTGCTCGTGAGCTGGCAGCGAAGGTGGAGCGGGCGCTCGACGCAACGGTGGCGGTCAATGACACGTCGTTGCGCATCGGCGGTTCGGTGGGTATGTCGATCGGCAAGGTCACCGACACTGCCGACTCGATTTTGAAGAACGCCGACCTCGCGATGTACCGCGAGAAAGAGCGCCGTCGTGGCCTACGTGAAGCAGCGCGTGGTGCCGTTGCCGATCTGGAGGTTTCGACCGACCAGATCCGTCTCGTGTACCAGCCGGTGGTCAGCCTCGCCGATCGACGGATTGTTGGTGTCGAGGTTCTTGCTCGATACATGCATCCGGTTCTCGGCATGATGGATCCGTCGTCGTTCTTGCCACCGGGTACCGAGCGGGGCGAGTTCGACAAGTTCGACCTTGAGATCTTGAGCCGTTCGATTGCCCAGCTCAGCGATTGGCTGTCGAACGGCATCATCGATGAGCGGTTCATGATGTCGTTCAACCTGCACCCTGACCACGTGAGCGACTCTGACAGTCATCGCATCATTTTCGACACGCTTCGCCAGCACCGGGTTCCCCCAACGATGCTCCAGATCGAAGTGACCGAGCACCGCCTTCATGCCCACGAAGACGACCTGATGAACTCGCTGCACACGTTGCGCGGGCGCGGCATCAAGATCGCCATCGACGATTTCGGTGTCGAGGGTTCGAATGTGGACCGCTTGGTGCAGATTCCGAGTGACACGGTCAAGATCGACCGATCGTTCGTCATGGAGATCGATGTCGACCCGCGAGCTGAGGCTCGGTTGAAAGCCATCCTCGACATTGTTGCCGCCGAGGATCGTGTAGCCATTGCCGAGGGTGTCGAGCGGGTGGCTCAGGCGGAGATCCTCGAGGAGCTCGAGGTGCCGTTTGGGCAGGGCTATCTGTGGCATGCGCCGTTGTCTGCTCTGGCGCTTACTCCTCTTCTGGGTCGTGCCTCGCGGTGGACGAGGCGCAAACCTCCGCCGACGAAGGTCTAGAACCAGTCGCGGATCGGCCAGCTTTGCGGTGTGCCTGTTGGTGCCCCCGGCAGGACTCGAACCTGCAGTCGACGGGATAGAAGCCCGTTGCCTTATCCAATTTGGCCACGGGGGCGAAGCCATCAGGGTAGCTGCCGACCCGTTTTGGTCCCACCCGTAGTCCGGATGGACCTCAATTTCACTGCGGCGAACGCCGATGTTTGGAGGGTGAGACGAGAGCCACATGCCGTCACAATCCCTCGACGCCTACAAACCTTTTTGTCCGAACACCCGGACGCATCGGTGGCGGTGTACCAGCGAACGTCATTCGACCAGCTTCGCGAAGAAGATTTCCCACCGTCGCTCAGCGGCTTTTCGCTGATCGACGATGGCTTTTCTCAGGGCATGGGCGACTTCTCCGAGGCAGTCCGCATGGGACGCACCGCTCGTGCCAACGGCCTCGCTCATCAGATTTTGGACACGCCCGAAGGACTCTTTCATTTCAGCGCGGTCCCGACGATCAACCGATCGCACATGATCTTTGTCAAGCACCCAACCGCCGGTATTGGCGAGGTCGAAGAACGAGTGTCGGCAACGGCGGTGTATCGCGGTAGCTGCAACAAGAACATGCTGATCCAACGACTCGATCCTTCCTTCCAGGAGAAGGCCGGAGTCGATCTCACCACTGGCGATCCAGTTCGGTTGTCTGCTCTCGTCGATGAAGACAGCTTCGATGACCTGATCGACTGTTGGGTCGAGTCGGCGTCGACTGGCGTGAGCTCGTGTTCGGTGCAACTGCACAACAACGCAGACCAGTTCGACAACTGGTTCCAACTCACATTGTTTCAGGGAGATCATCAGGTCGAGTTTGCGATCGTTAACACCGCCGACAACCTTCGGGCTCGTCGTGCGCAAGAGGCCCGAAGTCGGCTCACGAATATTTCCGAGACGATCCCCCACGGCATCTTCCGAATCGCCGAGTCGGGACATGTCATCTATAAGAACAGCAAGGTGCAGGAGATTCTCGGCGATGCCGAGTACATCGACTTCGACGCGGTCCAGACCGCGGAGGGCGAAGTGCTGTCGGAGGTCGTTCCCAAACTGCTGGACGAGAACGAGGAAGCACAGTTCGACTTTCAGTCCGAAGTGGATGGCCATACCCGGTTTTTCCGAGTTCGCGTTCGAAGCGTTAGGTCGGCTGCTGGTGGTCGCGAGTTCGTGGGTTCGCTCGAGGATGTTACCGACGACGTGGAGCGGTCAAACCAGCTTGAGCTCGACGCGCTGACGGACCCAATGACGGGTGCCGCGAACCGTCGGGCACTCGAGACTGCGTTGGGCGAGCGGCTCGAGGATCCGGATCGATCGAGCTTCGCGGTCATGTTGCTCGACCTTGACGGGTTCAAGCAGGTCAATGACTCGCTCGGCCATGGTGCTGGCGATCAGGTGATTGCCGAGTTTGGCGAGCGTCTTATGGATGCGTGCCGGTCGAATGATCTCGTGGCCCGTCTCGGTGGTGACGAGTTTGTGATGATTGTGCAAGACGTCGATAGTTACGACGCCGCCATGACCTTCGCAGATCGTTTGCTGCCTGTGATGCGTGCACCGTTTCTGATCGATGACACGACGATCGAGCTCAGCGGCAGTATCGGCGTGGCGCTCGCCCAGTTCGGAAATTCGGTTCATGGGTTGCTGCAGATGGCCGATCAGGCCATGTACGAGGCAAAGCGTGCTGGCCGAAACCAGGCCAGCCCGTATCACACCCCAGATTCGGCAAACCCGGTTTCGCCGCTTGCGTTACGCCGCGATCTTCGTCGTGCCATTAGTGGCAACGGACTCGATCTTGCCTTTCAACCAATCTTTGCTATCGATGACCTTATCGAGCCGGAAGCTGCCGAGGCTTTGCTGCGCTGGGACCATCCAACCCTCGGCGCAGTGGATCCGTCGATGATGATCTCGATCGCCGAGCAGAGTGGCCTAATGGGCGAGCTCGGTGAGTGGATTGTGAACGAGGCCGTATGTGCGGCTGCGCTGATCAACAATGAACGAACCGTCGATGAGCGGCCGATTTCTATCAATGTGAACGTGTCGGCTCTTCAGGTTGGCCGCCCTGACTTTGTCGAGTCGGTGATGATGGCGTTGGACGCGAACGAACTTGCGCCGCATCTGTTGACTGTGGAGTTGACCGAGAGTTATCTGATCGATCAGCTGAGCGATGGCCGGAAGGCTCTCGACGAGATCACCTCGCTGGGTGTTCGACTTGCGATCGACGATTTCGGCACCGGTTTTTCGACCTTTGAGTATCTCATCACGATGCCGGTGTATTCGGTGAAGATCGATCCGTCGTTTACGAAGCGGTTGGCCGATCCTCGGGGCAAGGCAATGCTCAGTGGCCTCGGGAAGGCATGTCGTGAGCTCGATATGTTGTTGATTGTCGAGGGTGTCGAGACGCCCGAACAGCTGCTCGCTGCCCGCGAAGCGGGTGCGACTCATGCCCAGGGTTACCTGTTGGGCAAGCCCGTTCGCAGCCGCAAATCGGCCGACCAGCCGACCGAAGGCGCCGCCGAAGCTGCGTGAGTTAGATCTCACGTGGCCAAGTGGCCCGCTGGCCCCTATAGTGAAGGCCGCTTCAAAGCATGGTGGCTGTAGCTCAGGTAGGTAGAGCACCGCGTTGTGGTCGCGGCGGTCGCGGGTTCAAATCCCGTCAGCCACCCCATATCCCTGAAGGTGCCGGTCCACTCGTGGACCGATACCATCAGGGAGTCATAATCAAGCGCCTCTAGCTCAATTGGCAGAGCATCGGACTCTTAATCCGCAGGTTCCGGGTTCAAGTCCCGGGGGGCGTACCACTCAAGATCCCAGTGCTGGCAACGAATTAGCCGGTTCTGGGATCTTGCAGTTTTCGGCCGAAACTGCCCCGTGGTCACACTGTGGTCACATCGGATCCGTACCTGCGGCAATCCGTGCCTGCGGCTTCCCTGGGAAAGTGCGAAGCTCGACGTAGCGGGAGGGCGCGCCTCACGCTCAGCGGCTGAAGCTACTTGGAACCGGAAACCCGCTACGAATGACCATTACACCAAGCACTGACGGGAGATTCGCTTCAGCTCCGGCGGTTGTCTCTGGATAGAACCATGCGATCTCATTTCCCATGACACCTGCGGGGGCACGCTTGGCGGTGGCTTCGAGCACAACCAGGAGTGAAACCTGCGAGTCTCCTGCAGATGCGTACTGGACGGTTTGGGCGCCGAACTGGTCGGACGCCTCGGCAACGGTGAGCGCCGTTCCCTTCTCCACTTTTAACTCGAGAACGATTCGGCCAAGACCCAAATCCGTTACCCCTCCGGCGCGTCCGTGCGCCTCGTCGAGGCGTGCTCCGATTTCCGGGTCGGCTTGGAGGAACTGCCGCAGCTCGCGTTGGAACACGCGCTCATCGACGGTGTCCGGTCCAAGCGCGCCGAGTCGGTCATCGAGCGCAGTGTGAGCGAACCGCAACACACCCTCGATCAGCAGGCGCACATCTCGACGATCGGCAACAGGCAACTGCGGTATCGCGTTGGCGCCGTTGACGGTCCAGCCTTCGCTATCAACGAGCAGGCCAAGAGCGTCACGCTGTAGCTCGCTGAGCTGCCCGCTCGACTCGGGTGGTGGCCAATCATTCGCAAAGAGTTCCTTGAGGAGAAGCCCCGCGACCCAGGGCTTCTGGAAAGGCGGCATTGTTCGGATCTGATGCCCGAGAGGGCAGCGGGCGGAGGGCGATAGCAGTGCATGAAACCGACGAGACTCAGATCTGCCAACGATGCGATCGACCGGTCGCAACGCCCGACTACGAGACCTTCGAACGAATGCACTACGTATGCTTCCACTACGAGTTCGAGCACGGCGACCTCGACGTCGATCAGGAGTGCACGGCCGGGGGCTGCCCGTCGCGACCCCATGGCGAGACCCCTGCACCGAAAGGGAGCTACGAGCCGGGCCAGTTCGCCCGAATGGGTGTTGTGTTCTTCGACGAACGAGCTGGCCGGGCGCTGGTCAGACTGCCGAACGGCTCGAAGACCACGGTGGACTTCGATGCGTTGACGATCGACGGCGGGATAGTGCATTTCGTAAGAGACCCTTCCGGGGAACGTGCTTACTGCGGAGAGTGCGATTGGGAAGTCACCGCTTCCAGCCGAGTCGCGGCCCAGGAGCTCTATCGGAACCACCACCTCCGCTCGCACGCCTCATGAATCGCCCGACAGCTTCAGCGCCATCTCTTTCGGAAGCCGAACTTTGGCACGGTGGTTTCCTCGAGGCGGCCATAGTGCTCGGCCCTCGTGCGGATCACGAAGCTGATGAACGCCTGATCTCTGGGTTGAACGCCGTTTGGTCGAGCGACATGGTCTTCGGCCCGTACGTTGACCGATTCGAATTCGGGCCCGACTCGACGCCGATCACAACCATCAGTGCGGCCACTATCGACCTGCGGAACCCGGGTCACCTCTACGGCTGGATCAAGCTGCCGTCCGGCGACTGGAGCGTCGGTGGTACCTGCGTGATTCGGGAGGAGTTCGGGGACCCGAATCTTGACTGGCTCGACGTCTACCTTCCGCTCGGCGGATTGACAGAGGTCGACGACCGCGTCGGTGGTTACCCCTTCGGCGACACCGCCATGTGTCGCGATTGGCTCGAGCCGGTCTCGGCCCATCTCGGCGCGATTGGGAGTGCTGTGCTCGGCGCAGTCGGCGGTGTGGCTGCCTTCGTTGGGTTCGAGGTCTCTGGCACACCGGAAGCGGATGGCTGGAACGGCACGGTTCCCTCCGAGCGCAGCATCGGGTATGTCACTCTCAACGATGGTGGGGTCGCCGAGTATCACGCTCCGACGGAGTGGAGATGAGCGAAGCGCTCCTGCGGTCCTGGACCGTCTATGTCGATGGACTCAACTTCTATGTGGCGGTCAAGGGACGGCCCGAAGCCAAGTGGGTCGATCTTCGCCAAGTCGCCGAACGACTCGTCCCGTCCGGTGATCGTCTCGAAGGAGTCAAGTACTTCACGTCGCAGATCTCGGCCAAGGCATCGGAGGACCCCGCTTCGCCGAGCCGACAACGGCTTTTCATTCGAGCTGCCCGGGCAACACCCGACGTCGAGGTGTTCGAGGGCAAGTTTCAAGTGCCCGAGGGGTGGCGCTCGATGACGAGCAAAGGCGAATGGGATGGCCGGCTGCGGCCACCGCTGCCGCAACACGTTCTTGCTGCCGACGAGGCACATTTCGAGTCGCACGATCGGCGCCCGTGGAAAGCCAGGGTGGAGCTTCCACAGGAGAAGTTCACCGACGTCGCTATCGCGTCTCATCTGCTGCGGGACTACTACCGCGGCGAATGCGCGCACGCGATCGTCGTGAGCAATGACTCAGACCTCTCTCCGGCCATCCAGCTCGCGGTCGACGATGGCCACACTGTCGGCGTGTTCAGCCCGATGAGCACTGTCTCGCAAGCCCTCAAGAAGTCGGCGACCTGGGCGAAGTCCATCCGTCCCGACCTGCCCGACCATTGCCAGCTACCAGACGACGTGCCGGTTCCCGGTTCGTCGAGGATCCTGAGCCGACCTCGGGCGTGGAAAAATACAGAGGCCCCTCCGAAGAGGGGCCCCGGGTCCTGATCGACGAAGCGATCAGGGTGTTATACCTGTTGAGTATATCGGCTCGGAACGCTCCGATGTGAAGCGCAAAGGTCGGCTTTTCCTCGTGAACCCCTACACCTGCTAGTCGTCGGGCAACAGATTCTCAAGCTCAGCCTCAAGGCCCCATCGGAACCGACGCCTGTCCCGTGATCGAAGAACCGGCCGAGCCTTCTCGAATTGATCGCGCAGGACTGCTGCATCGACCGTCGGCCTGGACGGATAGCCGCGATTCCAATCGACGAGCGCTCGATGGAGGACCTCGACGCCGGCAGCCGCGACCTCTGGATCGGGGTTTGCGGTGGCCTGGAGCCCGACGCTCATGCGGATCCATCGATCCGCCAGGGGAACCAGCTGGAACAGCACACGTTTCGCCATGGTGGGGTCATCAGCCGCGGTGGCCGACTTCCATGCCTGCTCCACGATTTCGGCGCCACCGGACGGGCGGAGGCCAGCGAGCGCCTCGCGCCGCTCCTTGGCGCTACCTCGGAGGAAGCGGTCGACGAAGAGATCCCGGTCGCCTCGGCGACCGAGCCGAGCGAGCAGGCGGAGGGCAGCGAGCCGGACCGCAGGCGAATCGTCGCTCAGGTGGGCGGTGGCCATCGCCGCATCGTCTTCGGATGCGTGGTCGCCAAGGCCTCGAAGAGCCGACAACGGGTCGCGAGCAAGCCCAGCCCGGTAGTAGTCGTTGACCTCGGTCGCTGGCTCGTGCTCCGTCACCCATCGCTGCGCAACATCACGGACTGACGGGGCCTTGTCGAAGAGCGCTTGATGAGCGAGCTCCCTCGATTCGGACGCGGGCAGGTCTTGAGTGAGGCGCCAAAGACCTTGAGAACGGAACCTCGCAGCCGGCGAGGAGTGGAGAAGACGGCCGGCCTCCAGGTTCGAGGGGTCGTCGGTCGGGATGGATGAAGCAACGAGCGCAACAGCGACAACATCGTTCGTATGCATGACCTCGCGCAGGAGATCGAGGCTGGAACCCTTGCGCAGTAGAAGGCGGACCGCCGCCCGCCGCGTCAGCTTGTCGGTTGAGCGGACGCCTGACCGAAGAGCTGCGGTCGACTCCGGCATTTGCAGGATTCGCTCAACCTCAGCAGGCAGGCCCGATGCTGCTCGGCCCCGGCCAAACCGCCCGCCCTCGAGGAGGGGCAGCACCTCGACCAGCTCGGCGGCATTCGCTGGACTCAGGAACTGACCAAGTCCATCGAGTGCCGAGACCCTCACCTCTTCGACCCAGTCGCCTGACCGGAGCGTCAGCCAAGGGATGGCGCGCTTGTCGGCGGTCGCCGCGAGCGCATTCACAGCGATCTCTCGGATGTAACCGTTTCGATGCATCGAGAATCCGGCAGCCACAACAACCTGATCGGATGCACGTCGGATCGTGAAGGCAGCTTCCGCGGGCTTCATCGTCTCCCAAGGATGCGTACGCCAACTCTCTCGCCACCTCATGTCGAAGTCGAGGCCTCGCAAATCTCCGACCGAAAACCCAGACAACAGCCGTCCGATCGCAGCCTCCTGTTGCTCCGGCCGCCGAGACTTCGGTCCCAGCGACTTGATCCAGATCACCAGGTTGTCCGGCGTCTCCGCTGGATCGGGGATCAGCTCGACATCGGCATTCTCGGCGCGCTCAATCTCCGCCTTGCGGAATCTGTCGATCCACTTGAACGCCATGCCTCCACGCTAGGGGTTCTCCGAGCACCCCTACGGCGCTTTCTGTGCAGGGCGAGACCGTGTTCCAACGAGCGTGCGAAACGGCTCCAACGAGGCGCGTTAGTTGCGGCATGGCAGCATGGGAGGTGTGCAAGGCCACCACGTAACAGCGAGGCTCGCCCTCGACCCGACGCTCGGCCCGGATCGGCGCGTGCCGCCAATCGCCGACGGGAACCGAAGCCTGGTGTTCAGATTCGACTCGCTCGACGAGGACTCCCGCGAACCGGTGAACCTCGGGGCCGTGATCCGCCAGTCGGGCACGGCCGGCACCGGAACTACCGGCATCGTCGAACTCCACTTCTGGGCCGACCTGGCCGCTGTGTACGCAAAGAAGGGAACGCCGTTCCTCCTCTGGTACGGCGAGATCGTCGGTAGAGGAGAGATCGTTGATGTCCTTGAGCCCGCAGATGGTGAGGCTCTTCCGGGAGTCGCCGTCGATCTCACTCCCGAGGAACGCAGGCTCCTGATCGCTGGCATTGGGGATTGGGGCGGGCCAACCAGTTGCACCGACTCGGTCGCTCAGCTGATGGGGTTCGCCGATGTCGAAGGTCTCTACCGGGATGGCCGGGGCCTTCGGGAGAGGCTGAAGTTCGAAGAGCCCCTCACCGCTCGCGACTGGGGCCGCGCTCTACTGGCGACCGAGCTGTGCTTCGCCTCCAGCTTCGGGTCGACTATCGACTGGGAGATAACGACAGGCATCAGAGACGCCGAGGCGATCGCCCTACTTCGCAGCCTGCAGCACAAGCTTGGCGGCATGGTGAAACAGGTGGCTGTCCGATGATCCAGACAATGACCCGTGCGGTCCGCAGCGGTTCGAGCGCGCCAGGTCCGAGACCAGAGCGGCAAGGTCGGAGTTTGAACAGGACGGCCGATGGCCGTTGAATTTCCTCAACCCGAGTACCGGGACTCGACTCGCGTTTACGCGGGCATCCGGCTCATTGGCGAGTCGGTTGAGCCAGACGCAATCACGCGAGCCCTCGGCATTTCGCCGAGTCGCACCCTCACCGGTGATGAGCGCCCGTCCCAACAACCGGGCTGGCTTCTGAACACCGAGGGGGCCCTCGACTCGGCCGAGCTTCGTGACCACATTCGGTACCTGGCGGATCAGCTGCTCCCCGTTCGAGAAGAGTTCGTGGCCGCCTGCACCAGGCACCAAGTCGAGCCGAGCCTGTTCTGCTTCGCCTCCAACCCAACCAGTGCCAGCATCGGACTCGATGCAGACACCATCGAGAGCCTCGCAGCGCTTGGGCTCGACTACGAGGTCGACCTCTACATCTCAGATCCAGCAGCAGAAGGGCATTGCCATATCCGAGAGCACCGACAAAGGCTGATCGACCGCTTCAACTCAAGCGTTCGCCGCCCCGCGATGTTCGGGAGCCACCAGGCCGAAACCGACCTCCGTGACCTCGCGTTCATCAACCGCGCTGAGCGAACCCTCGAGTCGCTCGGAGCCAAACTCGTCGAACGTGGGTGGTGGTCATCGACAGGTTTCCAGGGCGCCCTCGAACAGACATTTGGCAACCTCGCCTGCGCAAAGAGCATCGGACAAGCGCCAATCGTCGAGGTCAGCCTCGCTTTGGGTTGGATGGAGCTTGACCGCTATCTCGAGCGAGACGAGTACTGGCGCCTCGTAAACACGTCGTCGCGCTGGCTCGACATTCAACCACGATCGTCCGACCAAGTCGAAGCCGAGTACGGCTCGCCGTCAATCAGGATCGGCGGACAGTGGGAGGCATCGCTCGGCTTCGGTACCGACGACCCGACGCTGCCATTGGTCTGGTTCGACGTCCACAGGAACGGCAAGATCGCATCCCTGCGGCGCGCAGGCGACACAATTCTCGAGGAGTTCATCGTCGGTCTACCGGAAGTATTCGACGCAGCAGCCGCCACCAGCAACGTCGACGCGAGAAAGAACGCTCCAAACCCATTCCGCCAAGGTGAAGGATCATGAGCGAGTCGCTGCGCTCCGACGAGCTGAATCCCGTCGATGGATCCTGGACCGGCCTGCTCTTCGAGAACCCAGCAGCGGGCTACCCACTCGCTCTGACGTGGACCTTCACCATCGACTTCGCCTCCGTGAGTCGAGATTTCGGTTCCGTCTCGCCGAACCTCAGCATCGACTGGGTGCCACTCCCAGACTCGACCTGGCACTCGATGAACGGGCGCCAGGTTGCTGGGAAGATATTCGGCGAACCAATCGAGACCAGCATCTACTTCTTCGAGCACTACCGATACGACAGCGTTGAGCTCGCCGTCATCGGGCAGCCGACAGAGTCCATCGACATCCGCGCCACAGTCGCCGGAGATATCGACGGCCTCGGCATCGCCGAGCTATCGATCGAGACGGCCCTGAGCTTTGGCGGCATCTACGTCCAGTTGGACGAGGTGGGCACCAACGTCGAAGCGGCTGAGAGCCGACTCGCTGAGTACACCGATACAAGCAGGCTTCGTGGCCACGCTCGGGACCAAAACGTGATCTTCGAGGTCGGCAACTCCCAGTCTGGGCGACGATGATGAGCGACAGCTCAAGAAACTGCGGACACCCGCCGAACGATCTCGAGAGCATGGTGCTCGGTTGCGCTCACCCGCTCTGCGACCAGGAACCCACAATCTCAGTCGTCAGCATCAGTCCAAGTCTCGGCGAGCGCCCCTGCTGGCGGATCGCTGGGGCGTGTGACCGCCACGCATCAATGCTCGAAGAAGCAGCGCGGACCGATCCCGCCGACCATCCTGAGGCTGGGCCTCGGCGGATGTCTACCTCCGTCCAGCACGTCCTCGACTGGATACACAGCGATGGGCGCTGCAACCTGGATTGCGTGTCCGTGGCACAGTCATAGCGGTCGCCGTGGTCACACGGTGGTCACAACAGATCCGTGACGGGCTGTTATCCACAGGTATATCCCCACACGGTCCACATGCTCGAAAGCGCCGTTTACCCAGCTCACAAGCCATTTTCGGGCACAATCCGGTACGGAGCGAAACTGACCTTCGGCTGCTCTTAATCCGCAGGTTCCGAGTTCAAGTCGCAACCGGTGAGCGATCGATGCTCGGCACTCGGGTAGGAAATGTCAGCCCCGAGACTCAGGCCGCAACGGAACCTCCGGGCACAACGACATGGGGTCGGTATGAATGGTTA
>CALKGG010000144.1 GCA_938084885.1 uncultured Acidimicrobiales bacterium
CTCGCCGTTTGCTGCCATTGCTTTGGCGAGCAGGCCCGAGGCGAGCTGGTCGTCGTAGTCGGATTGGTCGAGAAGCAGCGCAACGAGCTCGCTCGCTGGGCGATCGTTGAGGTAGGCCTCGATGCGTTGTCGGTCGGTCGGCGGGGCGTTTTTGTTTGCATCGGCGCTTTGGGCACGAACCAGTTCGTGTACGACCACCACACAGTGTTTGCAGAATGACCCATCGGCTGCGGCGGGACAGCTGCATGATGACGTGAGGTTGTTCGTGTTGATCCGAACGGCGTACCGCTCGGTGCCCTTGACGATTGCCTTTACGTTTCGCTCTTCGACCTCACCGAAGGTCACAGCACCGGTGCCGACGAGCCTCTCGCCACGATCGAGCGGGCCTTGCTCAGCCCGGTCGAGCAGTGCGACGAATCGGTCGAGGTCCTCTTGGGCAAGAGATGGGCCGTTCATCACAAAACCGTAGGTTCTGGAGACGACGCTTCCAAGTTCGGCACTGGGAAGTAGCCCAACGAGCTACGCAGCCTTGGACAGGAACCGTGGTTCGCACCTGAGCGCAATGTCCCACCCAACTGCGAAACAGCGCTGGCAGAACATGCGCGTAGCCGCCGCATTAACGACCTCGTGGACTTCGCGGACAACGAAGCCGTATAGAGCTAGACCCGGTGATCGAGCGAATTCAAAATCAACGAATGCTCACGCAGCCGAGTCGCCAGTGATCGCCATGACGTCGTCAACGGACATGTGCGCTGCGACTGCAACCGCCTCGACCGGGTATCCGTAACCCATCGCAGACCGAATCGTGTCGTGCAGAAATTCGCGCGTGACCTGATCGTTCTCGGGAGTCTTTGACGTATGGCCTTCTTCGAGGTGGTCGAAGACAGCTCTTCCATTTTGCGCGGCCTCAACGCTCCTGAGCGCCTTCGCAATGCGTTGCGATTGAGGATCTGGAGTAGTCGGCATGGTCATACGTTAGTCTCCTCGATCTCTAACTCGGAAAGCGCCGGACTTGGAGACACCCCGTGCACGTAGTCGGCCCGTTCCCGATCAGACCAGGTCTTCGATCGGGCGGTACGGCACGTGTGGGAAACCGAAGTAGGTGGGGCCGGTTGCGTTGACGAGAGCGTCAGCGGTGCGGGCGCACTCGAGCCCCTTCATTCCAACGACGGTGACCTTGTCGCCGGGTTGAATGTCTGTCGAGGTGTGAGCGGTGCCCGTTGTTGCGTCGAGCAGCGTGACGAGGTCGGGGCTGCACACCCATGGTTCGCCGTCGAGCCAAGTCACGTGGTTCTCGTTCTTGATCCAGATCTTGAGCGTTGACGAACCTGTTGTGCGCGGGAGGGAGCCGGCGAGTTCGAGTGTGGCGTACATGTAGCCGTCACGGTCTTCCCACTCTTTGGAGACGACCTGTCCGTCGAAGAGCCTCCATGCGCCGGCAGCATCGATCGTCGCCTCGATTGGGTCATCGCCAGCCTCGCGAGCGAGCCGCGCAGCCCGGCCAATGCGGAGTGCGAGCGAGAGGGTGCCGGGGACGATGATGCGTTTCATATCGGCGCCGTCGATCGGCGTCGACGCAATGCTCGTCCCGTCGACGCCAGCAATAGACAACATCTTCGTGACACGTTCGAGCATGTATGGGTTAGCCACGTTCGTGACGACAGCGCTGTTTCCCCATGCGTCGACCGACGTGAGCGGTTCACTACTGATCCCATGCAGGAAAGGGGTGCCCTGCATTTCGTCTGGAGCAGCTCGGCCCGAGTAGTCGCCGTCGGGTACGGCCAGGCCAAGACGTGCTGCTGCGACGATTGGCCCGGGAGAATTCGCGGCGCCGATCTCGACGGGCACGACGGCGACAACCGAGCGTCCGAGGTGGTCGCCGAGTTGGCGAATCGCATCGGCCATGGCGTCGTCGAGCGATTGTGGGTGGACGAGGTTGAGCGACGCAATGAGTTCGGCGGTCTCTGGGCTTGGAGGCGCAATCGACCCCGACGAGTACGCGGTCACGGTTAGGGCGTCGTCAGGGATCGAATCGACGTCGACCCACCCCACGTCGAGTCCGTCGTGCAGCGCTGTGGTGAGCGCGGCGAGCCCGACTTCTGCGCTTCCACCGCCGCCGGTGCCGAGGTAGAGGCAGCCTTCGACGAAGTCGGCGCAGTCGACTTCGGTGGAGAGTGTGGTTCGGTTAGTCACGGGATGCTCCGGATGCTGCAGGGGCCTCGAGCGATGCGCTGGAGGCGAGGAGGGTGCGGGTGTACGGGTGTTGAGGGTCGTCGAAGAGGTCTTGAGTCTCGCGAAGTTCGACGATCTTTCCGTGCTGCATGACCGCAATGCGGTCTGCGAGGTGGCGGGCCACGGCGAGGTCGTGGGTGATGAACAGGTAGGTGAGTTCGCGTTCGACTTTGAGTTCGTTGAGGAGTTCGAGCACTTCGACTTGAACCGAAACGTCGAGGGCCGAGGTTGGTTCGTCGAAGACGATGAGGGTCGGGTCGACGGCGAGCGCCCGTGCGAGGACGACGCGTTGTGCTTGCCCTCCGCTGAGCTCATGGGGGCGCCGGTCGAGGAGTTCGGTGTCGAGGTCGAGGCGGCCCATCAGCTCGGCGATTCGTTCGTCGCGTTCTGCTTTGGTGTGGTCGGTGTAGAGCCGGAGCGGTTCGTGAAGTTGCCAGGCAATAGTGCGCCGTGGGCTGAGCGAGAGCAGCGGGTTTTGGAAGACGACCTGCACCTTCGAACGGAACGCCTTCTTCTCAGCCCTTGTCATGGTGGCAAGGTCTTGGCCGTCGAACCGGATCGACCCTTCGACGTGCGGGACGAGGCCAACAACGGCGTTGGCGAGCGTCGACTTGCCGCTGCCCGACTCGCCGACCAACGCGACGGTTTCGCCCTTGGCCACCGTTAGGCCGAGCCCTTCGATGACTCGAACCTTGCGTCCCGCGCGTCGATCGCGGTTGCGGTACTCGACGGTCAGGTTGTCGATTTCGAGGAGCCCAGGCTCGTCCGCTGCGGTGAAGGTGGCGGTCTCGCGAGCGCCGGGGCTCGATGCGATGAGCATCTGGGTGTAGGGGTGTTCGGGGTTGGTGAGTATCTGTTGGGTGGCGCCGGTTTCGAGCACTTCGCCGTTCCGCATGACCGCGACGCGGTCTGCGATTTTGCCGATGACGCCGAGGTCGTGGCTAATGAAGGCAATCGCGATCTGTCGTTCGTTCCCGAGCTTCACGAGCAGGTCGAGGATTTGGGTTTCGGTGGTGACGTCGAGTGCGGTGGTTGGTTCGTCGGCCACGAGCAGCTTCGGCCGTTGTGCGAGTGCCATGGCAATGACCGCTCGCTGCTGCATGCCACCGGAGAATTCGTGCGGGTACGAGTCGAGCGCTTTCGCCGGTTCGGGGAGGCCCACTTGGTCGAGCAGGTCGGCGAGGTTCGATTCGTTCTCGTCTTGGGCAACGAGCGTGAGTTGTTGGCCAATGGTGAAGACCGGGTTCAGCGCGGCTCCCGGGTTCTGATAGACCATGGCCGAAATGGCTCGGGCCTCTGGCGCCATTTCGGTGGGCGTCCCTGACTTGCCGCCGACGGTGATCGTCCCGCTGGTGGTCGCCGATGGTGGGGTAAGGCCGAGGACCGAACGGAACGTGACCGACTTACCCGAACCCGATTCGCCCACAATGCCGAGCACCTCTCCGGCGTGGATCGCCAAGTCGAGGCCTCGAATGGCGTCGACGGGTCCGGTCGGTGGGTTGAAGGTGACTCGCAGGTCGTGCATTGCCAGCACCGATTCGCGCCCAGCCATCAGTCGCCTGCCTTCGTGCTGGTGACCTCGTGCACGACGTCGCCGATCAGGTTGAACGCGAGCGCAAGGATGGTGACTGCAGCGCCGGCCGACCCAGCAATCCACCACTGGCCGGCGAGCACGAAGCTGCGGCCTTCTTCGATCATGAGCCCCCAGTCTGCGCCCGGTGGGCGGGTGCCCAAGCCAACGAAGCTCAATCCGGCCGCGACGAGGATGACGGCGCCGAGGTCGGCGGTTGCCTGCACCCAGACGGGGGTCATGGCGTTTGGGATGATGTGTTGGCCAATGACTCGGTGGTTGGGAACGCCGAGCGCTTGGGCGGCTTTGACGTAGGGGCGTTCGCGAAGGCTCAAGACTTGTGCGCGGATCTGGCGTGCGTACCAGGGCCACCACGAGACGGTGATTGCGATGATCGTGTTTCGTGTGCTGGGGCCGAGCGATGCAGCGACGATCACGGCGAGGAGAAGCGGCGGGAAGGCGAGGAACATGTCGGTGATGCGCATCAGCGTTTCGTCGATCCACCTGCCGAAGTATCCGGCTGTTGCACCAATGACGACCCCGATCACCACCGAGACCGAGACAACACCGAACGCGATGAGCAGCGCAGTGCGGGCGCCGAACAGTAATCGGGCTATGACGTCACGGCCGACGTCGTCGGTGCCGAGCCAGTTGGTCGAGTTCGGAGCCATGAGCCGGTTCGGCAGGTCGGGTGTGCCTCGTCCCTGATCGGCGAATGGCGTGATCACCGGCGCCAAGACAGCGACGACGATGTAGAACGTAATGATCGAGAGGGCAGCGAGCCCGAGTTTGTTGCGGCGGAACCGCCACACTGTTCCGCCGGGGTGGGGCGTGCCGCGGCGGGTGAATCCGGAGAGCACGGCGGTCATGACAGCTGCACCCGAGGGTCGATCTTTGCGTGCAGCAGGTCGAGCAGCAGGTTGACCACGACGTAGACCACGGTGATGACGAGCGCCCCGGCGGTGATGACGGGGAAGTCGAGCCGCTGGATTGCACTGGTGAGGTAGCTGCCGATGCCCGGCCAGCCAAACACGGCCTCGACAAGGAACGCTGACGACACCGAGAACGCGAACGTCAACCCGAGGATCGTGAGTGCTGGCGCTAACGCGTTCTTGAGCGCCAAGCGGTAGAGGACGGTTCGTTCGGGCACGCCGGCGAGGCGTGCAGCTTCGCTGTAAGGCTCGGCGAGCACGTCGATCATCGACGAGCGGATGAGGCGGGTGGTGAGCCCGAGCGGGAAGAGCGCCATAACCGTGACGGGCATGGCGAGGTGTCGCAACACGGCCCACACATTCGACGGGCTTGCCGACAGAATCGAGTCGATCAGGAAGAAGCCGGTCGGCTCGTTGAACGACACGTCAGACGGCAGTCGTCCCGAGAGTGGAAACCATCCCAGCCGGCTCGCGAAGAACAGTTGCAACAGCAACGCCGCCCAGAACACCGGTATCGACACGCCGGTCACGGCGAGGAGCCGCAGTGACGTATCGCTGGCTTTGTTCTGGCGCGCAGCAGCCCGCACCCCGAGCGGGATGCCAATGACCATCGACAGCAACGTGGCGAGTAGGGCGAGTTCGAGGGTGGCGGGGAACCGATCGACGACGTCATCGAGGATTGGTTGGCGTGTGGCGAAGGAGATGCCGAGGTCACCTCGGGAGAGCTCGCCGAGGTACGACACGTATTGCTCGACGATCGGCGCGTCGAGTTTCAAATCTTGACGCACCTGTTCGACTTGGGCTGGTCGGGCCCTCGGCCCCGCATACAGCGCTGCAGGGTCCGACGGCACCAAACGAGCGACCACGAAGGTGATGGTGATGACTCCGAGGATGACGAGCAGGCTCGTGAGGAATCGTCGAACCAGGTAGGGCACGACTACAGCCTTGCCGTATTTCTATCCTCGTGAGAGGTCGTGGAATTGCACGACGTTGGCGTAGGCGGGGTTGGGTTCGAATCCGTTGATGTCATCGGCGATGACCGAAATTTCGGGGACGTCGAGCATGAAGACTGCGGCGTTGTCGTCGATCAACAGCTGCTGTGCCTCTTGGAACAACTCGATTGCGCCGTCGAGGTCGGTTGCGGTGATGGCATCGGCTTCGAAGATGAGGTCGTCGAAGTCGGGGTTGGCGTAGTAGCCCAAGTTGAAGAAGGGCTCTTCTTCAGAGGCGAACAGGGTGAACAAGAAGTCGTTCGGCGTCACGAATGTCGGGAACCAGAACAGGGTGAAGATGTCCTGTGCGTTTGCTGGGTCGGACTGTGCGAGTTCGAGGCGTGCGTCGAAGGTGAGGGGGTCGAGCACGAGGTCGATGCCGATCTCGGCGAGGTTTGCCTGCCAGACGGTGCCGATCTGTTCTTGTTCGATCGTGCCAGCGTCGTAGCTGTAGGTCAGCTCGGTGCCTTCAGCACCGGCCGCGGCGACGAGTGCGGCAGCGGCTTCGAGGTCGGTCTCGGGCAGGTCGAGACTGTCCGATGATCCGAACACGGTCTGGGGCACGATGCCTTGGGCGCGGGTTCCTTCGCCGCCGAAGAGCGAGGTCTCGACGTCGTCGTACGGGAACGACAGCACGAGTGCTTCACGCATTTCGGGCGAGAGGCGCTCATGGTTGAGGGCGCCGAACAGGTTGGTCATCGATTGACCGCGGGTGACAGCAACACCGTCTTGTCCGTCGAGTGCGTTGTAGCTGTCGAATGGCAGGTTGTAGGTGAAGTCGGCGTCGCCGCTTCGCACGAGCTGTTCGGCGAGCACGGGGTCTTCGATGAGACGCAGTTCAACGTTTGTGATGTCGGCTGCTCCATCCCAGTAGCCGTCAAAGGCGGTGAGGGTGGTCGACCCGGTCGGGTCGAACGAGGTCAGCCTGTAGGGGCCGGTGCCCGCAGCGTTGCCTTCGTTGAACCATTCGCTGGTTTCGCCAGCTGCTTCCGCGGAGATGATGTAGGCGCCGTAGTTCGACGACATTGCGAGGTCGAGCGGTGCGGGGAACTCGAGTGAGATTTCGACCGTCATGTCGTCGACGGCCACGACATCGACGACGGGGAAGAAGATGAAGGCTGCGCCCAAGTCGAGCTCGATGGTCCGGTTGATCGACGCGACGACATCTTCGGCGGTCATGTCTGAGCCATCGTGGAAGGTGACGCCTTCACGCAGGTTGAAGGTCCACACGGTGGAGTCTTCGTTGGATTCCCAGCTCTCGGCGAGACCGGGAGAGAGAAGGTCGGCTGAGCCAGGTGGATTGAACACCGTCAACGTCTCGTACACGTTTTGGAGCAGGATGTTCTCGGTTCCGAACGCCGACGATGGGTCGATGTCGAAGATGCCGAAGGGCATGGCGTAGACGAAACTGTCGTCGGACGAGCCGCCTTCTTCGGAGCCGTCAGTGGTTTCTGACCCGCTCCCCTCTTCGGTTGACTCGCCGGTTGCGGCCGAGTCGCTACCGCCACAAGCCGTTGCGACCAATGCGATTGTCAGTAGCGCAATCAGTAGTCTTCTCAACGATCCAAACTTCATCGAACGACATCCCTCATTGTTGGTTCGTTCGCGAAATTAGGTCTATGTTGCAAATATTGCAAGCTGAATGCCAAAGGGTTGACAAAATTGAAACTTGATGCGATCGACCGTGAGATTGTCCGGATGCTGGGCGCAGACGGCCGCGCCAGCTACAGCGAGATATCCAAGGCCATGGATGTGTCAATTGGAACGGTCCGCAACCGGATCAATGCCCTGCGCGAGTCCGGTGCACTGCACCTCAATGTGTGGCTTGATCCGGCCAAGGTCGGCTTGGGAATTACGACAACACTTCTTCTGCGCGTGGCTGGCGGAAGCCTCGATCCTGTCGTCGAGGCGGTGACCAAGGTCGAGGCCGTTGGGTATGTGGCGGTCATCGCGGGCGATCACGATGTGATGATCGATGTGTTCTGCCGCGACGTCTCGCATCTTAATCGTGTTATTCGAGAAGAGATTCGTGCAATCCCCGGAGTCGATTCGATCACGTCGTACCTCGTGACCGAGGTGCGCTACGACTCGAGCAACAACCTCGTCAACTTGCTCGAAACCGATAGCTCTGAAACTGAAGAGCAGGAACAGGCGAGCACCCGGCGCCAACGCAGCGCCTGAGCGAGTTCGGCCAAGCCCTGACTCACCTACCGCCGCGCAAGCGTGCGGGTATGCCTGTGGAGGGGAACGTTTTCTCGTTTTGACGCATTGAGTGCTTTTCGTTACCTTTCATGTTATGCCAGTTGTTCGCATGCACATGGATAGCGCGGAAGCGTTGGCCGATAGTTACGGCCGTGTAGCCGGTCAGGTGCAGGACGCGATGGCCGAACTCTCGCCGTTGGTGACCGAAGCGCTGGCGTTGTTGGACATGCCCGGCCAGAACCCTGTGCACGGTCCGATACCTGCGCTCTTCGAAACAGCGAATGGTCTCGGTGAAGACAAGGCCGATCTTGTGTGGCGAGTCGACCTGCTGCGTTCGACCGATGGCTTGCGCCTCGATGCGATGCGTCTCGGCGAACTGAATGACGCAATCGCGAACTGGAACGGCACCGACAACGACCCGCTCTTCGATGCATTGCTGCGTGAGCGACGCGAGTTGCTCGAAGAGATTGCGGATAGCGACCCATCGGCGACCGATGTCGACCACATCGCCACCGAGGCACGTATCGAAGCAGTGATGACGGATCACGACGTGAGCCGTGAACAGGCCGAAGAGTTGCTCACACACATCGATGCTGGATTCGAAGCCTTGGTCGCTTCGGGCCTCGAAGGCGCCCAACTCGAAACCGCGACGCATGCGTTGTATTGGGCCGTAACCGAAGGCCACGACTTCGACGAGATCACGAGCCTGGTCGAGAACCACGGCGTCAACTATCAAACCGCCGCGCAGTTGGTCGCCAATGCAGACGTCTATGGCCTGACCGGCGCCGAGCTCCTCGCTGTGCAGGGTTTCAGCGAACACTTCGACACGTTCGACACCGCCCAAGACCCAAACGCAGCCGCCGGTAGTTATGGATACAACGCTGCTTACATGCCGACTCCTGGTCCAGTACGGGCCGATGGCAAAGTCACCATTCACAACCTTCGTTACGTCGTTGCCAACCCCGACCAGTTCAGCACCGATGAAGTGTCGGCAGCCCAGACGCTGCTCGACCAGCCGCAGCTGCTGGCCCGCATCGACACCGCAAGCCATACCGACCTCTTCGCCAACGCCAACGGCTTCGGATCGCTGGCGGCTGATGATCAGAACTATTCGGTTGCTGACCTCGCCAACTTCGAGAACAAACAGTTCGCGTTCGCTCAGCTCGACGAGCACCGTCTCGACATCGACGTTTCCCATCAAGGCGGGCCAGTCGACGGGCACCTCTCCAAGAGCGACTATGAAGCGTTCCTCGACGCCAACCGTGCCGACCTGACCAGCGAGGAGATTCAAGCCCTCGAGGTCGTCATCGATGGAGACCTCTTCGACCAGACCTGGTGGGAAGAGAACAAGAACAGCCTCGCAACGGCAAGCGCCCTCGTCGCTGCCGGAGCGTTCACCATTGCGACAGCCGGCGCAGGCAGCGTCATTGTTGCGGGCCTCATCGCTGCAGCCGGAACAACCGTTGCGATCAACGCCACGTCCGACAACCTCGACCTCACCGACGACCTTGCCTCGAACACCATCAACGGAGCGCTCGTTGGTGTCGGCACCGCAGCAGCACCCGCATCGTTCAGCCTCCTCCGCACCGGCGCAACACCCGGTGCTCGCATCCTTGGCGCCACCGAAATCACCGCAGAAGTAACCGGCACCATCGCCCTCGGCACCCTCGACCCAGTTCTCCGGCCCGTCATTGGCCAACAAAACCTCGACGGATTCAAAACCGCAACCGGCACAGTCGCAACGGTGACGGGCATCAGCGCAGTCGGAACGCACGGCGTCAACTGGGTCAACACACGCGCAAGAGTGACGACCTATCCGATAGCGCTGCAGGTCGACATCCAACGCGTCGTAAATCAGAACTGGCGCTCAGCCGATCGGTTCCTCGACGGGTTCGATCAGTTGAACGACCATGCAACGCGACGCATCATCCTCGACAACCTCACGGACGACACCTTCGAAGCCCTCGCCTACGAGAGCCGCGT